>CAVXEF010000028.1:0-29945 GCA_963760535.1 uncultured Phycisphaerales bacterium
CTACATCAGGCTGGTGGTTACCCGCGGAGTTGGAAATCTGGGACTAAATCCCTTCATATGCGAGAAAGGCTGCCTGTTTATCATAGCGGACAGCATTCAGCTTTATCCGGAGGAACTGTACGAGAAAGGGTTAAAGGTAATCAGTGCAACGACAGTCCGCAATCACCCGCTGGCGATTCCGCCACAGATTAAGAGTCTGAATTATTTAAATAACATATTAGCCAAGATTGAGGCGCTGGACAACAATGTGCCCGAAGCAATTATGTATAACCACGAAGGCTATGTCACCGAGGCAGCAGCCGACAACGTTTTTATCGTAAGAGACGGAGTAATCTACACGCCACCCATTGAAGCAGGTGCGCTGGGAGGTATAACACGAGCTATTGTAATCAGGCTGGCCAAAAAAGAGAAGCTGCAGGCAGTGGAAAAGAATCTGACGAAATTTGATTTGTATGTGTGCGATGAGTTTTTCCTTACCGGCACTGCAGCGGAGGTCATCGGCGTAGTCGAGATTGACGGCAGAACTATCGGCGATGGAACGCCTGGGCCTATTACAAAACTTCTGAGAAAACAGTTCTTCAAATACGCCCATGGGAAATAGCAGCGGCGACAGATAAGGGAGCAAAATAAAAGGCCGGCTTTCAAACCGGCCTTTTTTACCAATACCAAGAATTATCCAGTCGCCTCAGAACTTGTAGGCCATACTCAGAGTGGTCCAATATTCGTCCGAGCCATCGACCGATTTTTCCATAGATTTCTGGAAGTAGAATCCCGGCGTGAAGGTAAGATTTTGGGTGATGGCAAAACCGGTTGAGACGCCAAAAACGATGTGCGACCAGTCGTGTGCCACATTAGCGGCACCGGCACCATCATTGTAAACCAAGTTCGTGGACAGATTCAGCTTCTGACTCTCCATCCCCGGGACAGCCAAGTCATAGCCAAGCCCAAAGATATGGAACCAGCCAGATTCGTTGTAAGCATCAGCAACATCGGAGAATTTTCGACGGCGGGCCACATCTTCACCACAGTATAACTTGGAACTACGCCAAGCGGACAGATATTAGGCCAGGAAAAAGAGCCAAAGAATTCCTGCGCAGCCGTTTTTGGCTTGTGAGGGTAGCTATAATACGTCCAGCCGACCTTATACTCCGTAGCATAGGTCTCACCCTTAAAAGCGGTATTGCCATAATATACGGTGTAGTTTATCTGGTCACCATTTACATGGTCGCCCTGAGTAGCGGTCGAATACCAGGTCTTGAATCCAAAGCCTGTGCCGTAAAGGTCCACATCGATACTGGGCTGGATTGCACCATCATTATTATGGTAGAGGTCAAAACCTCTCCAGATGTAACGACTCGCATAGGTGAAATCCACAGTAGCACCAAGCTTACCTTCCTGAGCCTGTGCAAAAGCTGATGCAGCCAACAAAATTACGGCGGCCAACAAAACTCCTTCTTTCCTCATATTCATCTCCTTAAAAAACGCCCTTTATACCATCTCTTTTCAGAACCTCAGATAAACTTCAAAGTATAATTCCACTATGAGAATTTGTAAATATGCATCAGTCACCGACACAAATCAAATAAAAAATCTCTTCGTGGATTTTTTTTTGCATTCGCTGCCGTGAAAAAAGCCCGAAGCCCTCATCTCAAAAGCAGCAGAAATAATTTCGACAGCCACGGGCATTACAGCTATAATAGTCAGCCGATGCAGCACAGGTCCAATAAAACACTGTTTAACGAGCGGGAAAAGGCGAATATAGCATCGGCAGCCCCTCTGGCGGTTCGGATGAGGCCGCGAAATCTCGACGAGTTCCTCGGACAAAGACACTTCCTCGGTGAGGGGAAGCTGCTGAGAAGAATGCTGGAGGCCGACAGGCTCAGCAGTCTGATATTTTATGGCCCGCCAGGCTCAGGCAAGACATCGCTGGCAATGGTGATAGCCAATTATACGAAGGCGAAGTTCCATTATCTAAGCGCGCCGGCTGCGAACGTTCAGGACATCCGCGAGGTAATCGCCGCCGCCCGCGACAGGCTTGCCGCCAGCGCAACGAGAACGGTGCTTTTTATCGATGAAATCCACCGCTTCAGCCGAGCCCAGCAGGACGTCCTGCTGGATGATGTGGAGGCGGGGGTCTTAATCCTGATAGGCGCCACGACGGAAAATCCGTTCTTCGCCATCAATTCACCGCTGATTTCCCGCAGCACTGTTTTTTCATTTGAGCCGCTCGAAGAAACGGACATCTTACAGCTACTCAAGCAGGCAATCGCCGATTCCGAAAGGGGTCTGGGTAAATATGACATTCAGGTCGATGAGAAAACACTGAAGTTCCTGGCAGTAACCAGCGACGGCGATGCTCGAAAGGCCCTGACAGCCCTGGAGGTCGGCGTACTGTCGCAGGCCTCGCACCCGCCGCCCCGACTCGCGTCGGGAGGCGCGGGGGCAGGTCGGGACAGAGGCAAGATAAAATTTGATTTGGAAGTCGCGAAAGATTCGATACAACAAAAGACCATCGACTACAACGGCACCGGTGATACACACTACGATTTGGCAAGCGCGCTGCAGAAAAGTATGCGTGGCAGCGACCCTGATGCCACGGTTTACTGGCTGGCACGGATGATAGTGGGCGGCGAAGACCCGCGTTTTATCGCCCGCCGGATTGCGGTCTGTGCGAGCGAAGACGTGGGCAACGCTGACCCGATGGCGACGGTCCTGGCAGCGGCAGCAGTACAGATATCCGAATTTGTGGGTCTGCCGGAGGCGCAACTGCCGCTGGCCCAGGCTGCTATATACGTCGCCTGCGCCCCAAAATCGAACGCGGCGGCTTCGGCCATCTGGCAGGCGGTCGCAGACGTAAAAGAGCAGCCGACAATACCTGTACCAAAACATCTAAAGGACAGCCATTACCCCGCCGCAAAAAAAATGGGATTCGGAACAGATTACAAATATCCACACAATTTCGAGGACGGCTTCGTGGTGCAGGAGTACATACCCTCCCGAATGAAGAAAAAATATTACAGCCCCAAAACAATTGGATATGAAAAAAATATTAAGCATTATTTACAAAAGCTGGAAAGCTTGATACAAAATAGCAAGCACAACTGAAGGAACACCGCAAACAAAGGTAACTCAGATGGAGAAAGTACAGCTGCGCGAAAGACTGCAAAAGTGTTTGCTCGAAATGAGCGAAAAGCAAAGGAACGCTAAAAGTAAAAAGGCGTGCCGGAATTTGATTTCAACACCACAGTTCCAGAGTGCATCGACAATTATGCTGTATTTATCACTGCCTTACGAGGCTGACACCACAGAGGCAATACTCTGTGCCTGGCAGTTAGGTAAAATAGTGACGGTACCGAAAATCTCCTGGCAGCAGAAGCATATGACACCTGTGCGAATAAATACGCTGGAAACCGGCTTTTCGACCGAAGTTACCGGCCTTAGAAATCCAACAAAAGGGACACCAATGGCGATAGAAGAGATTGATTTGGTTGTTGCGCCGGCGCTCGGATTCGACAGAAAAGGCAATCGGCTGGGGCACGGCGGCTCGTATTACGACAGATTCTTTGCCAATACGGCGCTGCGAGCACAAAGATGCGGCTTTGCTTTTGCAGAACAGATGGTTGAAGAGGTGCCGATGAGAGACCATGATAAACAGATGGATTTTCTGGTGACCGACGAAGAAATAATACATTGTAATCCCGCCCGACTGTAGCCGGGAGCAAGGAGGCTAAAGATGGCTCATTATCCTTCCGATTTATACGACAGACAAAGAACCAGATTTCGAAAATGGATATACATTATTATTCCAGCAGCGGTGATTATCAGCATAGCAATTGCTTTCATCGGCGGTTATTATCTTTCCAGCAAACACAGGGGCAAGACGCCAGGTAAAGCGGGCACAGAGGTGTCAGCGGCCAAGTCCAAACCAAATCTGCAAAAGACCCCGGCAGAAGCGAACCCGCAGGTCGCTGAGCTTATAGCTAAGGCAATGGCAGATATCAATTCAAAGCCGGTAAGAATTATAGATGCGCGCGACAAGCTAAATGAAGTATTGCCGATGGTTATGAGCAGCGAACAGAAAGCATTTGTAAAAGAGCAGCTTGCGCAGCTGGCAAACGAATGGCTGTTCAGTCCGAAGATTTTTCCACAGGACAAACTCTGCAGCGGTTACACGGTAAGGCCCGGCGAGCTGCTATCGACAATCGGCAGTGAGCACAAGGTGCCATACGAGACTCTGCTGCAAATCAACAACATTCACCGTCCTGAAGCTCTGCGGGCGGGAGAGAAGATAAAGGTGATTAACGGCCCATTCCACGCGAGGATATACCGTTCGACCTTCACGATGGATTTGTTCCTTCAGAACACATACGTTCGCAGCTTTAGAGTAGGTTTGGGCAAACCGGGCAGAGAAACACCAAAAGGACTCTGGCGGGTCAAAACCGGCGGAAAACTAATAACACCCACATGGACGGACCCGGATACCGGAAAAACATATAAAGCCGAAGACCCGGATTATCCGTTAGGCTCAAGATGGATAGCACTCGAAGGCATCGAGGGAGACGCTAAGGGCAAAACCGGCATCGCTTTTCACGGTACGAAAGACCCCAATCTAATCGGCACAGCGGACTCACGTGGATGTATTCGCCTGAATAACGGCGACGCGATACTGATTTATAACCTGCTGGTGCCAACCTTCTCACAAGTGGAAATTGTGGAATAACAGAATAAGTGAAAAAGCCAAAACCATTGACATTTGCATTGTGGTTTCAGATTTAGCCAAGTAAGATAAAGGAGCGTTTTTCTGGCGGCTTCAATGAAACAAAGGATGGTTTCAAGGTGCCGAAGCGGCAGCGTGACATTTTGGGCCTGGGGGGTCTCAATCACTGTGCATCTTGCGGTGCTGACAATCTTCGGTGTTGTGAGTTTCTCGCATTCTGCAGGCAGCGGACGAACAAAGACCTGCACCGACAACGAAAATCAGCCGGGTAGAAAAGTTCATCCAGACCGCACCTGTAATTCCCAAGCCGAGAGTGAAAAGACTTGTCAGAGAAAACATTACCGAAAGAGGCGGCACAAAGGCCCCTGAACGATTGGTGTCTCCAAACCCCGCCTTTAATACGCCTAAACCAGTGACGCAGGATTTTTCAAACAGCTTCTCATCAACTCCTTCCGTTGAAATGGAGTGGTCTTCCTTAGACAGCGTCAATCTGCCGAGCGAAACTGAGCTTTTCGGCAGCCGGACTGAAGAACGTAAGGTCTGCTACGTGGTGGATAGCTCCGGCAGTATGCAGGGTATATTCGGGTGGGTTCGGGATAATCTGAAAAAGTCCATCGAAGCCCTGCAGCCCGACGAATACTTCTGCGTAATCGTTTTCGGCGGAGACAGGATTCTGGAATCCGGCAGCGGCAAGCTTGTGAGGGCGACCGAGCAGGCAAAAAAAGAGGCATACGGTTTTATTGATTCGATACGTCCTGCTGGGACGACAAATGCCCTGGCTGCGATGGAGAGGGCGGTGAAGGTTCGAGACACCAGCGGCGCTGGGCCGGGACTCATTTATTTTCTGACGGACGGTTTTGAGCTTGGCGACCAAGACGCCGGCCGGTTCGGAGATAGAATTTCGGTGATGCTGCGGAGTTTTGCGCCGAAAACGAAAGTCAATACAATCGGTTTCTGGCCGGAGAAACAGGACCGCAGACTTCTGGAGGCGATAGCGAGGGAAAGCGGAGGCGAATCTATCCTTATCACCGACGTTGATGAACAGACGAATGCAAATAATTGACTGTTGACAATTGAAAAGTGATTATTGAAGGGTCGAATACGGCGATGAATAAACTAAAGATTGTTTTTTTGGTTATCGTATTGGTTGCCGTGCTGACGGTGCTGATAGTCGCTATGCGTGCCGATTTTGGCGTTGCCGCAACAGGGCAGGTGAGGCCGCGGACATACTTCGATGAGTTTGTTATTGCTGGCGGCCCGATAGTCTGGTTCGCCCTGCTGCCGATGTCGGTCATTACTGTTTATCTGGCGACCGAATACTGTCTTACCATTCGCCGAAAAAGGCTCCTGCCGGACGGTGCCGCCAAAACAATCATTGGGATAATGCGGCAGCTTGGCTTTGCACAACTGCCCGCCCGCCTCGCCGACAAAACTGATTTTGTCAGTACCGCTGTTGCCAGAGCGGTTGCCCAGGACGGCGGCGACCTGAATCGTATGCGCACAGCACTCGTCGAATCACTGCAAGAACAAGCGATGGGCCTTTTGCGCAAAATCGAATGGGCAAACATTATCGGCAACGTCTCGCCGATGGTGGGCCTGTTCGGAACGGTTCTGGGCATAATAAAAATGTTTAACGCAATTGCGATGGCCGGCGGCGAGCCGCAGCCGTCACAATTGGCCGGCGGAATCTCACTGGCTCTGGTAACCACCTTCTGGGGACTGATGATTGCAATACCGGCTCTGACTATACACGGCACTTTTCAAAACCGCATCGAGATGCTCGTAAGTGAAGCGGCTGTGGAAGCCGAAAAGCTCCTGCCGCAAATGGGTCGTATCTTGAGAGAACAAAGGCGGGCCGAACAACAGAAATTGGCGCAGCCGATTGTCGAGCTTCCGCCCAAACCAGCTAAAGCGATTCGCACCTCATCACTGCCGTCGTAGTTATTACGGTGCAGGGAGCATCTATGGTTCTTATGACTGCAAAACGATATCGCGGTACCGTTCAGTCGCTCAACGTCATACCGTTTATAGATATTTTGTTTCAGCTTATTATATTTTTTGCACTGGCCTGCCAATTCATAAGCACCGGCGTCAATGGTTTCCCGGTAGCCGTTCCTGACGGCTGCAAGTTTGCCAGGAGCGACAACCAGAGCTGGGTGCAGGTGACCACCGTTACCGTTATCAAGACCGATAAGGAAAAAAGCGATTTTGCTGTCGGCTCAGAAAAAATCTCGACATCAAGTTACGCTGAAATACCACAAAGGATTGCCGAATTGGTAGATAACCGATTGAAAAACGCACCTGCGGACAGCCGGGTTGTTACTTTGCGTATCGACAAGGACATTTCCTACGCCGAGGCCCAGTACGCCCTCGCCGGTGTCGCCGCAAGCTGCGCGACAGACATTCGGCTGGCGGTTTTGAAGGATAAAGGCACGAACTTACAATAGTTCTGCATTCAGGCCATCACAACAGGGGAAGGCCGGTGTCTTATGCTGACTCTTTTCTGGTTATTGTCTGCCTTGCTGTGAAAAGGTCGGCTTTGCCTTCGACTATATCGCGCGTAATTACATATTTGGCGGGTTTTGCCTCTTCCGGCAGTTGATACATCAAGTCAACTATCAGCTCCTCGGTAATCGAACGCAAAGCACGGGCTCCGGTGTCATGCTCAAGCGCTTTCTGTGCGAGTGCGTGTAATGCGTCATTGGTGAACTCGAGAACGGCGTTTTCCATTTCAAAAAATTTCTGATACTGCTTAATAAGGGCGTTTTTCGGCCTGGTCAGTATGTCTACAAGTGCCTTCTCATCGAGAGCCGACAGAACCGTAATCACCGGCAGACGCCCCACCATTTCGGGAATCATTCCAAACTCTATGATGTCCTCGGGTATAACCTGGCTGATTATGTTACTGTACTCGGTCTTTCCATCGGTTTTTCCGGAAAGCTCCGAGCCGAAGCCAATCATTTTTTTGCCGAGCCTTTTCTTTATGATGTTTTCCAGGCCGATAAAGGTTCCGCCACAAATAAAAAGTACCTGCGTGGTGTCGAACGGTATGTAGGCCTGTTCCGGGTGTTTTCTTCCGCCCTGTGGCGGGACATTTGCTATGGTTCCTTCGAGCATCTTTAACAATGCCTGTTGAACACCTTCGCCTGAGACGTCGCGTGTAATCGAGATGTTCTGATAGGTTTTGCCGATTTTGTCGATTTCATCCACATAGACAATGCCTCGCTGAGCAAACTCCAAGTCGTCGTCAGCGGACTGTAAAAGCCGCAGCAGGAAATTTTCCACGTCTTCGCCGACGTAACCCGCTTCGGTAACTGTGGTCGCATCGCATATTGCAAAGGGCACCTGCAAAAAACGGGCCAGTGTGCGGGCAAGCAGCGTTTTGCCGGAACCGGTCGGCCCAACCAACAGAACATTGGATTTGTCGATTTCCACATCCTTGTCTTCGCTATCGGTGTGGAACAATCGCTTATAGTGATTGTGCACCGCGACGGAAAGATATTTCTTTGCGTGCTCCTGCCCGATGACGTATTGGTCAAGATACTCTTTTATCCTCCGGGGACTGGGCATTTCTTTCAGCGTTAGAACACGGCTACTGGGCGGTCTTCGGCTTTTCTGGACGATGTCATGGCAAAGGTTAACGCATTCCGGACAAATAAATATGCTGTTGGGCCCTTCGATGAAGGTGTTAGGCTGCGGAGCGGCTTGGCCGCAAAAACTGCATATCGGCCTTTTTTTACTCCTGTCTGACTGCTTTGCCATTAATCAGCTGCCCTTAAACGAAGTCCTGTTTGTACATTATAGCCGAATAAAGTTTGCCAAGCAAGCTGTTTGCCCCCTGTGAATTATTCGGCTGCGGCACCTCTTTTCAATAAGCTCAGTTTCCCCGCCCATAAAGGCGGAATGTTACGAAAGCTGTTTTCGAGAATTTCGATGCTATGCGAGACATCCTCTTTTTTGGTTTGAGGAAGTTTCGACCAGCAGTAAAGTTCATAATATTTTGCCCGCCACCATTTCCAGCTTCGCTGATTCGCCGGAGACATCTCGCTTTTTTCCTGCATCCGGCATAGCTTAGCCCACAATCGGGCAGCCTCGTCGAACCTGTGCTGCTCAGTCAACAACCTCGCCCGGCAGCGAAGAAAATCAACGTCATTGGTATCGGTCTGGCCAGCAAAAATATTGAGCAGGTTTTCTGCTTCTATCAGTCTACTTTGTTCATTGTCCGCTGCGAACACAAGGAACTCTGCGAGAAGCAAAGCCGTCTGCCGATTATTAAGGCTTTTATTGCTGAATTCGGCAAGTTCTCTGCAATTATCAAGCATTTTGTTAAAATCACCGGCGCCAGTTTCGAACTGCTCGATATTCTCAACAACTTCGGATAGTAGCTGCGTTACCTCCGGCGCAAGCGAGCCGCTGTCAGGCATAACCGCTGAATTCATATAATGAACCGCTTGCTCCATTTCGCCGATTTGCTGAAATGCCTTCGCCTTAAAGAAATCAAGCCTTATGCCGGTAGTTTTATCGGCTTTGTCTAAAATGTCCAATACCTTCTGTGCCGATTGCGCATCGGCTCGTTCAAGAAGCGAGAGACAATATACGTTCAGCGCTTCCCTGCGAAGGGCGATGCTCTTCTCATCCTGTCCGGCGCAGTTTAAGATAAAACCTTTTAGTTGTTCGAGCAGCTCATCCTGTAAGGTTTGCTGCTCGTGATTTTGCGGATTCGACGGGCTCACCACGGGCTGCATCTGCTGCAGGATGAGGTCTAATTTCGCTCTTTGGCACCAAAGGCCTGTGGGCCTATCGGCTATTTTCTGCAATAGTTCTTTGTTTTTTTCGGCCCTGCCGCAATCCTTCAAAACGGAACTGTAAAGGTATTCCAAATCTTCATCGATTCCGACACCTGCGATTGTGGAATAATTATCAAAAGCATCGAGAGTGACCGAGCAATTGCACGGGTCTTTGACAAACAAGTCATATGCGAGCTGTGCTGCCTGCTCGGCGATTTTCTGTGCTTCGAGACCCAGCCTGAGGTCTTTCTTTTGCTGCTGGAGCTTACTTGCGCCGATTAAAAAAGCAACCGACTCTGCCGGCGAAGCTGTCGCCGCTGCGACATAAAGTATTAACGGTGTTTGAAACTTTTGTGTTTTTGCCAGCGAGGACAGCAATTTGTTGTAGTCTTCGTGGATTATTTTTCCAGGCAGCCTGGGCTGCCAGCTCCGATTCAAAAACACTCAACTGCTGCAGGTTTGGCTCGGTCAACTGTCCCTGCTCGAACCGATTGGATAAATCAGACAAAGCAAGCGAGCTGAAGAAACTTTCGATTTTGGGAAACAACCTGACGGTTTTCTCAAGGTCTTCGGGGTCTTTTCGCCGCTGCAAAAAGGTCAGCGACAAAATCAGTTCGAGGTCATCAGAACATCCGCTTTTTGCGATATCCTCAGCCATTGTTTCCAGCCGACCCGGCTCGGTTACACCGAAAAACTTAATTCTTTCGATTGATATTCTGAAAGCGGTTGAAGGACTCACACCGCTTCGAGCCGCAAGAGCGTCAAACTCTTTTCTCGCTAACGGCCCATAGGATGGCTCTGTCTGTGCCAGAAGCGCCAGTGTCTTTGCTTTTAGAAGCTGTGAAGCAACCACAGGCTGCGTCAACTGCAGTGATTCCATTTCAGCCAAAATATCGTGTAATATCCTGCCTCTCTGCGGCTGGTCGGTCGCAAGGGCCATATAGAAATCAATTTCGCATTTACTTAAACCGGTCGTGAAAATATCGGCAGACAGCTTTCGCCACAAGCCTGTCGAGCCGTATCTGCTGTCCCAGTCATCGCCCTGATAATCTTCGATTTGCTTTTTAAGCGTGCGCTGGTTCTGCGCGATTTCCTGCAAATGGTCAGCAGCTTCCTTTGCAAGTTTGCAGAGATTTTCTTTATCGCTTTGGTTTAGAAATCGGCCGCTGAATTCATATTGCATACGAAGCTCGAAACTCCGCCGCAGAAAAGTGCCAACAGTTGATTTTGCAGCCTGAGCCAGGCTGTTGACATCCTCAGCGGCCGGCAGCGCATCGGCAAAACCCAAAGATGAAGACAAAAATAAAAACGCAACCCCGAGCATCGGGGCTGCGATTTCAGCAATGCGTTTAGTCGGTGTGCCCATCCCGGGCCTACTCCGTCATTTGGAAAGTGATGTCGGTCAGTCCGGCTCCGAAGAACAGATTATATATTTTTGCCACGTGGTCCCATCTTACTTCCGGTGCGCAGATGACTTCCACCGGGTCAGCGGCAAATCTTTTCTGGTCGAGCAAAGTCTGCCGGATTTTTTCCATCAGTGCAGTTAAATCTGCTGCGATAGTCTTATCTTCTATCTGCACCGTGTAGAGCTGACCTATCCGGACCTGGCAGCCGGAGTGTGTTGCAGAGATATGTATCATCAAAGGCTCCGGCCTGCCGAACTGCTGGAAGCCAGCCTGAGCGGCGGGCATCTCAACGGGGAGAAAATTTTCCCGCGGCCTCCATTTTCCCGCCACAATGAAAAATATCAGCAGCAGGAATATCATATCTATCATCGGCGCCATACGCAAAGTGAATCGGCTTCGTCGGCTGGGAAAAATCCTGTTGGGAACATCGGTCTGCATATTTGCTTTCTACCTTTTAGTTTTTGCTCTCTTTGCGAACTCAGCGCCTCTGCGCAGCGCTTCGGTATTGAGAGGCAGCGTTTTATGATAGCGCTCCGCCAGGACATAAGCTAAAGACTTCGCGGCAGCATCAACGCCGAATAAGCCCCGCCTTTGAAGATAGGCGCCAAGAGCTACCATATTTGCACTCTTCTGACTGCCCAATTCGACGGCTATATCATCCGCCGGAACCGCCAATACATCAATTGACTCATCCACATCCGGCTCGCAGTCAATCAGGGAGCTGTTCATCACCAAAAGGCCGCCTGTTTTAACGCACGGGGCAAACTTATTCAGCGAGGCCTTGTTCATTACAATCACCGAATCGGGCGAACTTACCAGCGGCGAGGCGACAGGCTCATCTGCGATTACGACCATACTGTTGGCTGTTCCGCCGCGCATCTCGGCGCCGTATGACGGCATAAAGGTTACTTCTTTGCCGGCGTTCATCGCGGTTTGAGCCAGAAGTCTGCCGGCCAATACAATCCCCTGGCCGCCGAAGCCGGCGATGATTACTTCTTCATAAAAGCTGTTCTGCGCCACTTTCAGCCTTTCAAACGTACCAAAGGGAAGACTTTTATCATTTCATTTTCCATCCACTCGACTGCCTGGGCCGGCGTCATTCGCCAGGCGGTCGGGCAGGGCGAAAGCAGCTCGACCAGCGAAAGTCCTTTGGCGCCATTTACCTGCAGCTCGAAGGCGTGTTTGACAGCCCTTTTGGCGTCGCGAATCAGGGCAGGCTTATGCAGCGAACATCGCTCGATGTAGATTGCTCCCGGCAGGAGCGCCAACAGTTCGGATACCTGCAGTGGGTAGCCCTGCTGCTCGGCATTTCGACCCAGCGGCGTCGTGGTTGTTACCTGGCCGAGCAGAGTTGTCGGTGCCATTTGGCCGCCGGTCATTCCGAAGACAGCGTTATTGATAAAAATCACGGTTATCTGCTCACCTCGGTGTGCAGCGTGGATGATTTCACCTGTTCCGATAGCCGCCAGGTCGCCATCACCCTGATAGGAAAAGATTATTTTGTCGGGGTTTGTTCTTTTCATTCCCGTCGCCACCGCCGGTGCCCTTCCGTGGGCGACTTCAATCATATCAACGTCAAGATAATCGTACGCCAGCACTGAGCATCCCACCGGCGCGATGCCGATGGTTCGGCCGCGTATGCCCAATTCATCGATTGCTTCAGCTACCAACCGATGCGCTATTCCGTGTCCGCATCCTGGACAATAATGCGTCGGACAATCTTTTAACGTTGGTGTTCGTGTAAATACGGTCTTCACGCCATCAGCTCTTTCGTTTTGCAGATATTGTCAAGTCTTTAATTTTTTCGAGAACCTGCTCGACGGTCGGCACACCGCCGCCGGGCCGTCCGTAAAAAAGTACCGGCGCCTTGCCGGCCACGGCCAATTTCACATCCTCGACCATCTGGCCGCAGCTCATCTCCACGACAAGAAAAATCCTAAAATCCTCGGCAGCCCTGCTGATTTGCTCCGTCGGGAAAGGCCACAGAGTAATTGGGCGTATCCAGCCGACCTTGATTCCTTCCTGCCTTGCTCTGCTGACGGCGCCTCGCACTATTCTGGCGGCAACGCCATATGCAACCACCACGATTTCCGCGTCGTCAACTTCGTATTGCTCACAGAGGACCTCGTTCTTCTCTACCTCTCTGTATTTGGCCTGCAGTTCGTAATTGTGCTGCTCAAGAACCCCCTCTTCCAACCACAGGGAGCGGACGATGTTTTGCTTTCTGCCGCCGGCACCGGTCAGGGCCCAATCCTTTGGCAGTTTTGAAGTTTTGCGTTGTGAGGTTTCTTGTCGAAGACCACCGGCTCCATCATCTGGCCTAAGATACCGTCGGCAAGAACAACAACGGTCATTCGATACTGGTCAGCGAGGTCGAACGCCAGCGGCATACAATCGACCAATTCCTGCACGCTGGATGGCCCTAAGACGATGGTTCTGTAATCGCCGTGTCCGCCGCCTCGTGTTGCCTGGAAGTAATCGCCCTGTGAAGGGGCGATGTTGCCCAGGCCGGGTCCGCCGCGCATTACATTGACGACCACCGCCGGCAGCTCAGCACCGGCCAGATAGCTCATCCCCTCCTGCATCAGACTAATGCCGGGACTGGACGAGCTTGTCATCGCCCTTTTGCCGGTAGCCGATGCACCGAACACCATATTGATGGCCGCAAGCTCACTTTCGCACTGGAGGAAGACCCGGTTCTCCTCCGGCATCCTTTTCGACATATAGGCGGTGATTTCGTTTTGCGGCGTGATTGGATAACCAAAGTAAGCATCGCAGCCGGCAATGACGGCCGCTTCGGCGAGGGCCTCGTTACCGCACATTAAAATCCGTTCTGTCATGTCCTGTTTTTTGCCAATCGCCGTTTGGTTTTTCTGCCCGGCCCGGCAGCTATTTCACCCTTGCCAGAGTCATCCTGCTGTACTTCAATTGCAACATCCGGACAAACGAAGGCACAGAGACAGCAGCCGGTGCAATCAGCATTTGAGACCTGTGCAGGGAAGTAACCGCTTTTGTTGGACTTTTCGGATATGATGATACCCTTCTTCGGACAAACTATTATGCACAGGCCACAGCCCTTGCAGCGTTCGGTATTGATTATTATTTTGCCTGCCATTTTCTTCGTATTGCGTATTGCGTGCCGCGTATTGCGTATAACACTTATACACGCATAAAGCTCAAGCTGTGGCCATTTTAGCACGTCAAAACAGCACTGTAAAGGAAAAAGGAGGGGGACCACTTACGTTGGCTGAAGCATTGTGTACAAAAACAACGTCCCAATCATTCCGGCGGTTTTTTAAGCTCTTCGACCTTGGGCAGGTCCTTGAGGGAATCCAGGCCGAAGGTTTGCAGAAATTTTTTTGTCGTGCCGTAAAGCATAGGCCGGCCCAAAACCTCGGCCCTGCCGACAATTTTAACCAGCCCCTTGTAGATAAGTGAGCGGATTAACTCGCCGGCGGCAACGCCCCTTATGGCCTCGATGTCCGCCCGGATGACCGGCTGCTTGTAGGCTATTATCGCGAGTGTCTCCATCGCAGCGGCACTTAGCCTGCTATCGTCACGGGCACGGACTAATTTTTCGAGCCAGCAATTGTATGAACTTAAGGTCAGCATTTGGAAACCACCTGCGATTTTTTCTATTCTGAAGGCACTATTGTTGGCCTGATATTTTTCGTTCAGGTTCTTAATGTGCTGTCGAATCTGCCTGGCGGGCACTCCGACAATATCAGCCAACCGAGCCTCCGTCAGGGACTCATCGCTGGCAAACAAAACCGCTTCCACGACCGAGTCGGTAGTAACTTCAAAATCTTCCATCGGCTTTGGACTATCGGCCTGTTGTGTCAGAGGCTCTATGGTTTGTTCTTCGACATCTTCGCTAACAAACGAAGCTTCTGTCTGCTCTTTTTGCTCTTCGGTCATAGATTTTTCCATTTAAAGGGGTCAGCGTCTTTTTTACTTATCTTAATTGTTACCTGATTCAACCGTTTTTGCAACTGTTTGGCGAATTTTTTCAGTATAAAGCGTTCGGAAACGCTATGACTAAGACAAATGCAGGTTAGACCAGCCTCCTGTGCAGCCAACGCCTGATGGTGTTTCAACTCGCCGGTCAGGTACAAATCACACTTTTGAGCGATGACTAAATTGATGATTTTGCCGCACGAACCTGCGCAAACCGCCGCCTTTTTAACCAGTCTATTTTCTTTGCCGACGATTCCGAATGCCTTTGCACCGGTATATTTTTTTACTCGCTCAATAATTTTGGTCAACTGCGTCGGCTTATTCAGTCTGCCGATTCTGCCCAAGCCGAACTTGTTTTGACTGTTATAAAGTTTAAACACATCGAAAGCAGGCTCTTCGTATGGATGCGCCTTTTTCATTGCTGTTACACAGTCGGTGAGTTTCTCAGCCGGCACAATCGTCTCGAATCTTATCTCCGGCACCTTTTCCAGTTTCCCTTTCTTTCCGATTGTCGGAGAAGAGCCTTCCAGCGGCAAAAAGCTGCCCTCTCCCCGTGCGGTAAAGCCGCAGTGGCTGTAGTTGCCGATAAAACCTGCGCCGGCGGCAAAGACCGCATTTGAAACCTCGGCAGCCGAATTAGCTGGAACAAACACAACGAGTTTGTAATTGTCGCCCTGCGGACTTTCCACATAATCGCCGATTGGCTTTGCATCGGTGATGCCGACAATTTCCGCAAGGCCGTCATTCACGCCGCCTTCTGCGGCATCGAGGGCGGTATGTATCGAGAAAACCGCAATCCCCGAGTGTATCAAGTTATAGACGGCAGATGCAGAACCATCGGTGGTGATTTTCTTCAGGCCGTCCCAGATAATAGGATGGTAACTTACAATCAAATCCGTCTTTAATCTCTTTGCCTCAGCAACAACCTCGCTGGTTATATCTATGGTCAGCAGGATATTTTTTACGTTGCGCTGCGAATCTCCAATCAATAGGCCCACATTGTCCCAGTCCTGCGCCAATCTTAGCGGGACTATTTTTTCGATTTGCCCTGCGATGTCTTTTATCTTCATTTGCCCCGTTTGCAGCTTTCCTCAACAAAATCATCGAAATATTTCATCAGTTTTTTGGTCATTGGTCCGACTTTGCCCCGGCCAACGGTGTGCTTTTCCACTGCGACCGCCGGCATAACCTGCATAATCACATTGGTCAGAAAAATTTCGTCGGCAGAAAGCAAATCGTCTATGGATAAATCCTTTTCGACAAACTTGATGGAATTTCTTAAGGCGATTTGACAGACGGTTTTTCTGGCGACACCCGCCAACACCGGCGTTTCAATCGGCGGAGTGAAAAGAGTCGAATCCTTTACCAGAAAGACATTGCTGATACAGCCTTCAGCCAGGCGATTATCCACAGTAAACCACAATGCCTCGGCAGCCCCTTTTTGATGTGCTGATTTGAGTGCAATCATACGCGAAAAATAGTTTGTGGTCTTGTGGCGGTAAATCGGCTCAAAAGGATTCTGCCTGTACGGGCAAAGCACAACGAGTACGCCGTTTTTGTAATATTCAGCCGGGTAAGGCTGTAACTTTGTCGCCACGATGAGCAGCGTAGCGTGTCTTTTTTCGTCGGATTCGGCCATTGGCCCCGTGGTCATAGTCAGCCGAAGGCGGGCATCAGTCAGTTTGTTAGCCTTAAGAACACTGTAAACGGCATCGGTGATGAATTTTCTGTCGTAGTTATGTTCTATCGATAACGCCTTGGCGCTAAAAAACAATCTGTCTAAATGGTCAACGAAGCTAAAGACAATGCCGTTACAGCCTCGCATCGTCTCGAAAAGACCTGCGCCGTATAGAAAGCCGCCATCTTTAACAGATATGCGGGCCTTATCGACATCGACCAACTTATCATTTAGAAAAACTTTTTCGGCCATCTTATCTCGCATTGTGTATTGCGTGTGTACGCTGTACGCTACTTATCCCTGCCAGCAATGCTCTTGCTTTTGTGATTGTCTCTTCCCACTCGGCCTGTGGGTCGGAATCTGCGACGATGCCGCCGCCGGTCTGTGCAAAAGCTTTACCATCCTTGATGATAATTGTTCGTATGGCGATATTCAAGCAGACACTGCCGTCAAGGCCGATGAAAGCCTATGCTTCCGGTGTAAACACCTCTGTCGGTGGGTTCAGTTTCATCGATAATTTCCATCGAGCGGATTTTTGGAGCACCGGTAATCGAGCCGCCGGGAAAGACCGCTTTTAGAATGTCGCAAAATGAAATTCCCTCACGAAGCCTGCCGGCCACCGTCGCAACTGCGTGAAAAACGGTAGGATAGGTTTCGATAGTTCGAGGCTGAATTACTTTTCTGGTTCCTGGTATGCAGATTCTGGCAAGGTCATTTCGCTCGAGGTCGATTATCATATTAAGTTCTGCCTGCTCCTTTGCGCTGTTAAGAAGCTCATTGAAATTTCCGGCATCCACAGAAGGTTTGTTAATTCGCGGACGAGTACCTTTTATAGGCTTGGTGGAAATAACACCCTCGGCAATCGTTATGAACATCTCGGGCGAGGCGCTTACGATGTGGAAATCGCCGGCGTCGATATAAGCTGCGCAGCCGCTCGGATTATAATGATTTTGCCAGTGGAAAAGGTCTATTGGCTTTGCCTTGTAATCACATTCGAATCGCTGCGAAAAGTTGACCTGGTAAACTTCGCCGTCGTAGATATAGCGCCTGATTTTTTCGATTGTCCGCAGATAATAATCCTCATCCATATTGCATCGGATTCGCGAAAAGTCGATATTATCGAGGTCGGCTCGTTCGGGGCACTCGACTGAAACAATCCGTGATTCATCAAGTAACCGCTCCAGTGCCAATAGTTTTTCATCCGGCATCTCAATATCATCCGGCAACTGCAACGCAATCAGCCAAAAATCATTTTCGATATGGTCATAGGCGATAAGCCTGTCATAAAAGCACAATCGAATCAGCGGCATTTGCAGGTCGTCTAAGGTTGTTTGCGGGAGCCTTTCAATATACCTGCCAAGTTCATAGCTAAAATATCCGACCCATCCTCCGCAAAAAATCCCCTTCGGTAAATTTGGTCTGGGGTCTGGATGGAGCTTGTATTTAGAAAGAGCCTTTTGCAATTTGTGGAAAGGGTCTTTCCGGCCCGCTCGAAATTCAAATACCTCTTTTGGTTTGGCCATCCAGTAGCTGAACCTGCCGGAGTCTTTCTTGGCTGAATTAGCCCCTAAAATTGACGGCAACTCCAAATGAGCAAATGTTTCGCTCAGGGCCGGCAGATTTATCGACGCGCTGATTTTCTTACAGTGCGGTCTGCAAAAAATAGTTTTTACAGCAATTGTTCCTGTCGTCATTGCAGCCGCCCTGCCCTGAACTCGTTAATAATCTGAACGCCTGAACTGGTACCTATTCTTTCCGCACCTGCTTCGAGCATTGCCAGGGCCTGTTCTGCGGTTCTGATTCCGCCGGAAGCCTTGACTTTGCAGTTGGGGGCATATTCCCTCATCAGTTTCACATCTTCAACTGTTGCCCCGCCAGCAGGATGCATTCCCGTACTTGTCTTTACAAAATCAACGCCGATTTTATCTGCAATCTGGCAGGCAAATATCTTCTGCTCGCGAGTCAAGGCAGCCGATTCGATTATGACCTTAAGACAAACAGCCGGCCTCATCGAACGGCAAACCTTCAATACTGCCCGAAACTCATTGGACAAATATTTTGCATCGCCCTCGATTATCGCCGCCAAATCAGCAACCATATCAACTTCATCGGCGCCCGCGAATATGCAGGCTTTGGCCTGTGCGACCTTGATTTCGGTTGAGTCAGCCCCGAGCGGCAGACTGACCACACCGCCGACTTTGACTTTGCTGCCATGCAACAACTCAGCCGCCGGAGCCACCCATCGTGGATTAACCGATACCGCGCAAAAGCCGTAACTTTTTGCCTCTTCGCATAACTGTCTGATTTGCTCACTTGTAGCGGTGGCATTAAGAAGCGTATGGTCGATATAACCTGCTAATCGTTTTTCATCATAGATGGTCACTTTTTTAAGTAGCCTTTCTTTTTGAAGAATTCGACAGCACTATCCGCATTTGCAAAAACTTTTGTAGCCGTTTGAGTTACAAATACTGATGGCCTTTGCTTTGCCAACCAGATGACATAAACTTCTTTGGCTGCTTCGTGGGCGTGTTGGAGCTCTCTTTCAACTCCGCTGGAAACGGCTGCCCGGCCGTCAGCCAAGGTCGGGATAAAGCTGATTATCATATCCGACTGGTCAATCAGCAGAAAATCGCGGGCGTATATCTGGCTGTTGATGTCGCGTTCAATTTGCCGAACCTGCTCCAAATCCAGCCGGGTCTTTTGCCCCCCTACCACAACTTCCACAAAGTCCAGTCCCTTTTGGGCCGCCTGCTTGGCATAGTACGGCAGATACGATTCTTCCAGTTCAGCAGGGTCAAAGCACGTAAAAAAGCCTTTCATCAGTCTGCGGAACCAGCCGATTTCGTTCCCGACGCTCTCCATTTCAGCAACGTGTGTCATAGGAAAGCTCAGATATGCTTTTTTCCGGTCGCTCTCGAAGATAAGACTGTAAAATATCTTCGTTGTTTCCGCCTCACAGCCGCGGGCAAGACAGTAAAGATGAGCCTCGTCGCTGACAGCCCTGCAGAGCATTTCCGTGCCGATAATTTCTTCTTCGCGCCAGACAATCAAATCTTTCAGTGTGTGCTCTATGAAGTGCTCAGCAACAAGTCGTCTGTGCAGTGCGGTGACGCCATCAATCAGGCAGATATACATATCGGCATTTAGCTGCCGCATCTGGTCGAAGTCCACCGCCGGGAACAGCCCGTGCCGCCAGCGAAAAGTCGCGTGGGTATTGACGATTAGATTGGCAGAGGTTTTTGCTTTCGCGATGATGTCCTTGAAGACACTTCGGCGAAGTGAGTTTAGGCGCTTCATCGGAATATCAAGGATTTTTCCCGCCGGTACATCCGGCGCCTCAGCATACATCCGTTCGCCGACGTTGCATAAAAGCACATTTTTGCCATTCTCAGCCGCGAATCGACAGACACTTTCGAGATAGCTCTTTTTGTCAACACCAACCATTCCGGTAACAACGATTATCATCTGAATAGACTCCGGAGTCCGTCGTCTTTACAGGTTCTTCAATCTTTGCTGCCTGTCGTATTCCTTCAATGCCGTTATCAATTCATCGAGGTTACCGGCCATTATCTTGTCAAGGTTGTAAAGTGACAGGTTGATTCTGTGGTCAGTAACACGATTCTGCGGGAAATTGTATGTTCTTATTTTTTCAGACCTGTCGCCTGAGCCAATCATAGCTTTGCGCTGCCGGTCTCGCTGTGCCCTTTTTTGGCTTTCATAACGCTCATAAACTCTGCTTTTCAAGACCCGCCAGGCCTTGGCACGGTTTTTGTGCTGGCTTTTTTCATCCCGCATACTGACGGTTATTCCGGTCGGAATATGTTCGAGCTTAATAGCGCTGTTGAGCTTATTGACGCTTTGTCCACCCGGCCCGCCCGAACGGCTGACATGCTCGGTCACATCATTCGGGTCAATCTGTATATCCAGCTCTTCAGGCTCAGGCAGCACCGCCACCGTTGCTGCGGAGGTGTGGATTCTGCCCTGCGATTCGGTTGCTGGCACGCGCTGGACACGGTGTCCGCCACCCTCATATCCGAGCTCGGACCACACATTCTCGCCCTTGATACCGAGTATTACCTCACGAAAACCGCCCATCTCTGCGGGGCTGAAATCAAGCTGTTCGACCTTCCAGCCACGGCTCTGGGCGTACTTCAGGTACATCCCGAACAAATCACGGGCGAAAAGGGCTGCTTCCTCGCCGCCGGTACCCGCACGGATTTCCATTATTATCGAATCGACCCCCATCTCCTCGGACATCACCAAAACATCTTCGATTTGCCTGAGCAATGTATCTCTTTTACCTTCAAGCCGACCAAGCTCCTCTTTCGCCAATGCCTTGAAATCCTCATCAACTACGCCATCATTTAGAATCTGCTTGGCATCTTCAATCTCGGCTGCTGTTTTTTTGTATTCGCGATATTTTTCGACAACCGCTTTGAGCCTGCCCTGCTCCTTTGAGAACTCCACCAGTCTGGCGGAATCGCCGACGACAGCCGGGTCAGCGATTCTTTCCTCAAGCTCGCAGTAGCGAGCATCGATTTTCTCCAACTTTGCCAAAATCGGGTTTTTTTGTGCCGCCATAGCACCGCATCCTGTATTAACTATTCCAGTACAACCCAAATACGAACAAAAGGCTCCGACCCCGATTCATCGGGAGCTGGAGCCTTAGTGGTAACATCTAAAGCAGCTATTGCTGCTGTTTTTTGGCCTTTTTAGCGTAATCGGTGCCGTACTTTTTCTGGAACCGTTCTATTCGGCCGGCGGTATCGACGAACTTTTGCTTGCCGGTGAAAAACGGATGGCACATTGAGCATATCTCTGCGTGGATTTCCTTCGCCGTGCTGCGGGTCTCGAAAGTATTGCCGCAGCCGCAATGAACAACCACCTTATGATATTCCGGATGTATATTTTTCTTCATAACCGCACTACTCCAAAATCCATAATTTATTTTAACAGTATATCTAAAAAAGTCCTTCACGTAAACACAAAAATCCCTGCTTCTAACCGATGATTTTCCGGGCAATCTGCTCGGGAACCCTTTCGTAGCTCATAGGCTCCATAGTAAAGGTCCCTCTGCCAGCCGTCGCACTTCTTATCTGGCTCGAATATCCGAACATCTCCGCCAGCGGAACCATAGCGTCGATTGTTCGCATATTTCCGTGCGCACGCGTGTCTGTGATTGACCCTCTTTTGGCAAGCAGATTGCTCTGCACAACACCGAAATACGATTCCGGAACCTCGACCTCAAGTCGCATAATCGGCTCAAGCAGCACCGGCTCAGCCGTTTTAAGGGCGTTTTCGGCCGCTATTGCCCCCGCCTGCTCAAACGCCACGGATGAGGAATCCACCGGATGAAAAGACCCGTCAATCAACGTGACTTTAATCCCAACAACAGGATAGCCCGCCAGCACGCCGCTGCCAAGTGAGTCTCTGACGCCTCTTTCGACGCTCTGGACATATTCTTTTGGAACTTTATCACCACCCGCCTTGTTTTCAAACTCAATATCCCGTCTCCAGTGACCATCCTTCGTAAAAATCGGCTCAACATTGATAACCACATGACCATACTGACCCCGGCCGCCCGTTTGACGAATGAATTTGCCCTCTGCCCGTGCCGGCGTGGTTATCGTTTCCTTATAGGCGACCTTGGGCCTACCGACCCGCACCTTAACCCCCCTTTCCCGCACCAGTTTGTGCTCAAGTATCTCCAGATGCAGCTCGCCCATACCGCTGATAATTGTCTGGCCGGTCTCGGCGTCGAACTTCCATTCAAAGGTCGGGTCCTCACGCCTGAGGGTGGTAAGTTCATATGTAAATTTGGCTCTGTCCTCCGCCGTTTTCGGCTCTATAGACATACTAATTACCGTCTGCGGAAACGTAATGCTCGGCAGAACAACAGGTTTTTTGGTATCGCAAAGCGTATCGCCCGTAAGTGTCTGTTTTGGTCCTATGACTGCCACAATCTCGCCAGCACTTGCTGACTCTAAAATTTTCCGTTCGCTGGCGTGCATTTCAAATATCCGGGTAATGTTTTCGCGTTTGTCGCGATTGGAATTCAGAACCCTACTGTTGGATTTCAATGCACCCTGGTAAATCCTCAGAAAACATAAATCGCCGTGCGAATCGCTGGTAACCTTGAATGCGAGAGCAACCAGGCTGGCGATACTATCGCACTTAACCTGCACCTTTTTATCTTCGTCGCCCGGCTTGTGTCCGACAATAACGGGTTTATCCAGCGGAGAAGGCAGATACGCTACAACACCGTCGAGCAGTCTCTGGATGCCGATATATTTCAGTGCCGAACCTGCGAACACCGGATGAAGTTTGCTGCCGAGAACAGCCTTTCTGACAGCCCTATCAATAATTTCGCTGCTGACCGGGTTATCGTGAACATACAAATCCATCAGCTCTTCGTCGTATTCAGCCGCAAGCTCGAGCATCTGATGTCTCTGCTCCTGCGCGATTTGCTGCATATTCCGTGGGATTTCAACCTCTTCGAAAGTCGCCCCCAGCGCCTCGGTCTTATAGAAAACCGCCTTCATTTTTATAAGGTCTATTATTCCTTCAAACGAGTCCTGTACTCCGATGGGAATCTGCAGTACGATGGGTTTAGCCTGCAGCTTATCGCGAATGCTTTCGACGCTCATCACAAAATCGGCGCCGGTCTTATCCATCTTGTTCACAAAACATAGGCACGGCAGGTTGTATTTTTGTCCCTGCCTCCAGACGGTTTCGCTCTGGGCCTGCACACCTTCACTGCCGTCAAAGACCACCACCGCCCCATCGAGAACACGCAGCGACCGTTCAACCTCAGCGGTGAAATCGATGTGTCCCGGCGTATCGATAAGATTGATTTCGGAATCTTTCCAATAGATTTTCGTCGCCGCGCTAGTTATGGTGATACCCCTTCGCTGCTCCTCTTCCAGATAGTCCATAACCGCTGTGCCGTCGTGGACCTCGCCCATCTTGTAGGTCTTGCCTGCATAGTAAAGTATCCGTTCGGTTACGGTCGTCTTACCGGCATCGATATGAGCGATGATTCCGATATTGCGCAGTTTTTTCAATCTGTTCATTGTTTTTAATCCACAGTTCATAGTTCATCGATGAACTATCCACAATGAACTATGAACTGAGTAAAAAAATAGCGGATAGAAAAAACTTATACCTATCCGCTATCTATTATCGGCAAAAACTACCACGCGAAGTGGGCAAATGCCTTATTTGCCTCAGCCATTCGGTGGATATTTTCGCGGGTTGTCATTGCACCGCCGTGCCCATTATAGGCATCTATTAATTCCGACGCCAGGCGCTCACACATAGGTTTTCCCTTTTTTTCTCTGGCGGCGTGAATAATCCACCTGACGGCCAATGACTGCTGCCGATGGGAGCTTACCTGCATCGGCACCTGGTAGCTCGCCCCACCAACACGTTTGCTGCGAACCTCAATCATCGGCTTTACGTTGTTTACCGCCGTCTCAAATACCTTAAGCGCATCGGAGTCTTTGACCTTTTTGGATATAATATCCATAGCGTCGTAAAAGGCCCGCTGTGCGACAGACTTTTTGCCCTCCCACATCAAGCAGTTTACAAACCTCGAAACCAGTTTGCTGCCGTATTTTGGGTCAGGCTTTAACTGTTGAGCCGAAGCTGTGGTCTTCTTAGCCATTATTTTTCCTCAATAGTTATGAGTCCATAGTTCATTGTTCATAGTTCGTTGTCCGGTGTTCGTAGTCGATGAACAATGAACACAGTACAATGAACCAAATCATTTTGCCGTTTTTGCGCCATATTTGCTTCTGCCGCGTCTTCGTCCGGCGACCCCTGCGCAGTCGAGGACGCCGCGAACAATATGATAGCGCACACCGGGCAGGTCCCTGACGCGACCGCCACGAATCAGGACGGTACTGTGCTCCTGCAAATTGTGGTCTACGCCTGGAATATAGGCTGTAACCTCCTTGCCGTTGGTCAATCGCACACGTGCAATCTTGCGAAGAGCAGAGTTCGGCTTCTTCGGCGTCTGGGTTCTGACAATCAGACACACGCCTCTTTTCTGCGGTGAGCCGCTGATATCGCTCAATCGCTTTCGTCCTTTTGTCTTCGACCGAGGACGCTTAACTAACTGATTCATAGTAGGCATAAATTACCTTTTTTAACTTTGAATTTTTAATTAAGAATTAGATTCCCAAGGCCTCTCTGACAGCCGCTTCTGCTTTTGCTTCTTCTAACTTGGCTTCCTTAACTTCTTCGAATACCTTAGGCAACGGCGCCTCAGCAAGATGCTTGACCTTCATTTCCAGATAAGGCTTAAAAGCCGTGCCCGCCGGTATCAGATGTCCCAATATAACGTTTTCCTTCAATCCACAAAGTCCATCCACTCTACCAGCCAAAGACGCTTCTGTCAAGACTTTAGTGGTCTCCTGGAAGCTGGCCGCGGCGATAAAACTATCCGACTGCAGCGACGCCTTGGTTATCCCCAAAAGCAGCGTCTTGGCGGTCGCGGGCTTGGGCTTTTTGCCGACAGCCTTCGCAGCACCCAGCGCCTCAAGCTTTTCGCAAATTGTGGCAAATTCTTCCTTGCTGACAATCTGACCTTTCTGCAACTCCGTCGAGTCGCCGACATTGCTGACCTTGACGCTGCTGGCTAATCTATCATTCTCCCGACGGAACACAAATTTATCAATAACTTCACCAGGCAAAAATGAACTGTCACCAACGGACTCAATCTCGACCTTGTGCATCATTTGAGAAATGATAATCTCAACATGCTTGTCGTTGATATTGACACTTTGAGAACGATAGACGTTCTGAACCTCAACAATCAAGTATCTCTGCAGCGCCTCTTCCCCTTTGATATGCAAAATGTCCTGCGGCACGAGGGGGCCATCCGTCAAAGAAGCACCGGCTTCGACCACATCGCCTGTGTGAACATTCAGATGCCTGTCGCGAGGAACGTGGTGTTCTTTCTCCATACCCGACTCAGAGCGGATTATGACCGTCATTTTGCCTTTGCGCTTATCGCTTCGCAGCTCAATCCGTCCGCTGATTTCCGCCATCGCAGCGGGGTTCTTAGGTATTCGCGCTTCAAACACTTCGGTTACTCTCGGCAGGCCACCGGTAATGTCCTGTGTGCCGCCGGTCGCCCTCGGCTGATGAGCAAGCAACTGGCCAGCCTGAACCTGCTGACCCTGCTCAACCTCAATCCTCCCACCTGCCGGCAGATAGTGAACGTCGAGGATTTTGCCGCTGGCATCCTCTATAATGATTTGCGGATGCTTGTCACCTTTGTGCTCGATAACAACCATTCTGCCCGCCGCCCCCGCGGCTGCTTGCGCAGCAAGCGAGGAGGGCTGGCCGGCCTGACCTCTGCGTTCCTCCTCAACTCGAATCGTCTCGCCTTCGACGACATCTACAAAGGCGATTCGGCCGGACACTTCCGCCAGAATCGGAGTCCGGTGCGGGTCCCAATGGAATAACCTTTGGCCCATTTTAACTTTTTCATTGTCACTAACCACTATATGAGCACCATAAGGTACATTGTGCTTCTCAAGTTCACGACCTTTGTCATCCAAAACCGCCACTTCACCATTTCTTTTCAAGGCCACCCAACCAGTACGGACAGGCCTTGGGGCTGCTTCATCCTTGTCTTTTGTTTTAATAACAGCCGGTTCGTACTCTTTATCCCTCCTATCATCAAAGGTATCGCTGCTTCTTGGGAGAGGAACTGCATTTAGGTCGCGGTATTGAACATTTCCGGCAACCGTAGCTTTAACCTCTGACTCCAGAATTACTCTCAATGCAACACCACCGGTATGGAACGTTCGAAGCGTCAACTGTGTACCAGGCTCCCCAATCGACTGAGCCCCTATTATCCCAACCGCCGTCCCCTCCTCAACCAAAGCTCCTGTACTCATATCCCATCCGTAACACTTGGCACAAACACCATACGGACAATCACACATCAGCGGGCTTCTGACTCTAATGGCATCAAGACCGAGGGATTCTATCTTCGCCGCCATCTCTGGGGTTATAACCTCATTCTCGCGAACAATCATTTCGTCCGTAATCGGGTTGCGAATGTTGTCTCTGGCGGTCCTGCCGATAATCAGTTGAGAAAGCGGAACATCTATCTGCTCACCGCTGCTGATTTTGCTTTTGGTGATTCCCTGCAGCGTGCCGCAGTCGCGGTCCATAATAATTACATTCTGGGAGACGTCGATGAGTTTGCGGGTAAGATAACCGGAGTTGGCTGTCTTCAAGGCCGTATCAGCCAGCCCTTTACGAGCTCCGTGCGTGGAGCTGAAGTACTCAAGAATCGTCAGACCATCTCGGAAGTTCGATTTTATAGGCGTCTCAATAATCTCTCCGCTGGGCTTGGCCATCAAAGCCCGCATCCCCGCTAATTGCTGAATCTGGTCGACACTGCCTCTGGCACCTGAATCGCTCATAACGTATATCGGATTCAGTTGTTTTTTATTACTCCATGCCGTAACTGTTATTCCCTTTTCCTGTGCAGGGGCATTATCCTTGAGATAGACATCAAACAGGTTCTCTTCTTTGCTCTGTACCATTGAGAATTCTGGTGGTTTACCTTTTGGCCACGGAGCAAAACGTTTGTCTAACAGCCATTCTCCGATTTTCTTGTGTCTAAGTTCAGGGCAGTCTTCCCAAAACGAACGGCTAATACTAACAACAACCTCCTCGACGGCGCCTGCCAAGCGAAGATTCACAGACTCCCAGTCTTTTTTAAAAACCTTTTTTCTATCTTCAAGTAAAACTCTCAAGCCATAGCCTGCCCCGCTTTCATGAGATTCACATTCTTCCTCGGTAGGTTCACTGAGACCACGCATCATTTCATTAGTAACTTCTACTCTCGCGTGCGTCCAGGCATCTATCACCTGGTTATACCTCTCGCCCTCCGTCAAAACACCGCTCCTGTAGTTCTTAAGTATCCTGGCAACCCTGTTTTCGGCCTCGTCGATGATGGCCAGTTTCTTTGCCGGTATCTTCAAGTCGGTAATGCCGAAACTCAAACCTGCAAGGGTGGTGTGTTTGAACCCCAAATATTTGATCCTGTCGAGCAAATCCACCGTCTCAGCACTGCCGACAATCGCGAAACAATCACTGATTACCCTGCTGAGCATTTTCTGGGACATCGTTACATTGTAAAACGGCATTTGCGGTGAAAGTATATCGTTGAATATACATCTGCCCACCGTTGTCTCAATTAATCTGCCCGTCGGCTGCTCATTGCTCGGCGGCGACTGCGTACCATCTTCCGTTACGACCGTCTTATCCTTGCTGATGCGAACTTTGATTTCCGCCTGCAGATTGACCTTGCCCATCTCATAAGCCATCATCGCTTCGAAAGTATCTTTGAAAACCCCGCCATATCCTTTGGCTCCGGCGTCGCTGCTCATATGCGTCAAATAGTAGTTGCCCATAACCATATCCTGCGATGGCCCTACCATAGGCGAACCATTGGACGGTGAAAAGATATTGCTCGTGGCCATCATTAGCACATGGGTCTCAGCCTGCGCCTCAATACTTAACGGCAAATGCACCGCCATCTGGTCGCCGTCGAAGTCCGCATTGAAACCTTTGCACGCCAACGGATGAAGCATAATCGCGTTGCCCTCCACGAGGACCGGCTCAAAGGCCTGAACGCCCATCCTGTGAAGCGTGGGAGCACGGTTCAGCAGCACCGGATGCTGATGGATGACCTCCTCGAGCACGTCCCAAACCTGCACGTCCCGCCGTTCAATCATCCTCTTGGCGCTCTTGATTGTATCGGCTAAGCCGTGGTGTTTAAGTCTTCGAATGATGAAAGGCTGATACAGCTCAAGTGCAATCTTCTTCGGCAGACCACACTGGTACAGCTTCAGGTTAGGTCCTACCACAATCACCGAACGAGCTGAATAGTCCA
This sequence comes from uncultured Phycisphaerales bacterium, assembly GCA_963760535.1. GTDB lineage: Bacteria > Planctomycetota > Phycisphaerae > Sedimentisphaerales > Anaerobacaceae > CAVXEF01. The sequence goes on from CAVXEF010000028.1 coordinate 28,469, forward strand.
CACGCTTGCCCAGCAGATTCTCTCTGAATCGGCCTTGTTTGCCTTTAATCATATCCGTCAGACTTTTCAGCGGCCGATTGTTGCTGCCCAGAACTGCCCGCCGACATCGCCCATTGTCCAGCAAAGAATCCACCGCCTGCTGCAGCATCCTTTTTTCGTTGCGAATAATCACCTCCGGAGCATTGAGGTCTATCAGTTTTTTGAGCCGGTTGTTACGATTGATGATTCGCCTGTAAAGGTCGTTTAAGTCGCTGGTCGCAAAATTGCCGGATTCCAGAAGAACCAGCGGCCTCAGGTCCGGCGGAATAACAGGAATAACCTCCAGCACCATCCATTCAGGTTTGTTGCCGCTGCTTCTGATTGAATCCACGGTCTTCAGACGCCTGGTGAGGGTCTTTATCCTCTGGACGCTGCCGGTCTTGGTCATCGCCGACCTCAGCTCCTCGTCCAGAACATCAAGCTTGAGATTTACCAGCAGCGCTCTTATAGCTTCGGCACCCATCAAGGCCCTGAACGAGCTGCCGTATTTGTTGAATGCTTCGCGGTATTCCTCTTCGCTCAGCAACTGCCCAAGCGTCAGCGGGCTCTGCCCAGGGTCGGTAACAACATAATCCTGGAAATAGATTATTTTCTCCAGGTTCAATGCCTTCATTGCCAGAAGCGTGCCCAGATGGTTCGGTATGGCCTTGAAAAACCATATATGAACCACCGGTGCGGCAAGATTGATATGGCCCATTCGTTTGCGCCGAACACGACTGTGGGTTACTTTTACGCCGCAGCGGTCGCAGATTATCCCCTTGAACTTGGTGCCCTTGTACTTGCCGCACGCACATTCCCAGTCCCGTTCAGGCCCGAATATCCGCTCACAGAACAGGCCGTCCTTCTCCGGCCTGTAGGTCCGGTAGTTGATGGTCTCGGGCTTGCGCACCTCACCGAAAGACCAGCTGCGGATATCGTTCGGGCCGGCCAAAGTAATCTTTACCGAGCCGTAATCGTTAATCCGATCATAAATATCACTCAACATTTGAAATCAGCTCCTAATCCTTTACAAAACACTGCTGCCGAGACGTCTCTTTTCAAGCTGGATGTTCAATCCCAGCCCTCTTATTTCGTTACACAACACATCAAAAGACAGAGGCGTACCCGCTTCGAGTCTATTTGTCCCTTTTACCATTGATTCATATATTTTTGTTCGGCCTTCAACGTCGTCGCTTTTGACCGTCAACATTTCCTGCAGCGTATAGGCTGCTCCATAACCTTCGAGCGCCCAGACCTCCATTTCGCCGAATCTTTGGCCACCCGTGCGGGCTTTGCCACCCAGCGGCTGCTGCGTAATCAGGCTGTATGGCCCCGTCGCCCTCGCGTGAATCTTGTCATCAACCAAATGGTGCAGCTTCATCATATAGATATAGCCGATTGTTGCACCCTGGTCGAAGGGTTCGCCGGTCCTGCCGTCATACAACTGAGTCTTCAGCAT
>CAVXEF010000029.1:0-18143 GCA_963760535.1 uncultured Phycisphaerales bacterium
AATTCGTAAGATTACCGCACCTTTTCAACGAAAAAAGGGAAATTCTTGATGTGATGAAACTATAAATACTTGAGGTTTGCAAAATCTCGTAAGGGATGCCGGCAGCTCAGAATCATCGCCCGTACATCTGGTCAAAATACCGCTGGGCACTAACAACGGCGTCCCTCATCATATCTTCAGCTTTGGCGGTCTCGCGTTTGGCAAGCGCAGCCATCAGCGCCTTTGTGTCCAGCTCTTTCGCAGCTTTTTCGCACGCCTCCCAGCTCAGCACGCTTCTTACCACTCTGTCGATTCCCTGCTCAGCGTTATCATAAGCCCGGGTCTGCATATCGTGACCTTTCCATCGGTTGAAACCTGCCTGCTGGATAAGGCCCGCAATAGCGATATTCATACCGTTCACCCTCGCACCGTGGTCGATATCGTATTTGCCCGGTCCGCCTAAAATAATGCCGTCGTTATAACCCTGGCTGTTGAGGTGCATGTGAACCATTGCGTTGTTGTCCAATTCTTCAACAGTGTCATATACGTGGTCAAGCCCTATCATTTCCGAATGGCCGAACTCCTTGTTCACGCCCTTGTTCTTTCTCGAAACGCCGAATTCCTCCTCAATTCTTCTCCAGAATAGCAGTGCACTTGCGACCGTCGGAATCAGCATTGCCGGATGGCCTTCGTTAGGCTTTGGCTCAAATCCAATATAAAGATTGCCGCCCTTTTTCTGCTCGTATTTGCACAGCCCAGCCACGCTTTCCTTGAGGTTCTTATACATCTGCCAGATGCCTATCGTGGCAACGTCATATCCGAACGAGCCGTTCCATATTACAAATGCCGGCGCCTTTTTGATATCAGGATGCCACGCTTTTTTCAGCGTCCCGTACGCCAAATCAACCGCCTTTGTCCCAAGCTCTTCAGCGGCCTTTCGCTCTTTGGGGTCAAGTGAGGCGATACCGCCGTAAGCAAAATGGCTGTGCGCACCCGGCGTTATCATCGCAAGGTACAATTTGTTGCTTACCAGCGCGTCTGCTACAGCCGAGGCGTTTTTATCATCGACCTCGGAGTCATAGTGCATCTCGATGCCTAATTCAATTGTTTCCGGTATTCGTGGCCGAATCTTGTCGGCTACCAGTTTAATCATTTCAGGCGTGCCAAACTTGCCGCCCCACGCCGGCCGCATATCGCCCGGAACAAAACCGCCTTTGCCGGGATTAAATGTCCACCTGCATATACTGTGTAAAGATTTTTCTGTCGCCATTTTAACTGCTCCATTCTAATTCGTGGTTGAAAATATTTTTTTGTATTTTAATGCCCCGGCCTGCGTCAGGCAAGAAATTTTTCGTCAAATTTGGTCAGAGGCTGAATTTGCTCAGCCAGCTCTTTGCAGCCTTCTCTTCCCGTAAGGGCAAACGTAGCTTTTTTGCCTAATTCAACGGCCGGCTGGTCGTAAGTATTGATGCCGAACAAAGCACCGGCAAATGATGTTGTTACCTCATATAAATAGATAAATTGGCCAACCGTATAAGCATTCACTTCAGGAAAGATAACGGTAAGACATGGACGTTGGTTTTGCAAAAGCGCGTATTCAGTGGCCTTCTTCTCGGCGTTGAGTAGCTCTCCCATATCTTTTCGGGCAAGATAATCAAGCTCAGGTGCGCAGGCTGGTGGCGGTGGGATTTTGAGTTTCCTGCCGTGCTTTTGAACTTCAAGGAACGTGAAAATCTTGTCGTTCGGCCCTTCACGGTAAAGCTGAACCTGGCTGTGCTGGTCGGTTGCGCCTAAGGCCTTTACCGGCGTCGGGCCTATATGGACTTTTGAACCATCCATCGCGTACGCTTTGCCGAGACTTTCCGCCCACAATTGACGGTACCAGTCCGCTAAATCCCGCAGATGATAACTGTATGGCATCATCACCGAGATTCTTTTTCCTCTGTTATAGAAATGATAGTTTATCGCAGCGTTTATCGCAGCGGGGTTTTTGTAGAAATCTTCGCTGCTGACCCTTTTATCCATATCGCGTGCACCGGCAAGCAACTGCTCGATATTGATGCCGCACATCGCTGCGCTGAATAAGCCGACCGCGCTAAGTATGCTGAATCTTCCCCCCACGCCTTCAGGGACTTCGAGAGTCGGTAGTTGGTTTTCGTTTGCGATTTTGCGAAGTGCTCCTTTTTGCGGGTCGGTTGTTGCGACGATGTGGCTCTTTAGGCTTTTTGGGCCGAGCTTATCTAAGAGCATCTTGCGAATAATTAAAAATTGTGCCGCAGTCTCAGCGGTTTCGCCGGATTTACTGATAACGTTGAAGATGGTTTTGGATAGTCTCGGCGTGATGTACTCTAAAAATGAGCCGAACTGGCTGGGGTCAATATTATCGAAGACGAAAAGCCGTGGCCCTTTCCGTTGGTTGTCATTGAGATTGTGCATATAAGGCTTCAGTGCGGTTTGTATCGCGATATTGCCAAGCGATGAACCCCCGATGCCTAAGACAACAAGGTTTTCACATCGGTTCTTGAATTGCCGAGCGAGTTTCTTGACAGCTTTTGGGGTCTGTTGGTCGTAGGGTAATAAGCCGTATCGTGTTTTACTACCGCTGATTTCTTCTTTGATTTTGGGAATAAGGGCGGTAGTTTGTTTTGCGAGGCTCTCAAGCTGTTCCTTGCTGATGCCGTGTTCTTCGCCAATAATTTCTGCAGTAACATTTCTGTAGTAAAGTTTAATCTGCGAGTGGGCCATCAACACATTCCTTTGTATTTGTTCTTGGTTACTTATATTTTTGAAAGGCAGGCGTATTTTAGCATCAGTGTCTTTGTTTGTCCTGTGTTAAATGCAACCGTAACGACGCTGTTTTCACCCATATCGACAAATTCTTTGACGGTCCCTAAGCCAAAAGATTTATGGTGCACTAACTGGCCCGGTGCGAACTCCGCCGTCGTCTGGGCTTCTTCCTCCACGGTATCGACTAAGTTGACACCAAGTTCATAGAGAAACTGCGATGGAATTGTCCGCAGCGTCTGCCCTCGTATTGTTCGGTATCTGCTGTGGCTTATATAAAGGCCTTGTTTGGCACGGGTTATCCCAACGAAAAACAGCCGCCTCTCTTCTTCAAGTTCTTCGTCATCATTGGTGCTTCTTTCGTGCGGCAGTAAGCCGTCTTCAAGGCCGACGATAAAGACGTTCTCAAATTCGAGCCCCTTCGCGGCGTGCAGCGTCATTAAGGCCACGCGCTCGGCAGCGGTATCGTAGGCATCCGCATCGCTAAACAGCGCAGTCTGCTGAAGATAATCCAGCAGCGTCGGCTGCTCCGCTTGCTGGTCGTAAAAGCTGGCGGCGCTAATCAGTTCGTTGACATTTTCGAGTGCGTTCTCACCGTCCGCACCGGCTGCTTCAAGTGCCTTTTTCAGACCCGACTCAACAAAGACTCGCTCGACAATAGGGGCGACTTTGCCGACAACGTCTTTTTTGAACTGCTCTAACATATTGACGAAGACAGCGATTTTGGCCTTTGTAGCTTTGGAAAGTGATTCGATATCCTCAGCTTTTTTGAGCGCTTCGTAGAGGGCGATATTATGTGATTGGGCGTAGGCCTGAAATTTCTCTATCGTTGTCTTGCCTATTCCGCGGGCAGGCGTGTTGATAATCCGTAGTAACGCTGTTTCATCGCTCGGATTGACAAGAATTTTCAGATAAGCCAGAACGTCGCGGATTTCTTTTCGACTGTAGAATTCAACTCCGCGGACAATCTGGTACGGTATTTTGTTTCGAATAAATGCTTCTTCGAGTGTTCGGCTCATAGCGTTGACGCGATAGAACACAGCTATTTCTCGCAGCGTCTCGCCTGCTTCAGTTAATTCCTTAACTTTTTGTGCGACACCCTGAGCTTCCTGCTGCTCATCTTCGAACTCAGTTATAGCAATATCTGCGACGGGTGGTTTTGTAGGGATGAGCTTTTTGAGCTTGCGGTTTTGGTTCTTCTCAATTAATTTGTCAGCTCTTTCAAGTATTTCAGGCCTACTGCGGAAGTTTTCTTCGAGTTTGACGATAGTGGCATTGGGCCAGTCTTCTTCAAAAGTCAAAATGTTGCGGATGTCCGCTCCTCGCCAGCGGTAGATGGACTGGTCAGGGTCGCCGGTTACGCAGATATTATTGTGGGCCGATACGAGGGCTTTTGCGATTACGTACTGGGCGCGGTTGGTGTCCTGATATTCGTCTATCAGCAGGAACTTGAAACGGTTTGATAGTTCGCTGCGAACCTCATTATTGCCTTGCAGCAGAAAAGCGGTTTTGGTTAGCAAATCATCGAAGTCCAGCGCGTTACATTCGGCGAGAATCTGCTGGTAGCGGGCGTATATTTTTGCCAGTGTTTTGGAGAAAAAATCGTCGGCCTGGGCTTGAAACCGCTCGACATCTATAAGATTGTTTTTGAGTGTTGATATTGCTTCGAGCATTCGGCTGGGCGGAAAATTTGTCGTATCGAGTTCGCAGTCCTTTACAGCCTGTTTGATGCACCCAGCCTGGTCGGACTCGTCATAGATGCTGAAGTTGGGGTTTATGTCTGCCTTGTCAGCGTACCGGCGGAGGATTCGCACGCATAAAGAGTGGAAGGTGCTTATGTGTGCACCGCCGGAAGCGCCGAGGGCAATCGCCCGCTGTCGCATCTCGTCAGCGGCTTTGTTGGTGAAGGTTATTGCGCAGATATTGTTCGGCTGAACCCCCGAATCGATGAGTGCTGCGATTCGATGTATGATGACGCGTGTTTTTCCGCTGCCCGGCCCGGCAATAACAAGCAGCGGCCCTTCAACGTGAAGGACCGCCTTTTTCTGTGATGGCGTCAATTCCTGCAAAAGTTCATTATGCATACAAGGAGCATTTCATCCGTAGCTCATTTTGGCTGTTGTTCAGCTTGTTTAAGGAGATTTTCCTCCTGCTTTTCGAGCTGTTCGGCCAGTTCCGGCCTTTCTATTCTGATACGGTTGCGCAGAGCCAGCCTCATACTCGGCGGATACTGCGGGTCATTCAAAAAGTCCATAATCGCAAGGTATCTTAACAGGGCAAAATCCGGCAGGTCAATTCTGTTTTCCTTCTCATCCTGAAAACTCGACTGGTAATGCTTATAAATCTCTTCTGCCATTTTTTCTCTGCCGAAGGCCTCGTCGTCATCGTGCAGGGCATAGCGAAAGTAGCTTTCCCGCAGCATCATTTCTATGATTTCCTTGGCGTTGGTTATGTCGATATCTTGGAGTTCTTCGCGCAGCCGATTTCTGACAAAGATAACAAGAGGAACTTTGAATTCGTCCCTGGGGTAAAGTTCTTTTAGCTGGTCGTAGATTTTTTGAGCCTGTTGAATGTGGCCTGCCTGATAGAAGGAGAAGACGGCATTTTTTAGCATATTGCGATGTCCTACCTCCATTGATTCATACGTGGAGTCCTTTAGGTTTTTGTATTTTTCGATTACGGCGAGTGTGGATTTGTTATAGGGCTCGAACATCCTCAAATCCGGCCGCAGGAATATCTGGCGGTCCACCGTGAGCAGCTTATCGCCGGCAGTACTCCGGTTTGTTTCAACGTTGTCAGCCGGTACGTTATAGAGAAATATCTTTCCGTTTCTGAACAGCTCCTGCAGACTGTGGTTTATGATACGGTCGGTGTTTGCTTCTTTGGCGGAAAATTTTTCTTTTCCGGCAGCCCGCAGCCCTTTTACGGCCCAGTAGATGGCGTGGGTGGCGGGGTGTCGCCAGTCCAAAGGCAGATGTTTGTTTGGGTCGTCCAGGTCGCCGGGGCCGTACATCTCGTTGATTTGCTGCATTAGAGCAGGTTCGAGCTTCCAGCTGTTGCGGAGCTGGTATGCTTTGGCGAAGGTGTCGAACTTTTGCAGTGCTGCAGTGTCCCTGAAATTGTTGATGACCTTAAAGGCCTCCGGCTTGAACTTGTGTGGGTTTTGTCGCAGTGAAATGTAGTTACTGACGAGTTTATCGTCGTCGGCGAAGGTTTCGTCTGCCGATTTGAAGGCGGTGATAAGCGGTGTTATGTTTGGGTCGTTTATGACCTTCAGCATGTTGGTCGGCGCCTCGGCGAGTTCTTTGAAATGCCGCTGGTTTGCCGGTTCGATGAGCGGCTCCATTGCCCCGGCTAATTGTAGCTTGTAGTATTTGTGTGCATCATCGGAGACCGACCCTATCTTGTGCTGGAATATCGTGGCCAGCTCGTAGTAAAGTCCGATATTTTTTGGATTGAGTGGGATGCCCTGGTCGCGGAGCAGTTCGTAGCCGTTTTTTACCCATCGCCACCGCTCTTCAGGCTCCGTAGCAGGAATGGCTGCGGAGATATTGTAGGCCATATTCCACGCCTGGAACTCCCATACCTGCGCAAATCTCGGCTGGAGTTTGGTTATCCACTCCGCCAGTTGTTTTGCGTCGAAGAACTGATTTTGTTGTTTTAGCTTCTCAGCTCTCATCCACAGCACATCGACGACGAGGCCCCGAAAGGCCCCCATTGCTACCGTCGCAAACGCCAGCGAAGGAGGAGCGTTTTCGAGCGGCTCGTTGCTTATCAGTCTCATTTGGAGGCGGTTGGAATTTATTAAGTCAAGCTGGCTGCCCGCGGCAACCAGTAAGGCACCTGTAATCAGGATGCAGACACACAGAATTATTATATCACGCAAACGCATAACTCACTTATCCGCCTTTATTGCTCCTCACTTGTGTTCGAGTCGCTGTTTCCTGATACCCTTTCTGTCCTCCGTCGTCTGTCCTGCTGTTTAGACACCTCAGATTATAGTTTTGGCGATTTCTCTGTAGCTGAAAATCAGTAATGCCGCGAGGAAAAGCAGCAGCGCTCTGACGCAAATCGTAACTGCCGCTGCTTTGCCTAACACAGACCAGCTTAATAGTCGAGCTGGAACGAGGAATTTTGTCGGGCTGATTTTATCAAACTGCGGCAGTAAATGAATGAAGGGTTTTACAGTGTATTGATATATGCCGCTTGCGTTTTCGCCGACGTACTCGAAGGATTCGAGGATAAAGCCGCTGATATTGGCGGTGAAGAATACCGCCAGGCACAGCAGCATCGCCACCGGGAAGGACAGGAAGCTGGCGGCTAAAATGCCCAGCGCAGCAAGGAAAACCACCCGCAGCAGAATTAAAAGTACAGCCCTTATGTAATTGGCGCCGAATATGTCGGCCTTGTAAAGCACTTCGAGCCCTTCGTTTGGGGGGAAGATTACGGTCGTATCGTTCTGCGGCACATTGAGGAACGCCACAGCTAAGTAGCCGTCTTTGGCCACAGCGTCGGCTGGAACCCGGATTTCGTGAAATGTCCTGATTAAATCCTTGCGGGCAAAATCATAAATCGGCGTCTCGAACATACCATATCTGATTTGTCGCACATCACCTATCATCCATCTGCTGTAGATTTGCAGGTCGACGGGGTTTACCGAAACATCGTATTTGAATCTCACAAACAGGTTCTGTTTCGGCTCAAGCGGCTTGACATTATTAAATTCCCAGACCAGTTCCCCGCTGGGTGCGGCAGCTCGTTTTGCAAGTTTTAGCTGCTCGGCGACGGCAGCCTTGTAATTTCTTCGGGCGTTTTCGCTGCTGAGGAATTCCGCAGGCAGTTGGCCGGTTTTGAGACGTTTTTCGTATCCTGCTCAACCTCAGCGGTAACATCTGCCTCAGCGGGCATTAGACTTGCCCGCGCGGTGTAAAACTCGTTCTGGGCCGCAAGAATTTCATCTTCGCCGGCGCCGCACAGACGCGGCATATAAATGGTGATGCCGTAAATCACAGCCGAGAACAGGATAAGCAGGCTGCCGCTCAATAGTATCACGCCCAGCAGCTTGCCCAAAAGAAACTGAAAACGTCGAATCGGCTTGGTAAGCACGGTATAGACCTGCTTATGTTCGAAGTCGCTGGTTATGGAGTAGCTCGCCACCGCTATTGTAAGCAGGGATAGCAGCAGGCTGCTCAGCGACAGCCCGTAGCTGACGAAGGTTTGGAGTCTGCCCTTGAGGGTCCCGTCGCCGGTCATTGAAAGGCCCATAACCGGCAGCAGCACCGCCAGAAGGATTATGAACACAGCGGCGATTTTCATTCGCACTGCCTGTTTTATTGTATTTACCGCGACAGCCCAGATGCTATGCATTGTTGGAGTCCTTTTGCTGATTATCTCTTTGCTTTTGCTCTTCGTCGCCGGCGTTTGTGAGTTGGTCCAGGATGGTTTTTTCGTTCTGCTGGCGGTCGGTTTCCGGTTCAGAGGATTCGCTTTTGGTTACCGGCTCAGTTTGTGGCGGTTTAGCCTCTTGCTCCATCAGCCTTTCGAGAAGTTCCTCATCCGGTTTGCTCTGCGGACCGGCGGCTGTAACCTTTTCTGTTTCGGTTATAGCAGAAGTCGCATCTGATACCGGCGCGGACTTGTCCGCCGTCTGTGTGGCGGAAACAAGCTTATCGAGTATGCTTTCTTCGATATGCTCGGCACTGAGAAAATCGCCGATATGGGTAGTACTTATGGCACCGCCTGTGGGCTGCGATTGTTGTTGTGCTGCAAAGACCGTGTTGATGAAGAATGTTTCGAGCTTGTCCATAGGTGAGGTAACGACGCACTCAGCCTCTTCGGTTTCCACAAGCTGTTTTATCTTCTCGACGGTGGCGTCGCTGATGGAGCCTGTGGTAATCTGTTTTTTGTGTGTCTGTTGCAGCAGTTCTCTCACTTTTCCTTTTGCCTGGATTTTGCCGCCGTAGAGGATTGCTATTCTGTCGCACACATCCTCGACGTCGGCCAGCAGATGGCTGCAAAGCAGAACGGTCTTGCCTCTTTTTGCCAGTTGTACGATTAAGTCTTTGATTTGTCTTGTCCCGATTGGGTCCAGGCCGGTCGTCGGCTCATCTAGGATAAGCAAATCCGGGTCGTTTATCAGCGCTTGTGCCAGCCCGATTCTTCGTGCCATTCCTTTTGAGTAGGTGCCGACCGGCCTGTTCGCCGCAGCCTTCAGCCCCACCATATCGAGCAGCGCCTCAATTCTCATCTTCCGCACTTTTGGCGGCAGGCCGAACAATCTGCCGTAAAAATCGAGTGTCTCTCGCGCATTGAGGTATCGATATAGATACGATTCCTCCGGCAGAAAACCGATGCGGGCATTGATTTTCGGGTCGCTGCTGTCGCCGCCGAGAACTATAGCCCTGCCGCTGCTCGGATACAATAACCCCAGCAGCATCTTCAGCGTGGTCGTCTTTCCAGACCCGTTGGGTCCCAAAAGACCGAAAACCTCATTGTATTGAACCTGCAGGTTCAGCTCATCGACGGCGTAAACCTTGTCTCTGCCCCACCAGTCGGAGAAAATCTTGGTCAAGGAAAAAGTTTCGATAGCATATTGCATAATCAGTAACCAGTAATCAATCTTTTAGTGGCCGAGTTCCTCGCCGAAACGTACGAGTCTGGCGCTGTTGAACACGACGAACAGAGACCCCGCAAAATGCATCACGGCCGCTATTTCAGGCCGCAGAAACTTAAAGGCCGAAATCCCCAGTATAATAAAGGTGATGCCGAAGCCTAAGTTCTGCATAATGAGGTTTCTTGTCTTGCGTGAAAGCAGAACCAAAAATGGCAGTCGGTTCAGGTCGTCGCTCATAAGCGCAATTGACGCCGAGTTTATGGCAACGTCGCTGCCGGCTGCGCCCATCGCAATTCCCAAATCGCCGGCGGCCAGCGCCGGCGCATCGTTTATGCCGTCTCCGACTACCACAACGGTGTGTCCATCCTTTCGAATCTGTTCCACAATCGACAGTTTGTCGTGCGGCAGGCACTGGGACTTGAAGTCGGTGCAGCCTAATTCCGCCGCCACCCGCTTGGCCACCTCGTCCCTGTCGCCGGTCAGCATAGTGATTCTTTTTACCCCGAGATTGAGCAGTTCCTTGACGGCGTGGCTCGCTTCAGGCCTGGTTTTATCCTGCAGGCCTATCCAGCCGATGCACTTTGAGTTCTTCGCAACGTAAAGCGTGCTAAAGCCATGTTCCTCACCAACGGCAGGGTTGGAAACATTGCTTATATCGATATTGTTTTCTTTCAGGAAGGTATCTCTGCCGAGTATTACCTTTTCATGGTTGACCGTCGCCGTAACGCCCTTGCCGGGAAATTCCAGGAAGTTATCGGCAGTAGCCGGTTCGAGCTTTGCCTGTTTTGCAATCTCCTGCAGTGCCCTCGCAACAGGATGTTTGCTCATTTTTTCAGCGGAAGCGGCAGCAGCCAGCAGCTCCGCTGCCTCAACATCTTTAGCGGGCGTCAGTTTCGTTACATATAGTCTGCCCGTTGTTACCGTTCCTGTCTTGTCGAAGACCAGCGCCGTTATTTTGCCGGCGACCTCAAGGTCGGCAACGTTTTTTATCAGCACGCCTAAGCGGGCTGCAGCCGAAATCGCCGCCACCATCGCCGTAGGCGTCGCTAAAATCAGCGCACATGGACAGGAAATAATAAGTATGGTGATTGCATAGTTGATATTTCTCGTGAAAAATAGCACTATTCCCGCAATCATCAAAATCGTCGGCGTATACCATTTGACATATCGGTCGATTATCCGCATAATCGGAATCTTTGTTTGCTCAGCCTCTATAATCAATTCCTGGACTTTGCCGAGCGTCGTATTTTTGCCGGCCTTTGTTACGGTGATGTCAAGCGCACCGGTAAGGTTATTTGTGCCGGCGAAGACCTGCATTCCGGGCACTTTATCGACGGGTAGTGATTCGCCTGTAATCGTGGCTTCATTTACGGAACTAAACCCCTTCAGAACTTTGCCGTCGGCCGAAATGTTATCGCCGGGCCGAACGCGGATGCAGTTGCCGGGCGCAAGTGCACTAACGTCGATTTCCCTTTCGGTGCCGTCGGTGTTGACCACATTGGCCCTCGTGGGCGTTAATTTTATCAGCGATTCAATCGAAGCTCGGGCGCCTAAGGCGGTTCGGGTTTCAATCAGCTCGCTTAATAGCATAAAGAATGCGACAATCCCCGCCGTAACATAGTTTTGTGTGGCAAAGGCAGCTAATATCGCCAGCGCCACCAGTTCATCCATATGCGATTCTCTTCTTATCAGGCTCTTCACCGCGTGCAGTATGATTGGAGCTCCCAGCAGAATAGCTCCCGCCATTGCCAGCATCTCAGCGTTGAAACTGCCTGTCCCGTAGAAAGCCCTGGCAGCGGCGCTGCTGATTAGAAGTGCTCCGCCGGCCAGTGTCCCTAATAGTGCCATGCTTACACGCACCTGCTTGCCGGCCGTCGCCTCGCTGGTTATATCCTGCTTAAAATGTAGATGTTCGTGAGCCATAATTTGGTTTTTCGTATCGCTGTATCGGTTATTTTTGTTTACTCTCTTCGGATTTCGGTTTTATCGCAGGGTCTCTGTTTATCAGGACTCTGCAGTTCGCCTTTGACTCCTTTGGTCGGCTGAATAACCATTTTTTCATCCACATTGTTGAGGACGTATTTAATGGCCTCCTGATATATATCCTGGATAACTAATTTTGGCCGCTTTCGGTATTCCGGCAGTATTTTTTGCAGATACTCGGCGTTGGCCTTGGCGCTTTCGACAGTTTTTGTTTTGTATGCTGTTGCCTCGGCGATTGTTTCGCGTCCCTTGCCGGCCAGTTGCGACCATAAAAGTTCCTGTTCATTTTCGCTTAGATTTTTGTTCTCGATTGCCGCAAGCAGCTCCTCGGCCACCGGCCCCGCTGTCTCGTTAAAGCTATTCTCAGCGTAGCCTTTGGCCTGGCTGATGGCCTTTTGACTTTCCTGACTGGCCCGCAGCGACGCTAAAAATGCGTCGTTGACCTGTCGTGGCCACGTACTGTCGGTCAGTTGGACCGATACAACCGTTATGCCGCTTTGCATCTTGTCGAGGTTTCCCTGCAGCAGTTTCGCAACTTGTCCGGTTATTCTGTCCTGGCTCAGGAACAGCGCCTGGTCGATGGTGTAGTTTACCATCGTTGCTACGACGGCGTCATCAAACAGACCCTGCAGCAGCGGCCTTATGCTCGAGTCTATGACCTCAGCGTATGTCTGGCCGGGCTTGACCTCTTCGGTATAGATATTTTTGAAGAATCTTTCAGCGTCGTTTATCTTGTATGTCAGTTGCCATTTGCAGTGGATAATGCTGTAATCGCTGCCGTCGCCGCCGGTCTCCTGCTTTTGGCTTCTGGTCAGGCAGTAGCCGTCTCTTAGAGGTTCGAGTGTTTCCGGCACCCGAATCTGGGTCTTTGGACCTTCCGGCAGCATTTCTTCCGGCCTTTGGAAATACCAGAAGGAGTTGATTGGCAGGTTTGTCCTTTTTTCGACGGGTATTTTCACAATGGTGTCTATCGGGTATGGAAAGACCCAGTGCAGGCCCGGCCCGCGGATTCTCTGGTCGCCGACACCCCGAATCTTCCCGAATCGCAGAACTAGTGCCTGCTCATCCGAACCGACGGTCTTGAATCCCGACGCCAGAAACAGCACAACCAGCACAATCATTATGACCTTCAGGATAATGAAGCTCACTCGCAGTGCCTCAAACAGCGACCTGCCCGCTGCATCAAAACTGCCAGCGGCCTCTTTCGTGGATCGTCTGGTTCTGCAAATTCTTATTTTGATGATTTTGTTCTGTCATTTCACCGCTGATAAAATCAGGTTACAGGATTATTTTTTCCGCTCGGACTCCAGGTCGGGAAGTCCCTTTAACAATTTGAAAGGCTCTGCATCGGCCGGCAGAACAATGGTAGCCCTTTCCTTCAATACTTCTTTGAGTGTTTCGATTTCACGCAGGAACATAGCCAGTTCCGGATTGACCTCGAGCATCTTGTAGTATTTCGCCGCCTCCGCATCGCCTTGGGCGCGTATCGCCTTTGCTCTCGCCTGCGCAGCGGCTAACAATTCAGTCTTTTTATAATCAGCATCTGTTTTTATCCTTGTTGCTTCTGCATTGCCCTGCGCAATGGTGGCTTCGGTCCGGCGGTTTCTTTCAGCCCTCATTCGTTCGAAGACGTCTTTACTGACATCCTCGCTGATTTTAAGTTGTTTTATCCCGACTACCGCTGCTTCGATGCCGTAATTATCCCTGACCGCTTGCTGAAGGTCGGCTAACATCTCGTTCTCGATTTCCTCGATTTTTATCTTTGTATTATCGCTGTTGACGAATTCGCCGAACTCATGCCTGCCGATTACACGGTTCTGCGTATCGCTGATTTGGCTGCGGAGTTTGTTTTCCGCCTCTTTGATAGTGCCGACAGCGTTGAAAAATTTCAGCGGCTGCGCTATCTTCCAGACAACGTACGTATTTACGATGATGGGAACGGCTCCTTTTGTTGTTGTCTCGCCGACCTCTGCTTCGAGGATTCTTTTCCTCGAATCGAATTTGTACACCCACTGGATTGGGGCAGGCCACTTGAAGTACCAGCCCGGCTTTGTGATTTCATCGGTCGGCTTTCCGAAGGTCGTTACAAGCGCCGATTCGGTCTCTCTTACCTGAAATGACACAAGCTGCAGTGCAAGAACTACTATTACAAGGACAATGAAGATTGTAATTGCTATATCTTTCATTTTGGCCTGGTCTCCTCAAATCCGCCCAGTTCATACAGGCTGGGCGTCAGTTTCTCCTGAAGGTCGATAATGGTAACTTGACTATCGTTTTGGTCGGCTACGATAATGTATTTTCGTATGTTTTTCGGAATTTCCTCATAGACCCCCAGCGCAAGTTGGCGTTTGTAGATTTCCGGCGCAGCCCGGTATGCCTGAAGCTGGCTTTGGAACTGTTCACTCGTCGCCTTTGCCAGTGTTGCTTTTTCAAATTTATAGCCTTGTGCTTTTATTAATGTTTCGAAGATTTCGCCTTTTGCCTGTGAGAAAGTCATATCTATCTCACCGCCGAGTTTTTCGATTCTTACAGTGTTGTTTTCGTCCTGAGCTTTTTGGTATTGTGCCGCCAGTTCGTATAGTTTGTCGGCCTCCTCGACCGAGCCTGCGAGGTTGCTCAGAGTTTTATTGCGCTGTGCCTGAGCAGCCAGTACAAGTGCCTGTTTCTTTTGGATGGCCCCGATGACCTGTTGGTAATCGGGTGCTACCTCAGGCGGCGGATGGATTCCCTGCAAACCCAGAAAAGTTATTTCCACACCCACTCCCGCCTCATCGGCAGCAGCCTGAATCTTTTCTGTTAGAAGCCTTTTGGCTTCCGCTCTGCCTGCGCCGAGCAGGCTGCGCTGAATATCAGTTTCGTTGTCGACGTCAATTGTCGCACCGGCGGCAAAGTTCACAAGCTGCTGATAACAAATTGACTCAAGCAGTTTGGCTGAATCCTGATGATTATAAAGAAAAGCGTATAAGTCCTTTACCTTGTACTGAACGGGGATGTTGGCTTTGACGAAGCTGACCGGCACAGCGCCCTGCATTTCTTTGCCGGTTGTATGGGTGCTCGCCACGAGAACATTATATTCGACTTCGTAATGGTTCTTGCCCCACAGCAGCGGCTCGCGTATGCGTTCGCCGGTTTTTGGGTCAACCTTGGGTACAAAGCCGATGTTTAATTCCATAATTTTCTTTGTGGGATATTTGCGCGATATCGACAGGCCACGGCCGTTTGAATGTCAGCCCGGGTCCGATGAGTCTGACCTTGCCGGCCTGGTCGCGGGGATTTCCAAAATGCTCTATTATCGCCTCTTCGTTTGGTGCGACCACAACGATACAGCTCAATAGATACACCGCAGCACCGGCGAAAAGGATAAGCGGCACTATCGCCTTTTCGAGAAGTTTATAAAACCACGTCTGCGATACCTTGAAGCCGAACTGGTAATCGATAGCGGTTGCTGCGGTACGGAATATCCCTCCCGGCTCATTTATAACCCCCAGCAGTCTGCTGTCGAAGGCTGCTCGGCTGTACTGGTCTTTGAGCCTCGGCCGGTATATGTCCAGCACGACGTTTAGAGCTGTTTCTGCCCGAGGACGACAAGGAGAATTGGGATAGCCCAGCGGATTACAGTCAGCGGCAGAAAAATCTTGAATTGTGCCGCCGCCAGTGCTATCGCCAGCGCAAAACACAGTAGCGCCACCGCAAGCAGCAGGCTTCCGCCGGCCTTTAGCGGCTTCCATTCCATCTGCGCCGACATCCCCGTTGCGTAACGCGAAATCAGAAAGCTCACGAATGCCACAGCCGTCAGAAAGATGCTGGCCATACCATGTTTAAGCTGGCGAAAAAACCGTCCAGAAGGTGAACAACCAAGACATAGTTTTAATCTGCCACATCGAAGATGTGCACAAAGCTGTAGAAATGATTAAAACAGTCTCCAAAGACGCAGCTCATTCTTACTTGGGAAAAGAAGGCTTTGCTGTTTGGACCTGGTCAATAACGCCCCCAAAAAAAGGTGAGCGAAAGGAGAGTGCGGCTATACTCTGTTTTACGGAAAAACACGCAATCAAGAAATTGAAAAACTGATGTCCCAGCCAGAGGGTATTCTTTTCCCCGAAGAAGTTCTCGCATATCTCCGTTTTAGCTTTACTTTCATCAAAGAAAACCACCTCTACAATACACCACTACCGTCCTAATACAAAATATCCTCTCGACCTTTCAAACGAGCCCAGAAAGAGAATATTACGACATTCATGTTGACATGGTTTACGAAAGAACCAGGGTTTTCTTTCCATCCTGGCATGAATATGACGCTGAGACTGTTCAAATCAAGAGGAAATGGATAGAGAGGCTTTAGAGAAGCTTTGCGAACTTGGGCTTTGCGGGATGGTTCCAAATAAGCCTGACTGGTGGAGAATTCCTATACCTATCATCAGAACAAGAAAGCCAATACAACACATACTCTGCAGGAAAATTGCAAATGCTTATTTGAAACAGATCCGCTCAAAAAAGAAGGGTCGACCAAAATCGAGTGTTTCTCGACCCAAAGCAACACCAAAAGATAAGCCACTAACTGACTTCATAAGAAAAAATTAGACCTAAGCTGCTTCGGGAAGTTTTAGATCATTATGAGTGTGCGCAGGCTCTGCTGACATCGAATTGAAATGCCAAAAAAAGAAGGAAGAGGGCAAAAAAGAGAAAACAGACTGTGCTTTCGAAGCTGGAGCAGGCGCTTGTCCGCCTAGGGCGTTCTTTGATTGCGAAACCAAGCATGCCGCTGATGTAGGCGACGGTTGCAGTGGAATTTTGATGCTTTCTGGTGCTGGAGAAGTTGCTATGTAAGTGCCTACTTCGAAAAGCCCCAGCTCTGAATCCTACTGCGGCAGCTTATGCTCATTGGTTGAAACAGCCTACGAATTCCAAGTTAAACAATAGCTCTTTTTTCCCGGAATATACTTCAAACTAACGCTCAGCCGACCACGACTATTGCTGTTAATTAGCGTTCTCGCGCTAGTTCAGAGTTTCGAAATCTCCAACCATTTTCATCCTGCTCGCATGGCCATGCCGCATAACTCGCCACCTGTCCAGGTTCCCCCGGACCAACTGAGGATTGCTTGTTAGAATATAGAATGGTAACTTCATCTGCGACGTGTAGAGTTCAGCAACAAAATTCAGCAGCCGCTTCCCAATGCCGATACCCTGATAATCCGGCAACACTACTAGGCGGCTAACACGGTAATAATGCGCAGCCATACGCATCCTAACAACCGCGATAAAAGCCACAGGTCGATCCCCAATGTATGCTGCGTAGCATCGCGCACTACTCGAGAGGCTCCCGCTCAGATAGTGATACTGCCTAAAAGCCTGCCAGGCGCCTCTGCTGCACTTACGGATTTCGACGTTAACTGTTGGGGGCCATCTTTTTTTTTAACAAACTCCATAGTGTCCGTGTTGAAAACCCAGTCAGGCTCCAACCAGTCCACGACGTCATAATGGCAAGTTATCGCAATAAACTTCTTCTGGGTCCGGCGAATAGCCTTGCTCACCGCAAGCGATGCGACCTTTGCAACTTCACGGTCCACAACACTAGTCCACTCATCAAAAACGATAAGCGGTTGCTCAAGGCACAGCGCACGTGCAACGTCGACACGCATTTTCTCGCCTTGGCTTAGGCATTCATAGTTTTTCAGCCAGTCCGGAGGAGAAGCAAAACCAACACAGCACAAAGCCTTCGTTATGTCTTGGACGCTGCAGGATTCGGGAAAATCATCCAAAACGCAAGGCTGCCCATATGAGAATCCGCGGATGTAGCTGTCTGGCCACAAAGCCTTAGCGATGCTTGTCTTGCCTGATCCGCTGCGTCCAACGATTATGCCGACTTCCCAGTCACCATCTTCAATCGGTAGAGAGCCTTTGAAGTGCTTCTCTAATTTGACATCGGAGAGCGTGAAGCTGCCAACTACGCTTTGCGATCTGAAACTGTCTGCTTGGTTCCACTGTTTTATAATGTCAAAATCCGTAGCTTGTAGCCCTCCAATTTGAGTTTCTCGAAATATTTTCGCTGCTCTGCCTCGTCTTTACACTCAACAATTATCTCCCACGTTCCAGGAATGTTCACAGAAAACTCGTGTTCCAACAAATCTTGGGGGAGTTTTTCGCCGACTGCAGCAAGAAGTGCTTTCAAGTAGTCCTTTTCGCCCTGCTCCATTATGCGCATGTATTCCGCAGTGTCAAGTTCGGGGTTGTGTTTGCCTTTGAGCTTGTTGAGGATTTGCCGAAGCAGCCGCCTATCCACGTCGGCAACTGGCAACCGGAGAACGGGCGCATAAAACTCGTTATATTGTTTGCAGACTTCAGCACGTTGCTCCCCGTCAGCGAAAACTCCTTCCTTATTCGTTATTATGGGATATGTCCATCCGTATTTCTGCAGGCTCTTCCAAGTTTCCTCATGCTGCCTAATCGTCATGCGGTTTGGGTTAGAATTGTCCGATTGCAGAAGGCGGATGTCTTCCAGCAAAGGCAGATAGGCTTCTGGAACTTTGATGGTTGTTTTCTTTTCCACTGAATCTGGTTTAGTTTCAGTCATTTTGTTTCGTCTCCTTGTCTGTTTCTTCTGTTAGTTTTAAGTCGCGCAGAAAATCCTCCCTATCCTTCTTTGACCATTTACTCACGTTCTTTTGGTACTCTATCCAGCGCCTCAAGAAATCGGTAAAGTGGAATCCGAAAAACCACTGCTCCACCTCGTCCAGCATTAACGCTCTAGGCATGATAAACTGGAACAGCTCAATCACTCGCGAGA
>CAVXEF010000030.1:0-4921 GCA_963760535.1 uncultured Phycisphaerales bacterium
GTATGGGCTCTTCAGGCGCGATGGTCAAAGGCTCGGCGGAAAGATACGGGCAGAAAAAAGCAACGGACAAAGGCAAACTCGTGCCGGAAGGCGTTGAAGGACGGGTGCCGTACCGCGGAGCTTTGAGCGATTTCGTATATCAATTAGTCGGCGGACTGCGGGCAGGTATGGGCTACTGCGGGGCGCGAAGCATCGAGCAATTGAGAAAAGATTCACGATTTATCCGTATAAGCCATGCATCCATTAGCGAATCGCATCCGCACGACATCCAGATAACAAAAGAGGCGCCGAACTATTCAACGATGGAGCCTTTTGAAGATTAAACAAATTGTTCATAGTTCATTGTTCGTAGTTCATTGCAACGAACAATAAACACAGAACAACGAACAGAAGACAATGCCGCACGAGACAATAGGCATTTTGGATTTCGGCAGCCAATATGGCCAACTGATAGCAAGGCGGGTTCGCGAGCACAACGTATATTCGGTAATCTGCCGGGCGGACATCACGGCAAAGGAATTATCGAAGATGGGGGTCAAGGGTGTGATACTGTCGGGCGGGCCTGCGAGCGTCTATGATAAAAATGCGCCGAGGTGCGATGAGAAAATCTTCGAGTTAGATGTGCCGGTTCTGGGCATCTGCTACGGGATGCAATTAGGCTGCCAGATTTTAGGGGCTGAGATTGTTCCTGCCAAGAGCCGGGAGTACGGCCGAACAACTCTGTCGATAATCGACAAAAGACGATTTGTTTGCAAACCTGCCGAATTCTATCACGGCCTGGGCGAGCCACGGCGACCAGGTCGGACAGCTGGGCGATAACTTTGCGACACTTGCCACCACCGAGACCTGTCCGCACGCCGCGGTAAGGCACAAGAGAAAAAAGTTTTTCGGCGTTCAGTTCCATCCGGAGGTCTCGCACACGCCCAAGGGCGGTGTGATATTGGAAAATTTCCTTATGCGTATCTGCGGGTGCAGCGGGGACTGGAAGATGAGCGACTTTGCGGCTGAGACAATCAAGGCAATCCGCAAACGCGTCGGCGATGCGACAGTAATATGCGGCTTAAGCGGCGGAGTGGACTCATCAGTTACAGCTTCGCTTGCCCATAAAGCCATAGGCGACCAGTTAGTCTGCATTTTCGTTGATAACGGCCTATTGAGAAAAAACGAACGAGAAAACGTCGTATCGACCTTCCGCGACCATTTTCACTTCGATTTGCGAGTCGTTGACTGGTCAAAGCAGTTTTTAGCCGGCCTATCCGGGGTAACAGACCCGCAGCAGAAACGCAAAATAATCGGGGCGGAGTTTATCAAGGCCTTTGAATCCGAGGCCAAAAAAATCCCTGATGCAAAATACCTCGCTCAGGGAACATTATATCCTGACGTTATCGAATCAGGCAATAAGGACGGCAATCTTGCTGCGATTATAAAATTACATCACAACGTAGGCGGGCTGCCGGCAGAATTAGGATTTGAACTGATTGAGCCGCTGCGGGATTTGTTCAAAGACGAAGTCCGCGCGGTCGGCGAATATCTTGGGCTGCCGGAGACAATAGTGTGGCGTCATCCTTTCCCCGGGCCGGGACTGGCGGTCAGGATACTCGGCGAGGTTACAGCCAAAAGGCTGGAGATTCTGCGGGCAGCTGACGAAATACTTATCGATGAAATAAAGGCTGCGGGGATGTATAGAAAAATATCACAGGCCCTGGCGGTGCTTCTGCCGGTCTCAACGGTCGGCGTGATGGGCGACGAACGAAGTTACGAAAACGTCATCGCTATACGTGCGGTTGAAACTACCGACTTTATGACCGCTGATTTTTCGCAAATCCCTTATGAACTTCTGGGGACAATATCAAGCAGGATTATAAACGAGGTGCGCGGGGTCAACCGCGTTGTGTACGACATTTCCAGCAAACCGCCGGCAACAATTGAATGGGAATAGCACGACCACCATATCGGCCGAGAATCCATCGGTCCAGCCTAAACACGCTTTCCAACAAAACCGCCGCGAGGTTGAATTTCCTAAATTTTTTATTGTCATCCGACAGGTCAGATATATAATCCGAAAATTGAATGCTGATATTTTCTTTTTCAATTTGAAGTAAGGATGGCAGGAGATGGACAGTTTAGTACCAACGATGGCATTTTTAACTAAAGGAGTCGGTCGACATAAGTACCGGCTCAAATCGTTCGAGGAGGCGCTTCGCGACGCCGGCGTTGCTCAACAGAACTTAGTTCAGGTCTCGTCGATTCTGCCGCCTGGGTGCAAAATTATCAGTCGGGAAAATGGTCTTAAAAGACTGATTCCCGGCCAGATATGCTACTGCGTTTTGGCAAGGGCAGATACCGATGAGCACGGCAGACTGGCTGCCTCTTCGGTAGGAATCGCCGTCCCGAAAGACAGTACCAAGTGGGGATATCTCAGTGAAGTGCACGGCTACGGAATGAATCAACAAGAGGCAGCGGATATGGCTGAGGACCTTGCAGCAGGAATGTTAGGGACCACCATAGGGCTGGAGGTCGACCCGAACCAGGCCTGGTCTGAAAAAGAGCAGATATATCAGTCAAGCGGATTGATTATCAGAACCTCGAATGTGACACAGACCGCGCAGGGCCAAAAAGACCTCTGGACAACAACAGTGGCGATAGCAATGTTTTTGTTCGACTAAAAGTCCCCCGCACCCAAATTGGGATTTAAGCGGGGTAGCGAATTGAAAGGTCCGCAACAACCCAATTTGGGTGCGGGACACTTCCACTATGACAAAGGCAATTAACTTCGGAGCTCTGCCGGAAAAATACTCTGCTCTGGAAAATGCAGAGGTGGTGATAATTCCTGTGCCGTACGACCGGACAAGCACGTGGTTGAAAGGTGCCGACAAGGGGCCGGCTGCGATAATCGAGGCATCCGCAAATATGGAGCTTTATGATATAGAGACGGACTCAGAAGTTTATCGAAAAGGCATATTCACCGACAAACCCATAGAGTGCGAAGGCCCACCCGAAGAAATGATTGATGCGGTCGCCGCAAAAGCAGCCGATTATATCGAGAAAGGCAAATTTACAGTGGTCATAGGCGGCGAACATTCGGTCAGCATCGGCTCCATCAGAGCGCAGGCCGAAAAAAACAGAAACATCACAGTTCTGCAGTTAGACGCCCACGCCGACCTGAGGCCCGAATATAATGGTTCAAAATATAACCATGCCTGTGTGATGGCAAGAGCGAGGGAGCTTGCTGCTATTGTGCAGGTGGGCATAAGGAGTATGGATTCCTCTGAGAAGGAATTTATGAAGGCTGAGAATGTCTTTTTCGCAGAAGACATATACAAAGACCGTAAAGACGATGGTTCACCAAAGCTATTTCAAGACTTACCGAGAAGGTATATATCACAATTGACCTGGACGTTCTTGACCCTTCGATAATGCCGTCCACGGGCACGCCGGAGCCGGGCGGCCTGCTGTGGTACGAGTGTCTGGCATTTCTAAAGAAAGTTTTCGACAAGAAAAATGTTGTCGGCTTTGATGTTGTGGAGTTATGCCCCAATAACAACAACAAAGCACCGGATTTCCTGGCGGCTAAACTCATTTACAAATTATTAAGCTACAAATTCAGAGAATAACCTCCTTGACCGGTAACTGGTTAAATGGTTAAGTAGTTACCAATTACCATTTACCGATTACCAATCACATGAGGGACCTATGGAATTCGAGATTAAACCGGCGGAGAGGATAATGCGTTTGCCGCCCTACCTGTTCGCGACGGCTGAATGCCTTGAAACTTGCCAAGCGCCAGCAGGGCGCCGACATTATCGACCTGGGAATGGGCAATCCCTCCGACCCCGCACCGCAGATAGTGATTAAAAAGTTGTGCGAAGCAGCCCAGGACCCTCGCAACCATCGATACAGCGCATCAAAAGGCATTAAAAATCTTCGTAAGGAAATAGCAAAAAAATACGAGAGGTTATGGAACGTGCAATTGGACCCGGAGACAGAGGTATTGGCCTGCCTCGGCTCGAAAGAAGGATTCAGCCATTTGTGTCTGGCGATGCTGGGGCCGGGGGACACCGCCATCGTACCTGACCCGGCCTTTCAGATTCATAACTACGCAGTGGCACTGGCGGGGGCAAACGTAATATCTGTCCCGCTGGGCAATGACCAGAAGATTTCTTAATAATATCGCAGAGGTAATTGAGCAGCTGTATCCCAAACCGAAACTGCTGATTCTCAACTACCCCCACAATCCGACGACGATGACAGTCGATGAGGGATTCTTTGAGCCGGTTGTGGAGCTGGCAAAGCGATTCGGAATAGCAGTCATACACGATTTCGCATACGGCGAAACGTGCTTCGACGGGTACAAAGCGCCGAGTTTCCTTTCAGTTAAAGGAGCGAAAGATGTCGGCGTAGAATTTACCACGATGAGCAAGCCCTACAATATGGCGGGTTTTCGCATCGGCTTCGCAGCCGGCAACAAGGATATGATTGATTATCTTGCCACGATAAAAGGCTATTACGATTATGGTATATTCCAGGCAATTCAAATAGCCGGCATTATCGCACTGCGGGAATGCAGCCAGGATATTGTCATTCAGAATGAAAGATACCAGGCACGACGCGATGTAGTTTGCGAAGGACTCACAAAACTCGGATGGGAAGTGGAAAAGCCTCGCGCTACGATGTTCGTATGGGCAAAGGTGCCAAAGGAACATTCCAAAGGTAAGGGCAGCATCGATTACGCAATGGACCTGATGGAGCATGCGGAGGTCGCAATCGCTCCGGGCAGGGCCTTCGGCGAAAACGGCGAAGATTATATGCGAATAGCACTTGTTGAAAACGAGCAGCGCCTGCGCCAGGCGGTTCGAAATATCAGCCGATTTGTGCAGCAAAGACCGATAAGAAAAGCAAAACCGCCCACGTAGAGCCGACG
>CAVXEF010000031.1:0-53046 GCA_963760535.1 uncultured Phycisphaerales bacterium
TTCCTCGGAATTCATTCTTTCAAAGCGTACGGCGTCAGCAACATAACGCATTTCCATTTTTAAGCCTCCTATTTATAAATCAGACCATCGGATTTGCTCTTTTGCATAATTGAAACGGCACGCCCCAGGGGTCTGCGCAACATCACTATATGAGAGCCGTCATCGAGATTTAATTCCTCGAAGACCAAAGCACCAGCCGCAACCAGCTTTTCCTTCAGCGCAGCAGGATTAGATACTGTAAAGGCAAAATGAAAACGAAGCGGATGTTCAGATGAATAATCAGGAACGATGGCGTTCGGATTGGTATATATTTCCATCGTAACGCGATTTTTTTCATCAGCCAAAAAATGTGTCTGGTGCGGCTTCGGTATGGCCCGAACTATTTTCATATTACAATTTTTGACGTACCAGGCCGCCATCGCCCTGGCGTCAGGCACATTCAGCCCAAAATGTTCGAACTGCATATAAATCTCCAAACTTTAATTATTAATATGTAAAATTCTGGCCCCGTCGAAGCCATTGAATCTGGTTGTAGAAGCAATACTATATGCCCCTATGTTTTCCGTGTAAAGATAATCTCCGATTTGAAGATTTGCCGGCAGCTGTTCCGACAGAGAGATTTTGTCAAAACTATCGCAGGTAGGTCCGACAACGGCACAAACCTCCTGTTTGCCGCGCTTAAACGCGCGAAAATTCGCAGTCCAGTGGTCGTAAACAATCCCCGAAAACGTATGATAGACTCCGTCATTTATATGGTAGAAAATCTTGCCGTCCCTGCGTGCCTTTCCTATTATTTCCGAAACTAATGTGGCGGCTGTTGCAACCATAAATCTTCCCGGCTCAGCTATAATCTCCGAATCCTGCGGGAAAAGTCTCTTACATTCGGAATTTATTATTTCCGCAAGCTGCTCAAATCTGGGTACATGTGTATCATAGGGCACCGGAAATCCGCCGCCTATATCGACTATTTTCATATTGTAGCCTTTTTTCCTCGAATCGTTGAAAATATCAGAGGTGATATGCAGCGCAGAGCTGTAATTGTCGAAATTAGTGCATTGACTTCCCACGTGAAAGCTCAAACCTTCAACTGTCAGTCCCAAATCAAAGGCCTGTTTTATCAAATCGGCCGCTTCGCCGGGCTCGGCCCCGAATTTCGAACCCATCTCTACCTGCGAGCCGGTATCAGGTACTTTCAAACGCAAAACTAATCCTGCCGTCGGGCAATACTCCTTTATTTTCTTCACCTCATCAGCGTTGTCATAAGTAACAAGAGGCTTATATTTTTTTATCTTTTTCAGAGTCTGCCTGTCTTTGATTGTGTTGGAGAAAATGATTTTGTCCCAGATGAAAAAGTATTTATCACTTTTTTGAAAATGCTTCAAATACTTGTAAACCTGCATAAACTCATTGTAGGAAGCGACATCGAAACTGGCACCTTCCTTGAATAGCGTCTCGATTATTTCCTGATTCGAGTTTGCCTTTACCGCGTAATAAGCCTGCACATTCGGCAGATTTTTCTTAAAGATGCGGAAGTTTTTTCTTATTATATCGTGGTCGATAATAAACAACGGCGTCCCGTGCTCTTTGAGCTAATTTAACAAGTTCTTCTTTCATAATTGCAAATCAATCCTTTAGAAACAATAAGAATAATCTGGAATCGGCTTATAATCAAGATTTTATTGGAGGGTGTATCAAAGTTGCGAACGTTAGTGAGCAATAGTTTGGATATGCCAATTTTATCCTGCCATTATGCTAATATTAACAACCTGTTGAGCTTTAGGTCGTCGGACTTGGGCCGCTTGTTGGCTTTCAAATTATTTATACGATTCCTGATGTCTATGGATAATATCTGATCTATTAATGCTGGACATTAGAGTACGAAACTCCTCCATTAGGCTTCTTGTGGAGTACTCAGTGCCTTCGACTTGGAAAGACATATCTCCTTTAGTCCCGTTCATACCATGTATAGATGCTTCATTGAAAATTGGCCTTTTCTTTCCCTGGTACTCTTGTTTAGCAAAGGGTATGCGGATTTTAGAAATTTTATGCTTGTAATTGAGTAATTTTTCATGGACTGTAGCACTAAAGCTTGACCTAGCCTGGGTCATAGTTCGTACAACTTCGTATGCACCTAATGTCCATAACCAGAACAAACCATACACGTTATTGATTGTGTTTGCATCCTTATACATATTCTCTAACATACCGATGATATTAGACTCGGTTCGATTGAGTATTTCAACTTGAAGCCCTGTGTAAGCTGAGAAATCATATAAAGGTGCAAATATTTATCAAAATCTGGATTGCTCATTTTAAGCCAACCTAATAATCTACCACACTTTTTGCTTATCAATTTTTCCTGTTCACAGTTTCTTTATAAGCTCTTTAAGTTTTTCCACTTCTTTATTATTCTCAAGATAAGACTTTATCAGTTTTTCGTGCAGTTCATCGGCCCTGTCGTATAATCTTTTTTGTTTTTTGGGTTTAGTGGACTGTATCACATAAGCGGCCATCATAGGAAACGCTACTGTAACATCGAGGTATGCGGTAACAGTTTCTTCAAGTTTTGTCGGGTCGATTTTGCCCCAGCTTGCCGCTTCGGAGGGCGGAGCACCCGATAATCCGCCCGTGTCCGGCCTGGCATCGGTTATATTGATGTCATAATCCTGGCCCATTTCCGGTATCATCAGGACTTCCTGAATCTGCGGCTCGGTCTGGAGCATAAAGTTTTTCGGGCTGCCGCCGCCAATCAGGATGACCGCGGTTTTGCCGTTTTCGTATCTTTTGGCGTTCAGCACTATGGCTGTCGAATCATTGACATCAATGCTCGGATTTATTTTCAGCTTGAATAAATCCTGCAGACCCGCCGCTTCTGCCAGAAGCTCAAGGCCGGCCACATTCATTCCGATAGTCGAATCGCCCGGCGAGGATGTAAAAACCGGAATGCCGTTGCGATAGGCTGCTGCCAGAATACTTACCTGGCCGAGCTTGTTTTTATGTTCGAGTTCGTTGACGATTTTGCCAAGATGATGATAAAATTCGCGTGTGCCCATTTCCTTCTGAAATTCGGGTCTTACAAGTATCTCTCTCAATCTCCTGTCGGTCTCCATCAGGACGTCTTCATAATCGAACAGGATGTCGTAGATTCTTGTTATGCCTTTTGCTCTCAAGTCCGCATCGTCAACATTATGGCTGCCTCTGAACATCGGCAGATTAAAGGCATAATGCAAATCATGGTACATATTCGCACCGGTTGCAACTATCCAATCGACGAAGCCATGATTCATCAAAGGAATTATTGTCGAAGGTCCCAATCCTGCCGGCGTCAATGCCCCTGCCAGGCTTAATCCTATTGTAACATCATCCTGCGAGTATCTATCTACGAGCAGGTGACAGGCGGCTCTCAATCTTCCGCCGTTATAAGCATCCATATTGTCTATCAGCTTTACTAAACCTGTGTCCTGGTCGATTGGCTTTGGAAGAATCCTTTTCCCCGACAGATACTTTGCTTTACCCGGGCAATCTGATTTATTATGTTTCATTTTTTCTTTCCGTTAAATTGTTCCTTTCAAACTTTGCCCGTGAATTTTATCAGAAAACAGCAACTAATAAAAAGTCAAAAACCAATAAAAATTAAATTTGTCACTGTAGTGTGCCGCCTGCCGGGCAGGAACCCGAACCTTGACCTTTGTCGATAGTCCTATCAACAATACGGGTTATTAGGTGTAAAACGGCTTTATAAAGGAGTAACCGTCTGGATGATTAAATGCAAACAGGCATCAGCATAGATACCCTATTATTTCAGCCAGTTCTCCGCCATCACTGGCAAAGTCGTAAAAGTTTACCTTGCCGTCGCCGTTGAAATCGGCCCCATTGCAGGTCCCGCAGTCGGAATCCAGCCAGTTAGACGCCAGACACGCCAAATCAGCCCAATCAACATCGCCATCAGGCTGGCAATCGCCGTCCATGATATTCAAAGGCTCCCAGGTCTGGTGCACTGCCGTTATACGGCAACCCAACATCTGTTCCCCCATCAATGAGGTCGCTTCCGGCTGCAAGGTGCATAAAAGTAATGTCGGGCAAACTGCCGTCGGCTTTTCGTGGACCGTATGCTGCAGAAGGGTCAATACTGACAAAATCTGCATTGGTAACAACAAACGGGCTATCCAGCTATTTGTTGTTTGCACAACAAAACTGCCCAGATCTCATCCCTCCTGTCCCGGCAGAAACGCAATTGGTAACTGTTGCCGTCTTGCCGCTCGCCAGCGCTTCGTAGATGTTATAATTATACCCGCCATTACTAAATGCTGTGCAATTGTAGAGAGTCATAGAACCTTTATTGTGATTTTGGTCAAATCCTTTCTCCTTATTGTGAAAAGCAGAGACAATTTTTCAAAATCACATTATGTCTCAAGTCTAGTCTTCCACCCATCTTAAATCCATTGACCGTTACCGCCGCTTGCAGCTTCCATCTTTGAGATAACCATTCTTAAAAGCCCAGCAGTTTTCATAAGTAGTATTTACATCATCAGCTGTCCTTGAGATATCCATCATACCCATCATCCGAGTTCTGCCACGACCTGCAGCCATAAAAGTAATTGCCTGTGCCGACATCCATCTTCGGTGCAAAACCATCAGCATCTTCGCCGTGCAGGCAGCATCATAATTATAATAGGAATCACAATTTATGATTTGATTGTACGCTGCACCATTTTCTAATTGAACGCCGGTATTCCTATTTTCGTATGAGGAGCAGAATTCGACGATATTATAGCTTCCTCCGTTAATATTTATTCCGTTATGCGGAGCTCCTTTGAAATCTAACCCTTTGACATACCAATAACTGCCGTTGATTTTAATACCGTCGGCGGAGGTCCCGTCATCGCTGTAAAATCCAGAAGCGGCCGTTCACCGTTATAGCCCATCAAAGAACATCTATTGGTTTCACTTGATCCGCTCTTTGAAGGAAGAGTGATCGCGGGGCTTGAGCCTGAGTATGTGTATGTTCCTCCGCGCACGTAAATAGTGTCGCCCGCCACAACCATGCTCACGGCCTTGGCCAATCGTTTTAAAGGGATGGTCTATGGAGCCGTCGTTGCTGTCATTTCCATCCGTCGCAACATAATAATCAGCTGCAATATGCAGGGCAGGCCGCAAAAAGCATCCCCAACGTCAGCAGCAGGATGAGAAAACACTGCCCTCGCCCCCTTCTTTGTAACACTGATGCCTGTGCTCGAAATTGACTCATCTATTAAACACTATAATAACAAATGGAAGCAAAAAAATCAATATAATTACTCCTGATATTTGAATCAGATTTCCCTGAGCAAATGAACGTTTAGGATTTTCGGCAGGTAAACAAAAAGGCAATGACTATAAGTCCGTACTCTGAAACCACTTACAAAACGAGGCCGAAGTGGCTCGAACCCTCAACCTTCGGTTCGACAGACCCACGGTCAAGCTGCAAGCCAGCCTTGACTTGTTAAACTCGGGATTTCAAAGACCTAATCGTCCGCCTTAATTCTCATATCATAGAATGAACGAAGCACGAAGATTGCCCCGACAATAAAGAAGGCAGCCGCTAATATTACATCGGTCTTTCTGCTCATTACCAACGCAAGCTCTATAGCCAGAAGCCCGAACAATGTGCTGAACTTGATTATCGGGTTCATTGAAACTGAAGATGTATCCTTGAAGGGGTCGCCCACAGTGTCGCCAACAACCACCGTTTTGTGCAGCTCAGTGCCCTTCTCCTTAAGGTTCACCTCAACGAACTTTTTGGTATTGTCCCAGATGGCACCGGCATTGGCCATAAAGATGGCCTGGAAAAGGCCGAAAAACGCCAGAGATATCAGGTAGCCGATGAAGAAATACGGGTCAAGGCAGGCAAACGCAAGCGTGCTGAAGAATATGGCAAGGAACAGATTTATCATGCCCTTCTGGGCAAACTTCGTGCAAATCTCCACCACTTTTTTGCTGTCTGCGGTCGAGGCCTTTTCCGCACCTTCGAGCTTGATATTGGCCTTGATAAACTTCACTGCGTGGTAGGCGCCGGTGGTAACCGCCTGCGTCGAAGCAGCCGTAAACCAGTAAATGACAGAGCCGCCCGCAAGCATCCCGAGCAGGAACGGCGGATGCAAAATAGAAAGATTGGCAAGAAGTTCGGGCTTCAGGCCCTGAGTTAAAATAACAATGATTGAGAAAATCATAGTTGTGGCCCCTACCACAGCCGTACCGATAAGAACCGGCTTGGCGGTCGCCTTGAAGGTATTGCCCGCACCGTCATTAGCCTCCAGATAATCCTTGGCCTTTGTAAAATCAGGCTCAAAACCGAAATCTTTCTTAATGTCCGCCTTGATATTCGGGATACTTTCAATCAGTGAAAGCTCATATACCGATTGGGCGTTGTCGGCCACAGGGCCATAGGAATCGACGGCGATAGTAACCGGGCCCATACCCAAAAAGCCAAACGCCACAAGACCAAATGCAAAAACCGATGGAGCAATCATCAGTGCATCCAATCCTGCGGTGCTTACACCATACGCAATGGCCATCAGAACAAGAATGCACAAACCCATCCAGTAGGCGCTGAAATTGCCGGCGCAAAAACCTGAAAGGATGTTCAAGGGGGCGCCGCCCTTGCGTGAGGAGTTGAGGATATTTTGAACATAGGCGGATTTTACGGAAGTAAATATATTTACTATCTCAGGTATAATGGCACCGGCTATTGTGCCGCAGCTTATAATCGAGGCGAACTTCCACCACATAGTCCCATCGCCGAGGTTGGGAATAATCAGATACGAAACCAGATAAGTCAGGCCGATGGAAACCAGCGAGGTAATCCAGACAAGAGAGATAAGCGGCTCTTCAAAATTCATCTCGTCGGCATGGAGATATCGGGCTTTGGCCTTTATATCGTTTATCCAGTACGAAACGGCGCTGGTGATAATCATTATAAGTCGCATCACAAAAAGCCAGACCAGCAGCTTCGCCTGATTAAGAGGGTCCTTGACCGCCAGCAGGATGAATGTAATCAGCGCCACACCTGTTACGCCGTAAGTTTCGAAGCCATCCGCGGTCGGCCCCACGGAATCGCCGGCATTATCGCCGGTGCAGTCAGCTATAACTCCTGGGTTGCGGGCATCGTCCTCTTTGATTTGGAAAATAATTTTCATCAGGTCTGAACCTATATCAGCAATCTTGGTAAAAATGCCGCCGGCAATCCTCAGCACCGAGGCACCCAGAGATTCGCCTATGGCAAAACCGATAAAGCAAGGCCCTGCGTAGCTCGGGTCAATAAACAGCAGGATACAAAGCATAACCGTCAGCTCTATGCTTACCAAAAGCATACCTATGCTCATACCGGCCTTTAGCGGAATTGCATATATTAGGAACGGTTTTCCCCTGAGACTGCTAAAGGCGGCACGAGAGTTTGCCAGCGTGTTAATGCGCATTCCAAACCACGCCACGGTGTAGCTGCCTGCGATACCAATCAGACTGCATATAAGGATAAGCATGACCTTGGCCCCCTCGAAATGGCGAAGCCAGTGGAAATACGCTTCGATGATAATGGCCACAAGTGCCCACAAGATGATTATGAATTTGCCCTGTGTGAACAGGTAAGTTTTGCAGGTTTCATAGATTAACTCGGAGATGTCGAGCATGGCCTTATGAACCTTCGTTGCTTTTATCTGGAGGAATTGCACCACGCCGAACACCACGCCAAATGCACATATCACCAGACCCCATAACAACAGAGACCTGCCGTCTATGTAATTCGACAGAAACTTTACTGATTTCAAGTCAGGCAATATGAGTTCAGCTTCACCTGCCATCGCTGCCGACGCATTGCACAACAACATAACTGCCGCAGCGAAAAATCCCAGCCTTGGGGTTAAAACATTACCTTCCTTACGCGTTTCCACTGTTTTTCTCCTTTATAAGAAATCCTTGGTAAATTGGTTTTCATATTCCCTGAAGAGAAAGAAAAGAAAATAAACCAAAAGGCTCATTCTTACAAGTGTTTTTTACCTGTCTATTTTATAAAGACATACACACGATGTATTTAGGCACAGCTATCTCACGCTAAGGATTTTAGCAATCGTTTCACTAAGTTTTTTTACCGCGTGACCGATTTCTTCCGATACAGGCTTGCCTATGGCGATGTCCTTAGGCTGAATACCGATAATTATAACGTGGAACTTGCAAAACTGTAGAAGATAATCAATCATTACCTTGATAGGCAGTTTGTGTGTAAAAAATGAAACATCCTCAATCTCCCCTGGGTCCATAACAGTTATTCGGCCGGGCGGAACGTTTGAATAGACAGAATCAATGATTATAAGATGAGAAGGCTGGAACTTTTTTATTTCACCGGTCAGATTTTCAGGAGCAGTTGCGCCGATAAAAAATTTCACTTCGGGCGGCGACGTTTTTTGTTTGATGATTTTTTCTATCTGCTGCGTGGCGATGATACCGGCTATGTCGTCGCCTCTGAGGTCCGAACCGATGCCGAGGACAGCGACCCTTGAAGCATTATCCAGTTTTTGCCTTAATATCCTCGTCAGGTTTTGCATCGAATACCACTTTTAATTCTTCGCGGTGCGTTTTGGCTAATTCGAACTCCTTCGTGGATTCAAGTGCTTCCTTGGGGCAGGAATCTACGCACTGCGCACAGTATATACATTTGGACAGGTCAATTTCGGCCACAAACTTTTTTTCACCGACTTTTTTAATGGTTATCGCGCCGGTAGGACAATCTCTCATGCACAACATGCAGCCTATACATCTTTCGGGATAATATTTCAATTTGCCTCGAAATTTATCCGGCATTTCAGACTTTTCAAGCGGATATGTCGTAGTCGCCGGCTTTTTGAAAACCGAACGTAATACCTGCATTATCATTTTTCCCGGTCTTATCATACTATCCCGACTCCTTTCAAAATAAGGTCGACAATAACCTGCACAAAAGCGACGGGAGCAAGATACTTCCAGCAAAAATTAATCATCTGGTCAATTCGCAAACGTGCAAACATTGTCCGAAGCAGCGATACCAGCGCCACAATAAACAAAACTTTGACCAGGTACAGTATGAAACCGGGAATAAATCCCAAATTCAGACCGAAAGGCAGAAAAACCGCTGCCAGTAGAGATGAAACAACTACAAGTTCCACATCAATGGCCATTCTGAAAAGAGCGAGGAGCCTTCCGCTGTATTCGGAGAAGCTGCCCGCCACAATCTCGGTTTCGGCTTCGGGTATATCAAACGGCACTTTTTCCAATTTGCCTAAAAGCGACACCAGCGCTACCGCAAATCCCGCAAGATTGAACAATCCAAACCAGTGATGATTGCCATAATAAACAGTCATTTCACTAAATGACCAGGTATTGGCCAGCATAGCTGGAGCGAGGATGCTAAGAAATAAAGGAATCTCATACGCAAACAACTGGGTGATTGAACGCGCTGGCACCAATCATGGAAAAAACGCTTCTGGCGTACCAGCCGCCGAGGAAAAATGTGAATGTCGGAATCGTCAACAGATAAAGCACAACAATCACATCGCCCTTAAATGAAAACAAGGCCCGCTGCTGCCAGATGGGTATATAAAACAAGGCGGTAACAGTCGCGGTAAGAGCGATAACCGGCATAAGAGTAAAAACGGTCCTGTCAGCCTGTTCCGGAACCATATCTGCCTTCGCTGCCAGTTTGATAAAATCCGCTAAAGGCTGAAACCAGGGCGGACCAATTCTATTCTGCAGCCTTGCACAGAGTTTCCTGTCAACAAACTCAGCTACTAAGCCGAACAGGCAAACAAATAAGAAACCTGGAAATATCAAAATATGAAATAACGTGTTGACCATTACTTTAAATCTCTCTTGGTATCTTGAATTTTTTGTTCAACTGCGAAAAATCAATTCCGCGCCGGCGGTACCAGTCTATACTATAAGAATGCAGTGCCGACCAATTCACAATCTCAGGTGACTGGTCATATGCATCCATGACAGATATCGTTCTGTCGGTGCAGGAAAAACATGGGTCAATCGCAGCTATCACAATCGGCATATCAGCAAGATATCTGTCTTTGAGCATATGGCTGACAGCCTGCACATTTGCCAGCGTCGGAGCTCGTACCTTCACGCGTTCCGGTTTTTCTGTGCCGTTTGATAGGACGTAATGAGCATCTTCGCCTCTCGGGGCTTCGTAACGACTAAACGCCTGGCCAGCTTTAATCTTTCGAGGGGCTTTAACGGCGATGGGACCTTCGGGCAGATTCGACAGGATTTGACGGACCATACTGTAAGATTCCATAAGTTCGCCAACCCGGACGAGAGTCCTGCCGTAAACGTCGTTGTGATTATCCGTAATCACTTTGAATGAAAGTTCGCCATAGGCGGCATAAGGGTCGTCGCGCCTGATGTCTCTATCGACACCGGAGGCGCGAGCCGTCGGACCGACAGCTCCCAGCCGAACAGCATCTTCGTGCGACAAAACACCGACGCCGGAAAGACGCTTTATAAGAGTTATTTCCTGCGTGGCTACCTGGATATAGTATTTTGTTCGTTCCTCAAGTGTATCTATTGCCTTCAGGACCTGCTGTTTCTGTTCCGCAGTAACATCGCGTCTGACACCCCCGATAGTATTCATGCCATAGTTGACGCGGTTACCGGTCAGCATCGCAAGCGTATCCATCACAACCTCACGGTCCCGCCAGGTGTACATCAAAAGCGTATCGAAACCTACTTCGTGGCCCGCGACACCGAGCCATAACAGGTGACTATGTACCCTTTCGAGTTCGGCAATCAAAGAACGAATGTAAAGTGCGCGTTTGGGAGTTTCCAGTTGCGCTATTTCCTCAACCGCCTGGACAAAACAGGTCGAATGTGAATGCGAACATATACCGCAGATTCGTTCGATAAGATAAATGTCCTGTATATATGTTCGTTCCTCACAAGCCTTTTCAATCCCGCGGTGATTGTAACCCAGTCTGACATTCATAGCCGCGATTTTTTCACCCTTTAGTATCAGGCTGAAACATTCGGGCTCCTTTAGTGCCGGATGCTGGGGACCTATCGGAATTTTAAAGTTTCGATGAGGCATTTTTCATTCACCCCCTTTTTTATCAAGCAAACAAGTTTTCCAATCCTTGCGAAGAGGAAACTGATTTGCAGGCCAATCATCGGGTAACGGATACCTGTTACCTTCCGGCAGACCCTCGACCTGTGCACCAAACAAATCTACAAGCTCTCTTTCATAAGCATCCGCCACTGGAAAATACGTGGTAATGGTTTTAATCTTCGGGTTATCCTTTGGCGCATTAGTATGCAAATTCAGCACTATGCCATTCTCACGGGCCAGATGATAAATAAATCCCAGTGTTGCGCCTTCATCGAGACCGGTAATGGTAACCAGAATCGAGAACCCCAACTGCTTGACCGCATAATCAAACACTTCAGAGAAATTTGCCAATGGTATATCAGCAAATATGCGTCTGGTTTTTTGAACTGTCATCTTGTCGCTTAAATAGCTGAATTTCTCGATTAGTTGCTGCTTAATATTATTTTCTTCAGGCATATATATCTCCACAGCTACTTTGTGTCAGCGAGAGTTTCCTCCTTCTTCTCAAGGCTCTGCAATAACTTGACAACGCCGTCGATAATGGCTTTGGGGCTTGCGGGACAACCGGGGATATAAACCGAGACCGGTATGACCGAATCGATACCGGCCTCCACATTGTAGCAGCCCTTAAAAACACCGCCTGAGCAGGCGCAGGTACCGACTGCCACTACGAATTTAGGCTCCGGCATCTGTTCATAGATTCGTATGAGTCTATCCTTTATCTGGCGAGTAACAGGACCCGAGCAAACCAGAATATCTGCGTGCCGGGGTGTACCTTTTAGAAGAATGCCGAAACGCTCAACGTCGTAGCACGGAGTCAATGAGGCGATAAGCTCAATATCGCAGGCATTGCAGGCTCCCGTGTTGAAATGCAGTATCCACGGAGATTTAATTCTCGCCCAAGTCACTATTTTCTTAAGTAAAGCCACTCGGCTTATCTCCTGTACAAAACAAGCAAACCAATAATCGCACCGATAATATAAATAACTGCGATTAAAATTGTTTCAATCGTCGCCGCTGGCACGGAAGCAATCATAAGAGCGACAACATGCAATATGGTAAAATAAAATGCGAATGGGAAAAATTGACTGTAATCAGGCTGAATCATGCTGTCGGCGATGTCTTCACCACAAGCATAAGACTTGGTCAACCCGTTGACTTTCCGCTCAGGTTTAAACGCAAGTTTTGACAGTACAAATGATAAGCTTAAAACCAAACCTAAAATAACAATAAACACCACCGGGGGTGAAAGCAATACACTTTCTGTCATTATCTATTCTCAACCCTTAACATTTCTAAGCATTTTGACATCAATTGTTTTGTTATGTCTAAAAGCAGACAATATTACACCCATCGCTACTGCTATAACCACGACCTCAATAACTATAAGAGTTATGGCAAGTGATTGCGCCAAACCTGTCCGGCCGCTAACATATCCTACAAGTATTAAAAGCAGCGTTACTGCTTTCGTCAGAAGTTCCAGGCCTATAATTGCCCTTACCAGAGTAAAGGCAGCCAGCACGCAGTAGATTCCCGCGATAAACACTAAAGTTATACCGACGGCACACAGCCAGAACAACTGGGACATATCGTTACTCATTTGCGCTCCCTGAAAAATATCACCACTCCAAAGGCCCCGGCCAGCAGGATTACAATTTGCCCCAGGAGGTCCAAATGTCGCAAGTCGCCATAATATAATATTTACGTTATTTTCCGCAGGATGTGCGGGTAGATTAACAGTCACCGGTATGTGGATGAGGTATAAAACAACGGCTGCCAGAACGATAATTACAGGTAAAAACCAGAATCTTCGAAGTCGCAGTTTTCTTCTTTCCACAAATTTTTCGGGTGTCAGCCGCTGGGTCAGGGAAATAACGCTTATGAATATAGCGGAAATAAGGCCCGCACAAACCGACAGTTCAAACACCGCGGTAATCGGGGAAGCAAGCTGGAATATAAGAATTGCCAGAACAGCGCTTGTAATACCAAGACCAATGGCTGAGTGAAGCAGCCGTGTGACCATCACCGTGGAGACGGCGGCGATAACCATCGCTGCGACAAGAATCAGCTTTATAACAATATCAGACATAAAATTTACTTACTTAAGGAAACCGTCAATCGGAATCATAAAGCTGTTGAACAGCATCGGGAAAAATAATCCAACACCAAGAATTATACCTGCGAGCACCACAGCCGGTAAAATTATTCCGATACCAGCCTCTTTTATATGCTGCAGCTTATCCGGCAGGATGCCGAAGAACACTTTTCGCTGTATCGAAAGCAAATACGCCAGAGTAATAATACTCGCCAGTATCGCAACAATCGCATAACCACGATGATTGCATTGCCATAGTGCAATTATGATAAGCAATTTACTCCAGAACCCCGCCAGCGGCGGAACGCCCGCCGCCGAAAGCACAGCTATCAATGAGGTAGCATTGCTGTAAGGCATCCTCGCCTCCAGTCCGCCCATCTTGTTCATATCCGTTGTTCCTGTCTGCTGTTCGACCGCGGCAGAGTTGACAAACAAAAGTGATTTGAATATTGAATGATTGAACAAATGGAACACCGCGGCAGCGATTCCGAGGTTTGTGCCGCAACCCAGTCCCAATATTATATAGCCCACCTGGCTGATACTTGAATAAGCGAGCATCTTTTTGAAGTCATCCTGAACTAAAGCAGCCAGTGCACCTACCAATATCGAAGCAATTCCCACTAACAATAAACAATTGTTCACTGAGCCATTCGGACCAAAGACGGTTGTTACCAGTCTTATCAACGCGTATATGCCGGATACCTTCGTTGCTATACCCGCCAAAAGCACCGATACTGCCGGTGGAGCCGTTGAATAAACCCCCGGCAGCCAGCCATGAAACGGCACCAGACCTCCTTTGATGAATAAGCCGCATACGAAGATACCAATGGCCGCTTTAATAAGAATGCTGTTGTTATTACTTGCGATGGCGTTAGCTACGGAGGCAAAGGAAGTATCACCCGCAACAAGCAAAAATACCGATATGGCTGTGAGCATTAATATCGTCGCCACCGCCGAAAGAACTATATACTTAAACGCACTCTCGAGGGCGTTCAAATCCTGATGGAAAGATATAAGAATGAAAGAAGAAACAGCGATAATCTCAATAAAAATATAAAGTGAAAAAACGTCCGCAAGAAGCACTGTACCATTCATCCCAATCAGAGATATGAGCAATAAGTTTATAAAATTCAGTCGTTGTTTTGCTTCGCTGATTGTTTGCCAGGCAACAAGAGTGGCGACGAATGTTACGATTCCAATCGAAAGAAGCAGCACGAGGCTTATATTATCAGCCGAAAGCCTCAGTGCGAAAAAACGACCCCAAAAATCCGGCCTTTCCCAAAATCCCGTAGGATGAAATAAAACCACAAACACCTGGCCCGCGGACAAGAGCAAAGCGTACCACAACGCCGCTCCTGCGCATTGTTCTTTGGGCGGGAAGATTCAGTATTATTATGCCCAACAAAGGTAACAGTAAAAATAGTGAAAGCATATTACTTTAAACTTTCATTTCGAGCTAAGTTCATTTCAATAACATAACTAAAGCCAATATAGTTCCCACGAGTGACCAGACTACATAAAGAGAATAATTGCCAGTATGCGCTCTTCTTATGCCATTACCCAACACATAGGCTGAGTGCACAGACACACTGTCGTAAAACTTGTCAATAACCCTGTCTATCAGCCACATGACCTTCGAAACTCCATTAATTATCTTCAGGACTATATCATAAGGGTCGAAAAATCTTTTTTCAGCCCTGTCGTAAATGCCTTTCAAAACAGGAGCATTACGAATATGGTTCGATGCTTTGCTGCCGCCTCCCATTACTTTTGCAGCGATAAGATGATGCAGGAACGCTCCTGCCAATACAAACACGGTCAGCACAATCAGCATCGTATTAGTGGAGGAACCATGCTCGGCCGGATTGTGTCCTTCAAGTACGGGCTCGATAAAGTTGCTAACCGGGAAACGATGATACACACCGAAAAATACGCAGATTGCGGCAATAACTATCATCGGTATAAGTATAGGCCAGGAAGATTCTTTAACGTTTTCGTTGTCGAGGTTAGTTTTTCCGAGGAACGCGGAATGTCCGAGCTTTAAGAATGAGGCTGCCGTAAAGAAAGAGCCGACTAACGCCGCGAGATAAAAAATCAACCCCCTTTCCAGTGCACCGTTATAAACCATTTCCTTGGAGAAAAAGCCGTTGAAAGGCGGGACGCCGCTGATGGAAGCTGCTGTAATAAAGAAACATGCAAAAGTTACAGGCATTTTCGACCACAAGCCGCCTAATTTATACAGATTAGTAGTGCCGGTTTGCTTTTCAACGGAACCTGCGGTAAGAAATAAACAGCTTTTGTATAACGCATTGTTAATCATATGGAAAAGTCCGCCTATGATTCCCACCGGCAGACAAGTGCCGATACCCAAAATCATGTACCCTACCTGGCTGATGGCGTGATATGAAAGCAGCCTCTTATAATCCTTTTGAATCAGCGCCATCATCACAGCCAGCACGATAGT
The DNA here is from genome assembly GCA_963760535.1 of uncultured Phycisphaerales bacterium. Classification (GTDB taxonomy): domain Bacteria; phylum Planctomycetota; class Phycisphaerae; order Sedimentisphaerales; family Anaerobacaceae; genus CAVXEF01. The sequence continues at coordinate 15,676 of CAVXEF010000031.1, forward strand.
TATTGCGCCAATTGTCATAAGCAGGATGCTGAGCCGCGAAGCCGGGCTAAGCTTGAACATATCCAGTGAAATTCGAGCGAGCATATAAATTCCCAGCAGTTTCTCAAGGGAAGCCGGCAAAAACGCCATAAATGGCAGCGGTGCGTCAATGGCAGCATCCGGAATCCAGCTGTGAAAAGGCATCGACCCCGCTTTTGAAATCGCCCCAATCATCATAAAGATAAAAGCGACGCTGCCAAGCGTACCGACAGGGACATTAATCTGTGAAATTGTCAGCGTCTTAGCCAGATACCCCGTAAGACCTATCCCAACCATAAAGCATAAATCAGAGATTCCAACGATGATAAATGCCTTGGTCGCGGTCTTAAATGCTTCTTTGCCGCCCAGCGCAATCAACCCGAACATAGTCAGAAGCAGGCCTTCCCAGAAAAAGAGCATCAAGACGAGATTATCTGCCAAAACGGCGCCATTGACCATCGCGACAGATACCAGCAAATAAAAATAAAACTGGTTCAGATAACTTTTGTCACGCATGAATGAACTGCAATACAACATAAACAGAAACGCAAACACCCCTGTCGCCAAAAGTATGAAGCTGCTGAAATGGTACAGCCGGAGGATGAACTCCATTCCAAAACCGGCCCACGGAAGTGAATAAGTCAAGTCGTGCTTAAACAAAATAGTCACCACAATCAGATTCAGAAGGGTTCCAAGCAGCGCGATGGCCTCCCTGACACCCATAAGTCGCTGCCTTATCGGCAGGGTCAGCAAGCCGGCAATCAGCGGTATAACTATGGGCAGCAGTAATAAATTGTTGGTCATTTCAGTATCCCCGGCAATTGCTGAATTGCTGATTGTGCGAATTGGATTGGGAAATAAATCAAAATACCACCGACCAGCGAAACGGCTGCCAGTGTCGCGACGCTAATTACCATCACTGGAGAACCTTCCGGTTGGGGCTTTAGTTTTTCCTGGCCCATGAAAACCATGTTGAAAACCCTGAAAAGATATATGATTGTCATGCACGCTCCTGCCAGAAAAATAAGTGAAATCCACAATTGGCCGCTTTGAATTGCGCCCGTGATAACCATATATTTACTGAAGAAACCTCCGAACGGGGGTATCCCCATTACAGAAAAAGCACAGAATAAAAATGATACTGCGGTGACCGGCATTGCTTTGATTAGGCCGCCAAGCTGCGTTATGTCTTTGGTTTTGGTGTTTTGTTCGACTATGCCGGCACAAAGAAACAGCCCTCCCTTTGCCAAGCCGTGCATAAGAATATACAGTAAAGCTCCTGCAACACCCATCTCATTACTTATTGCCAAACCGAGAAAGATAAAGCCTATCTGACTGACCGTGCTGTATGCGATAATCCGCTTGAGGTCCGTTTCAATCATCGCGGCGCCGGCTGAAACGAGGGCGCTGGCACCTGCGATTAGAGGCACGGCGGTATGCCAGAACTGGTCGACTGTAAAGCTGGCGATAAACAATCTGGCAAAAACATAAACTCCGATTTTCACCAGCAGTGCCGCGTGAAGCAAAGCTGTAACAGGCGATGGTGCGATGCCAGCGTCCGGAAGCCATGTATGTAATGGAAGTGTCGCGGATTTGGCAAATATACCTGCAAGAATCAACAGGACTGCTATGTTGGAGATATGACTATTCTTCAGGACTGCCAAATCGAATGAGCTATGCTGCTGGTAAATACTGATAAAGCCGATAAGCATCAGCACCGAGCCTAACATTGTTACCAGAAAAGCCTTATCAGCCCGCAGCACGTGCTGCTTTTCCCGGAAAAACCCGATAAGTCGCCAGCTTGTTATGGCGGTAATTTCCCAAAATACGTACAGCGATATAAGATTGCGTGAGAAAACCAGCCCCATCATCGCGCCGAAAAACAGCACAACCATTAAATAGTATTCGTTCTGGTTTTCGTAGTGGCTGATGTAACCGAAAGAATAAAAAACAATTATTGCGCTTACCAACGCGGACACCAAAGCCATAAATACCGCTAATTTGTCGGCGGAAAAAGTCAGATTGTATGCGCCGCTAAAAAGCGATTGTGATGTTATCGTCCCCTCGGCAAAAACAGCCGGCAAAATGACAATCGTTAATACAAGCGATACTAATACAAAACCAAGCGCAAAAAAGTTTCTCAGTTTGCTTGATATCCGTTCCAGCAACGGCAGAACAAATGCTCCGACGGTCGGAACAAAAACAATAGCCGGAATCATCCACTGATTTTCCATGCTTTGTGCTTATTTGCGTCCGGAATATACAACGAAAAACTATAGTCTAACTTATTATAATTTCCGTGAAAATGCTTTTGTTATAAAATTTTCTTAAGTGCGTATAATAAAAATAGTTCGGAGGCAGGTAACCGTGCCGGCTTGCTGGGGTTAGCTATATATCACTTTGGCTCTTTGTAGGATTCTTTGTCGGTCGCTTCTACCGTTTCTTGTTGGTACTCGCGTTGCACTAATTGCCTCAACAACGAAATCTTCTTAAGGTAATGACGGCGCTGCTCTACTGTAACCTCGCCGGAAGCCAATTTCTCGGCCTTTTCTATAATCCGGCGTATTTTTTCAACCTTAGTATCTCGCGGGGAAATTGCCTCAAACGCTGTGATTGTAAGAACATTTGCGGCCAGCAGCATAAAACCGCCGTCAATCAACAAAGTGGTTACGTTCGGCGGAGTATCAATATCCGGAGGAACGCCGGTTATTTTAACTATTCCGAGGCCTAATTTACAAAGCATCGGAATGTGACCATACCATACACAAACTTGACCATCATGCGCTGGAAATACAACAGATGTTGCCATGCCCTCAAACAACTTGCCTGAAGGCGATGTTACAATACACCGGAATGCTGGATGAATAGCCGGCATTTCTGATTTTCCCTTTACCGCAAGGTCAGCTTCCACGCCTTTTGCTCAGCATCTTCGATGGTGCCGACATACATAAATGCCTCTTCCGGCAGGTGGTCCCATTTGCCCTGGCATATTTGTTTGCAGCCTTCTATAGTAGCGGCCTTGTCCACGTATTTACCCTCAAGCCCGAGGAACTGCTTTGTAACGAAGAACGGCTGCGAGAAAAATTTTTCCAGTTTCCTTGCACGCGCGATAACTGTCTGGTCTTCCTTGCTCAGTTCATCGACGCCGAGAATCGCAATAATGTCCTGCAGGTCTTTGTACCGCTGGAGATATTCGATGACTGTCTGAGCGACTTCGTAATGCTCCTGCCCGACGATATTGGGGTCAAGTATTCGTGAGCTGCTTTCGAGCGGGTCAGCAGCAGGATAAATTCCTTTTTGCGTGATGGAACGTTTAAGCACAACAAAAGAATCCAGATGTGTAAAAGCCGTCGCCACCGCCGGGTCGGTCAAATCATCTGCCGGTACATATATCGCCTGAACGGATGTGATTGAACCGCTTCTTGTGGAGGCTATTCGTTCCTCGAGCTGCCCCATTTCGGTAGCCAGTGTCGGTTGATAACCAACCGCCGACGGAATCCGCCCCAGCAGAGCGGAAACTTCCGAACCGGCCTGGGAGAAACGGAAAATATTGTCTATAAAAAGCAGTGTGTCACCTGCGCCGCTTTCGCTGAAGTACTCTACTTCCGTCATCGCAGAAAGAGCAACACGAAGTCGAGCTCCCGGCGGCTCATTCATCTGTCCAAACACCAGACAGGTATGATTCAGCACTGTATCATCACCGTCACCGATACGTGTTTTTTGCATTTCAAGCCACAGGTCATTGCCCTCGCGTGTCCGCTCACCCACTCCAGCGAAAACGGTGTACCCGCCGTGCTTTTTTGCAACTCTTGCGATAAGTTCCTGAATGATAACGGTTTTTCCGACGCCGGCGCCGCCAAATAAACCGGTTTTTCCCCCTCGCACAAATGGACACAGCAGGTCTATCACCTTTATGCCGGTTTCAAACATCGCGGTTTTTGCCGACAAATCTACCAGTTTGGGAGGCTGGCGATGAATCGGCATCCTGATATCAGTTTTAACCGGTCCAAGCTCATCGATTGGTTCACCGAGCAAATTGAACACTCTTCCGAGCATAGATAGCCCGACAGGCATAGTCAGCGGAGAACCGGTATCAATTACATCCATTCCGCGGCGCAGACCGAACGTCTTGCTCATCGCGATGGCTCGTATTTTGCCGCCTCCGAGGTGTTGTTGAACCTCTCCATATAGCTTGGTTCTGCCATCGGGAAAATTCCCTTGTACCACAACAGCATTATATACTGCAGGTATTTGTTCCGACGTAAATTGGGCGTCAAAAACACTGCCAATTACTTGTATCAGTTTACCTTTATTCATTCTAAAGCTCCCGTTGCGCCTACTACATCGAGCAATTCTCTTGTTATCTGGCTTTGTCGCACCTTGTTGTATTCGCCCGTCAGGTCTCTTATCATCTCTTCAGCATTTTCTGTCGCGTTTCTCATTGCCAGCATCCGCGCCACATGTTCACTCAGAACAGCATTAATAAGACAGCGATGGATTGACATACGTATTATCGCCTCGGCAAGACTTTCAATAATTTCATCTGCAGCCGGAGACAGAAGAAAATCCTCAAACGACAATTCCCAGGGCCAAATAACTGTCGCTCGTGTGGCTAAATCATCTATCAACTCCACCAGAGGCATAATTGTCAGCGTTCGCACCCGCTGGCTTGCCACCGAGTGAAACCGCGTATATACAATTCCGAAATCATCAAGCTGACCTGCCATGTATTGCTTAACAAACTCATCGGCGACCTCGCTAATCTGAACATCGGATAACATCTGTTCGGACTCGGCCAAAACCTTTGTCGGCACTATGCCATAGCGCCGCAAAATGGAAACCAGTCTGCCGTCCGTTACGTAAATGTCCAGTTTTCTATCTAATTCTTTTGCTCTGTTGACTTGTATTCGAACAAGCCGACCGACAGAATCGTTATACGAGCCGCAAAGGCCTCTTACCGAGCCAATTGCAAAAATGGCAGAGCGACCGGAAGAATTGATTTTCAATACAGGATGTTCGATTGGTTTCTCTGAGGTTAAAAGCAGATATGCCGCTCTTGCCAGGGCGTCGTGATAATCTAAAATTGCAGCCCGTTTGTTAAAATAAAACTTATACCTGGCGGTGGATATAATCCCCATTGTCCGCGTTATCCGGCAAATGTTTTCCACCGCCCGGCGGCGATAAAATATCTGTCGTATCCCTGCCATCGCTTAATCGATACCTTTACTTCTCGATGTCTTAAAACTTGTTATTGCAGCTTTTAATTTCTCCGCCAACTGGTCGCTGAATTCTCCCGTTTTGTCAATTTCCTCAACATATTCTGGATGCTTTTCATCAAGCCACTTCAGCAGCTCTTCTGCAAACCGGCTTACCGAAGTGATTGGTACGTCGTCCAGCAGGCCGCTCGAGCCTGCAAAAATTGTAATCACCTGTCTGCCAACACTCATAGGTGCAAACTGCGGCTGCTTAAGCAGCTCTACCATTCGACTGCCTCTGTCGAGCTGGGCCTGGGCGGCTGAATCAAGTTCGGTTCCAAGTCTTGCAAAACTCTTCAGTTCCTGATACGCCGCCAAGTCCAGCCGCAGCTTCGCGGCGACTTTTTTCATTGCTTCAACCTGCGCATTGCCGCCTACCCGGCTGACGCTGGTACCTACATCCACCGCCGGGCGTATCCCGGCATTGAATAGGTCCTTGAGTAAATAAATTTGTCCGTCTGTTATCGAAATAACGTTTGTCGGAATATACGCCGAAATCTGCCCCTCAAGCGTCTCAATTATCGGCAGAGCCGTCAGCGACCCTCCGCCGAGTTTATCAGACAGCTTGGCACTGCGTTCCAGCAGCCTGCTGTGCAGATAAAAAATGTCACCTGGATATGCCTCACGTCCAGGCGGACGTCTCAGCAGCAAACTTAACTGACGATAAGCGACGGCATGTTTGCTCAAATCATCGTACACGCACAATGTATCTCGATGTTTTTCATACATAAAATACTCAGCCAGCGTGCAGCCGGAATAAGGCGCGATATATTGCATCGGTGCGCTCTCAGCCGCCGATGCCGAAATTACAACGGTGTACCCCATCGCGCCGTGTTTTTTGAGGTTTTCAATGACTTCTGCAACAGTCGACTCCTTCTGCCCGATAGCTACGTACACACAAATTACGTCCTTGTCCTTCTGGTTTATTATTGTGTCCAGAACAATTGCGCTTTTACCGGTCTTACGGTCGCCAATAATAAGTTCGCGCTGCCCCCGTCCGATTGGAATCATTGAATCGATACTTTTCAGCCCGGTCTGTAAAGGCTGTTTTACAGGCTGACGCTGTGCAATTCCAGGTGCATCGGACTCAGTGGCACGCCTGGCCGCAACCTCGATAGGAGGTCCGCCATCAATCGGTCTGCAGAGAGAGTCAACTACCCTGCCCAGCAGTTGTTCGCCAACAGGAATAGAAAGCAACTGTCCACTTGCACGGACATCCGAGCCTTCTTTTACTTTCGTATAGTCACCGTAGATTACCGAACCAACCGAATCCTCCTCGAGATTAAACACCTCACCAATAATGTTATTCCCAAACAGCAGCATTTCCCCCACCATAGCATTATCCAGCCCATAAATCGTTGCTGATACCGTCACCGACTTCGACGACTCTACCCACCGTTGAGACGTCAAGTTTTGTCTTGTACTGTCCTATTTCCTGCTTAAGTATGTTACTGATTTCACGTATATCAAACTTCATCAATTTTCTTGGCCTTTCCGCGTTCAATTATGGTTTGGACAGCATTCTGCAGTCTTGTTCTGATGGAATTATCAATGACCTTGTGCTCGTAACGGATAATCACACCACCAATAATTTCCGGATTAACAGTGATATGGAGTTTGACCTTCTTGTTCATTGCAGCGACAATGTTATCCAAAAACTTCTGCTTCTGGTCATCGGTGAAGTATCCGGCAACAGTAACATCGACAGAGCAGTAACCCTCTTTTTCGTGCCAGAGCTTATCGTATTCTTGAATAATCCCAGGCAAAAACCGGGGGCGATTGTGCCTGATTGCCGTCATTAGAAAATTCAAGGTCAAGGTGCCAACTCTGCCTGACAGTACCCTGCGGACAAGCTGCTGTTTGTATTCTGAAGAAAAATACGGCGAAACAATTAATTTCTCAAAATCTTTTTCTTCGCTGCACAGCTTGGTCCAGGAATCCAAATCATCTTTTACCGCAGCAAACAGTCCATACTCATTGGCAAGCTCAAAAAGCACCCCCGCGTAGGTTTTTTCTAAATAGCTGCCAAAGGCCTTCATGTGTATTCGCCTCTATTCATTTTTCTTCTGCCTCAGTTTGCTAATCGCATCATCAACTAAACGCTGATTATCCTGCGCTGTGACTGTCCGTCCCAATACCTCGCCGCCAAGCGCCTCGACAATATCACCTGCCTCTTTCCATAGTTGTTCTGATGCCGCCGTCCGAGCATGCCTGATGTCCTCCTGGGCTCTTCGCCTGATTTCGAATACCTCCTGCCGCGTCTTTTCGGTAAGTTCCTGCGTCTCCTTTTGCGCCTGTTTGGTAGCTTCGGTGATTATCTGCAGAGCCTGCTGTTTATGCTCTTCCAGCAATTTCTCGGCCTTTTTGCGGGCGTCCTCAGCGGTCTCTATCTGTTCTTGTATGTATTTTTGCCGGGCCTGAAGTCCTTCGAGCAAAGGTTTCCATGCAAACTTGCCAAGCACGGCCACGAGCAGTACAAATGCCGCGACTGTCCACAGCGCATCTGCGAATGAACCGCTGAAAATGTTTTGCTCTGTTGAAGCCCCGTTGGTCTCGGAAGCCATAACAACGCTGCAAATAAAAAAAACAATCAGAAATATTGTGGAGATTCTCAACTGCATTATAGAACTCTTACTTCTCAGCGGTTCCCAAAAATAATCAATGCACAAAGTAACAGTGCAAAAAACGTTATTCCTTCGATAAGTGCAGCTGACACAATCATCGTTGTGAATATTCGGTTTGCCGCTTCAGGCTGCCTGGCAACGGACTCGACGGCCTTGCTGCCTATCCAGCTGATACCAGCACTGGCACCGACAATTATAATCGCACAGCTAATCACCGTTCCCAGAACCGCCAACGAAGCCTCCGGAGTTACCGCAGCTAAAATACTATTTTCCATAACCATCATAAAACTTGAACCTCCAAAATTATTTTGTCTAATGTTCCGTTGAAACTGAAAAACTTATATAAAGAGTCGACAGAAACGTAAAAATATACGCCTGAATCAACGCTACAAGCAATTCCAGAAATGACAAGGCTATGTTGCCAAGTAATACCGGTATTGCAGCTCCAAAACTTTTGAAAAAAAGTATTAGGCCGAGAATCGTAGTCAACACTATATGCCCTGCCAACATATTTGCAAACAATCGGATAGCCAAGGTAAAGGGGCGAATAAGCGCTGCTATAATTTCCAATAAATATACAAGCGGCATTATCCACCATGGTACCGGCGGCGCAAGATTAACAATGTAATGCCAGAATCCCTGTTTCCTGATGCCGGCTATATGAGTCATAAAAAATGTAACTATAGCCATTGTCCCCGTAATCCAGATATTGGCCGTTGCGGCACCTCCGAAATGGTTTTCCTTGCCTGTAAGAAGCATGATAATTTTTTCCAGAGGAACCATCCCGAGTAAATTGAGGCTCAGAATGAAAAAAAACAGCGTCCATACAAAACTGATGAACCGGTCGGTGTCTTCGCCCAGCACCGGCCTTGCCATCTCTTCGCGCAGAAACACACAGACAGATTCAATTAAATTAAGTGCTCCGCTGGGAACCAACCTCCTCGACCGTGCGGCTAAAGGTATAAAAAACACCATCAGCAGCGCGGCTACTCCCACCATAAACACATGATTGCTGACCACAACATGCCAGGAACCAATGGAAAAAGTAAATACCGGTGCCGCCACCACCGGCAGGAGGGGATTAAAATCAGCCAAAATAGCAGCGACTGAGTCCATAATAATCAAACTTTGTCAGCCTCATCACATCCAGCTATCGTTTTGGCAAAGAAACAAACTTCCAGCACTAAAACCGCCGCGTACAGTATTCCCGCTGACGCAGCGAACCACACTGTGTCAATTTTCACAAAAAACAATATAATAATACTTGCGATTACCGCAAGCAATAGCCTTATAGTACCTGCCGCGAGTAAATAATACACTGGAACAACCGGCTTGAACACCACAGCATATATAACCGGAGCTGCCCCACCGCAGGCAGCAATGGTGTTTACAACAACGGCCCAAAAACAACTGTTTCGGGCATTATCGCCAAACGTAGGACTTATTCCAAATATGGCGGCAAAAAAAACAATAAGGATTAACATCCACCCCCATCTGATTTTACGTAAGTTCAAAATGAGATTCATGATACAAGGTCTCTACTTGTGCCACATATACCAGGCTTTCTTAAAAATCGTGTACAACATACCAATAAGCCCTATCGCAAAACCGATAATAAGAAGCCACGGACTTGTGTTCAGCACCTCATCAAGTTTATAACCTATATAACAGAAAACCGCCACTACACCGGCGAATTCGAAACCCAGCGCAGCCCACCCGACATAGTCGCGCTCATCCGCATCTTTTTGTGGCTTGCTCTCCTGCTCCATAAGATTTCTTTTGCCGAGTCCGGTAATCCTGCGGCTGACATATCTTGAACTCGCTTGGCATTTTAATCGGCGAAATAATTTTTATTTTCAGCAACGTCGTTTCACAGAGGTATTGACCGCCAATCAGGCCGCTACCCACAAGCCAACTGTTTCCTTACAAAATCACTATTATACCGCCCCTGCCGCTCAAGTCACATCTTTTTATTTGCAAAGATTCGGCAGCTGCAGGTTTACCGGCAAAGAATTATGAGCATTCCGCCAGTGGCATAAAGCGGGCATACCGGGTGGTCAATTTAGTTGTTTTAAACATCTCATCTTTGGAAGAAAGGAAAAATCTTAAGGAAAAACCTTAGTGAATATAAGGAATTTGCTTAGCGGCTCAGAAAAACTGGATGTTTATAATAGTAATTTGCAGAAAATTTAATTTCTCAAAGATTTGAATATATAGAGTACTTATTTTTTGGAGGACGTTTAATGAAGAACTGCCTACTAAAAATATTGTTGGCAATCAGCATACTTTTTCTCTTTTGCAATTTTTCAATTGCAGCGGAGCAGCAATGGCCTAAAATGATTCAAACATCTGATACCCGCATTGTGATTTACCAGCCACAACTGGAAGCATTCAACGCAAACAAACTCACCGCCAGATCTGTCGTGTCAGTAACCACAGGAAACTCTGCTGAACCTGTATTTGGTGTTCTTTGCTTCGACGCCCAGGTTGAAACAGACTTTGATACCCGAACGGTCTACTTTTACCGCTATCAACGTCAAAAAAGTCATATTTCCCGATACACTGGAAAAGCAAAAAGACCGATCTCGATGCTATTCTTAAAAACGGAAATGCCTAAATGGAACCTGCAAATGTCACTTGATGAGATGCTGACATCTCTTGAATTAGTGGAAAAAGAAAAGAAAGCAGGCGAAGAGATGAAAAACGAACCGCCAAAAATAATATTCAGCGAAGTGCCAGCTGTTCTTGTGGTTTTCGACGGCGAACCAAAACTGAGGGAGGTGGAAAAAACAAACCTTATGAAGGCAGTCAATACCCCCTTCTTTGTTGTGCTTGATATGCCAGAGCAAAACATATTATCTCAAGGCGGGTGAACAATGGATGAAGGCAAGTGAAATCGAAGGGAAATGGCAAGGCCGACAGCAACGATACCTGCGGCGGTCGCGCAATCTGGCCGAGGGGAAGGATGCATCGACTGCAAGAGGTAAAGTCACATGCGCCGGAGGCAAATGGGGTGGATAAGTCTGTTGCAAATAATTACGGCAACTGAGCCGACCGAATTGATTGTAACCGATGGTGAGCCGGAATTTCAAACAATCACAGGTACAAATCTATTGTTTATAAGCAACACCGACAGTGATGTTTTTATGGATATTGATACTCAACAGATTTATGTTTTGCTTTCCGGCCGATGGTTCACCGCACCGAAAAAGGAAGGGCCGTGGAGCTACGTGTATCCTAATAAGCTGCCGGAGGACTTTGCAAAAATTCCGCCCGGTTCGGAGAAAGGAAATGTCAGGGCAAACATCGCAGGAACCGAAGAGGCACATGAAGCTGTGGTGGAAACACATATTCCCCAGACCGCCGCAGTTAAACGCAGCGAGGCAAACCTGACAGTTACATACGATGGCGACCCGAAATTCGAACCAATCGAAGGAACATCAATGAAATACGCGGTCAATACCACCTTATTCCGTTATCTCTGGCAGATGGTAAATATTACTGTTGCAACGAGGCGGTTTGGTTTGTAGCCGACAATCCATTGGGGCCGTGGTCTATATGTACGAGATGTCCCTCAGATTATTTATACGATACCGCCAAGCTGTCCGCTTTATCCGGTAAGATATGTTTACGTTTATGACTCAACGCCTGATATCGTATATGTAGGCTATACATCCGGTTACTTCGGCTGTTATCCATATTACGGCTGTGTGGTTTATGGCACCGGTTATTATTATACGCCATGGTATGGTGCGTTCTATTACCCAAGACCGCTAACATGGGGTTTTGGCTTTTATTACAATGACCTATTAGGCCGCTGGGGATTCGAAATCGGCAGGAGACACGACTGGTTTAGAGAAGGCTTCTTAACAGGAGGCTGGTGGGGCCACTGCATATTTGATATTGATGACTTTGATATAAGACATAACATCGGTATCCACCATTTTGATAATTCCGCCATTTCGACAATGACAGGTTTTCCAATATGAATAATATTTACACTCGCCATAGAGATGCAATTACCAGAACCGACTTCAGAATACCACAAGCAGCTTCCAGTGTTGGAAAATCGCAGAAATAACATTTTTTCCGATCGCGAGGGCAATATTTATCGTAATACCCTTAATGGCTGGGAGCGTCACAGGCGTGAAGGTTGGTCAAGGCCGGAGCTGGGAAATCAGCAACAGACAATTGGAAGAGTGACGCCGGAAAATCGGCAGCAGACAATCGAAAGACCATCACAGGAAAATAGACCACGGACAATTGAAGGACCGGCTTCGAGAGGACGAGGAATCCCTGAACAAAGACATGAACAAATGCCTGAACAAAGAGGTATCTCTGAACAGAGACATGAACAGGTTAGCGGTGGTTTTGAACGGAACCGGGAGGAATTGAATCAAGAATTAAGAGCCCGCAGCCGTGGCGATGAGCGAACACATGAGTTTCAACAATATCGAAGTACTTCAAGCAGCCGCGGTGGAGGTGGCGACTTCAGACGAGGACATTAATATCCGAGCTAAATTTTATCCAGGAAAAGAGACAATTATAACAATCCCAATTCATTCGCTCAGCGATTCACAATTATTTATTGATGTTATAGGTACTCTCTCACATAGTAAGGTATAGTTCTTAAAGGGGTGTACTTTTATGCCGATATAGTATGATAAGGTATAGTTATTGCAGCAGTTAGCGGCTATTTTACTATGGGACTTTTAATATGAACTTGTCGGACTTGGGAAATCGGGCATCTCGCCGGATTGCCCGCCGGGCAATCATACTGCTGCTCATCGGATTGACGCTTTCCGGCTGTGGGAAAAAGCAAGCCCCAATTGAGCAGCCGCCTGTATGGGTAACCATATCTGAGGCTGTTTCGCGGGACGTCCCTGTATACATCGACGAGATAGGCACTTGCACTGCGTGTGAGGTTGTATCGGTCCATCCACAGATTTCCGGCCAAATCACTGAGATACATTTCACTGATGGGGCCGACCTGAAGAAAGGTGACATGCTGTTTACTATTGACCCCCGGCCTAACCAGGCGGCGCTCGTACAAGCCCAGGCAAATCTGGCACAGAATATGGCATCACTGGCCCTGTCTAAATCGGAGTTCGAACGTGCCAAGACGCTTCTTCCAACGGGTGCCATCTCCAAGGAAGAATATGACGTAAGGCAGAAAGCTGTTGCGGTTGGGGAGGCACAGGTGCAGGCCAGCCAGGCTGCGATACAAACAGCCCAGGTGAATTTGGACTACTGTTTTATACGTTCACCTATTGACGGCCGGGCCGGGCAGCGGCAGGTGGACGTCGGCAACGTGGTGATAGCCTATAACCCCAACACCAGTAGTGGCTCTACTCTCCTGGTCATCCAACGACTGGACCCCATCTATGCCGACTTCACCATTACTGAGCGGGACCTTTCGTCGGTCCGTCTGAAGATGGCGAAAGGCAGTCTAAAGACCTACGTGTGGCTGCCTGACGAACCAGAGGCCAATGCTCGCGATGGAAACCTGACATTTCTGGACAATGCGGTGCAGGAGGGAACTGGTACGGTCAAACTCCGCGCCACCCTGCCGAACCAGGACCATTACTTCTGGCCCGGACAATTCGTCCGGGTACGGCTGGTACTCAGTATCCTGAAGGACGCGGTGCTGGTTCCGTCTGAGGCAATACAGCTCAGCCAGAAAGGTCCTTTTGTATACGTGCTCAGGCCGGACTCTACGGCAGAACTACGCCTCGTTAAGCTTGGCCAGCGGCAAGGCGAACTGGTGATTATCACTGAGGGACTGAAGGCCGGCGAGAAGGTGGTAACCAGCGGCCAACTCACGGTAACACCCGGAGGAAAGGTGCGAGTTCAGGAGACGATGCCGCAGGGCGGAGGACAATCGTATTCGCCGGAAAAATCACAAGGAGCGGGAAGTAAACAATGAATCTGTCCGAGCCATTCGTTCGTCAGCCGGTGATGACTATGCTGCTGGTGATATCGGCCACTCTGTTCGGCGTTCTCGCCTACAGGCAACTGCCCGTAAATGACTTACCGGCGGTGGACTATCCGGTTATTCAGGTACAGGTGACTATCCCGGGCGCACGCCTGAGACGATGGCCAACAATGTCGCCACGCCTTTGGAACGGCAATTCCTGCAGATTCCTGGCCTGGAAATAGTCACTTCCTCCAGTACCCAGGGAAATACAAGCCTGGTTCTGCAGTTTGATATTTCAAAAAGTATTGACGGGGCTGCAACGGACGTACAGGCGGCCATTACAAGGGCTACTCCGCAATTGCCTCTGGATCTGCCCAGCCCGCCGACCTTCGCAAAAACAAATCCAAACGACCAGCCGATAATGTATATAGGCCTTGACAAGCGACTCGTTTACTGCCGGACAGTTATATGACTATGCGAAAACTCAGGTGGGCCAGCGAATCAGTATCCTGCCGGGTGTGAGCCAGGTAGCTGTTTTTGGAACACAATCCGCCATCAGGATAAAGGCCGACCCTTCGGCAATGGCAATAAGAGGTATCACCGTAGATGACCTGACTAACGCAATCCGAAACAACACCAGCTATCAGGGTGCCGGGCAGTTTGACGGCACCTATCATACTTTCCTGCTCCAGCCGCAAGGCCAGCTTGAAACTGCTGCTGACTATGAAAACCTTATTGTCGCGACAGTCAATGGTGCGCCGCTCTACCTTAAAGATGTGGCCAAGGTGTACGACTCCTTACAGGATGAACGAATAAGACGCGGTTTTGGATTCGTGACTATAACATCCCGCCGGCAGCGGTAGTGCTTGCCGTATTCCGCCAGGCAGGGTCAAACACTGTGGCAGTTGCAAAATCAGTCAAGGACCTGCTCCCCGTCATTCGTGCGGAAATCCCCGGCTCCGTGCAAATCATTCCCGTTCATGACCGCTCTGATACAATCGTAAACAGCATCAATGATGTCAAACAAACCTTGGTTATCGCCTTTGTTCTGGTTGTGCTGGTCATCTTTATGTTTCTCGGTCGTGCTACCGACACGGTTATTCCTGCAGTCGCTATGCCGCTGTCGTTGACGATAGTATTCATAGTTATGCATTTGCTTGGCTATAGTCTGGACAACCTGTCACTGATGGCATTGACTTTGACCGTCGGATTTTTGGTCGATGACGCGATAGTATTCATGGAAAACACTGTACGGCGGATGGAAAAATTTGGTGAAACCGCTCTCAATGCTACCCTCAATAGTGCAAAGGAAATCAGCTTCACGATTCTGGCAATGACCATTTCTCTGGCGGCGGTGTTCATCCCGCTGTTGTTCATGGGCGGCCTGATTGGGCGAATCTTTCGCGAACTTTCGATAACTATCGTAGTGGCCATCCTCGCGTCTGGTATCGTATCTCTGACGCTGACTCCGATGATGTGCTCGCGGCTGCTGGGACGCCGCGGAGAAGGAGTACATAAAACATGGGTGGAACGAGTGATTGGCGGTGTTGAGCAACGCGTGCTCGGTTTTTATGGCAGGTCGCTTTGGTGGTTCCTGCGAAACAGATGGGTTTCTGCAACTATATGGGCCATTTGCATGATAGGTACGGTTTGGCTGTTCATGCACGTACCCAGGCCTTCCTTCCGATTGGCGACAGCTCCTTTATTCGCGGTGTTATGATTGCACAGGAAGGTTCTTCGCCGGAGCAGATGCAGGCTTACCAGTCGAAGGTGGAAAAGATTTTACACGCAAACCCTGCTGTTAAAATGACAGTAACTGTGACTGGCAGCAGGCCGTTTCTGGCATCCAACCAGGGATTTATACTGGCAATTCTCAAAGACCCGGACCAGCGGCCCCCAATCCAGCAGGTAGCCGGACAGCTAATGGGTGGCATCAACGACAGCTGTGCCGGGAGTGTTAGCATTGCTTCAGCCTAATCCAGTGTTGTCCATCAGCACAGGAGCCACGGCCACACAGCAGGGCCAGTATGCTTATGCTATTTACGGCATCAATCCCGATGAGGTTTACGACGTCTCTCAAAAACTGATAGCAAAGTTCAGGGAGTTCAAAGGATTTGCTACGGTCAGTTCCGACTTGTTTAATCATACGCCGGTCCTTGAGATTGACATCCTCCGCGAACAGGCCAAGACCTACGGCATATCTTCCAGCCGTATCCTCGCGTTGCTGCAGAACGCCTATTCGCAGAACTACGTTTACCAGATCAAACGCGCCAACGACCAGTATCAGGTAATTCTGGAGGTGAGAGACCAGGACAGAAGCGAGCCGGACGACTTGTCACTGCTGTATATCAAAAGCGATGACGGCCAGCGAATTGTGCCGTTATCCGCCGTGGCCACGTGGCATAAGATATTGGGTCCGCAGGCCGTTCATCACATAAACCAGTTCACCAGCGTCACTTTCTTCTTCAACCTCCTGCCGGGCGTATCGCTGGGAGAAGCAGCGGATTACATCGAGAATACCGCCAAGCAAATCCTGCCCATTACTATGCAAGGCAATCTTCAGGGTGATGCCCTGACTTTCCGCAACACGATTCGCAGTCTTGTGGTTCTGATGTTTATGGCGGTTTTCGTGATGTACGTCATCCTTGGTATTCTTTACGAAAGCTACCTCCATCCCGTCACAGTTCTGTCCTCCCTTCCTGTGGCTCTGGTCGGCGGCCTGGCCACGCTGTTCATCTTCGGCCAGGAGGCATCATTGTACGCGTTCATCGGTATGTTTATGCTGATGGGCATAGTCAAGAAAAACGGAATTATGATTGTGGACTTCGCTCTTCAGCGGATTGATGAGGGCAAAACCGCCCATGATGCGATACATCAGGCAAGCATGGACCGATTCAGGCCGATTATGATGACCACGCTGGCGGCAATGATGGGTGCGATGCCGATTGCACTGGGCTATGGTGCTGATGGAGCAAGTCGTCGCCCGCTGGGGTTGGTTGTCGTGGGCGGGCTGCTCGTTTCGCAGTTCATCACACTGTACATAACACCGGGCATATACCTGTATCTCGAAGAGTTCCAGGAAAAGGTGCTGAACAGGACATCGTTCTTACGAGCCAGCCGCGGTCAGCCGCAGCCCGGTATATCCACACAGTAAGCATTGATTCTTTAAGAATAAAGCGAAACGAGGCCGAAGGGGCTCGAACCCTCAACCTTCGGATCGACAATCCGACGCTCTATCCAATTGAGCTACGGCCCCGAAATCCCTACAACAACTGCTTAAATAACCGCTTTCGGCGCGATTGTCAAGCCTTTCAATCAAAAACATATTTAATTACCGTCCGCGCAGCCTTTTTATTCCGGAGCGGCTGAGCATTACCACCTGCTTAGCAACGCTTCTGCAAACATGCGGCAGCGAAAAACGTATCGGAATCAGTTTCGGAAGCTCAAAATCGGTGCACATCGTAAAATCGTCGCCGATGATTTTTATCTTTTCCGCCTTGCTGCAGCCGAAGCCTATCCGACTTGCCGTCTCGATAATAGCAACGCTGCTCGCCTCGATATCGACTAACTTGCAGCAGACAATTTCGCACGCAATAGCATCGGTTCCGCCTATAATATAACCGAGCGGCCGTGCCCTGCCGGTAATCGGGCCATTGCCATCCATTGCCATAACCGCGTCGATGATTGTTACAGCCGGACTTAAAAACCTGAATATATCCAGCAGCAAGCCGCAGAACTCACTTGGGTTTTTACCTCTCATAAAGTGCCATATAGCTTTTTTCTTTCCGCTGACGCATCCGAACATATTCTTTACAGCGAATGTAGCCGTCAATTGCTGATGTGTTTTGAGTTTCGGCAGATTTATAATCACATCCGCCTCAAGCGCCACGGAACTTATCCCCACTTTTGGATTTCGCTCACTCAGGTAACAACTTCTCGGTTTGTTCAGTGCTTTTACGGGCACGGATAATTTCTTAAGGGCTTCATCCAGTTTAAGAGCCTTCACACACGTAAAGACATCTCCCCACGCCGGCGAATCCGCAACGAAAGGCCTTGCACCGTAATCTTTCAGAAGTTTTGCCGTCTCGATGATGATAACAGGGTCCGTCTGTGTCGCGCAGTGTCGCGGCTTCGGTGCGATGAAGTTCGGCTTCAGCAGTACACTGTCGCCGCGTTTCACGAACCTTTCCAGCCCGCCAAGAAGCTCAAATTGTCTCCGCAGGCAATCGGAAATTCTTTCTTCGCTGTAATCGCTGCATCGTGTCAGTGTCACAGTCGAATATTCCGAATCCGGCTTTTCGTATCTCGTTCCTCGCATCGCCAGCCAAATGTTCAATCAATTATGCCTGTGCAAATCAGCAAATAGCTCTTAGCCGTTGCTCTCCGGCCGGCCTCGCTGAAAAACACCCCGCCTAATGTTGTCTGGTCCTTCGGATACTGCACCGGCCCTAACAGAAAAAAATCTCCCGGGCTCATTTTCAGTTTGAAGCCGACTGCCGTGAAAAACAGGTCTTTGCGCTTTGCCTGCTCACCTGCCAGTCGGCCTGGCCGTGATATCATCGGCGAAAAAACCGGCTGCGCATCGACCTCACAAACCCCTCTCGATTCCGGCATCTTGTCTGCCTTGATTCGCAGCCCCACTGTCCCGGGCCCGATGGTCGCCGCCTCCCACGAACCTCTGCCCGAAATATAAGAGATATCTTTCTTTTTCATCACAGCCGCAACGACAAGGTCATCTGGCTCACCTGGTGCCAGCAGCAGAGTTACGGTCTTCACCACTTTTGCACCGGCGGCAT
The DNA here is from genome assembly GCA_963760535.1 of uncultured Phycisphaerales bacterium. Taxonomy (GTDB): domain Bacteria; phylum Planctomycetota; class Phycisphaerae; order Sedimentisphaerales; family Anaerobacaceae; genus CAVXEF01. The sequence goes on from CAVXEF010000031.1 coordinate 34,286, forward strand.
CCAACTGCTCAGCCACTTTGCTCCATACCGTCATCTGTCCCGCGCCGATTGAAAATGAGTTTGCCTTGAAAGCATAGGCGTCGTTTAGCTGTACCGGCTTTGTATAGAGCATCGGCCAAACAGCATCCAAAACGCCGATATTCTCGTCTGGCACTTCCAGAATATATATCTTAAAGTTCATCGTCTTAAGTAGCTGAACTCTGCCTTCGCTTTTACTCGGCGTAGGAGCCAAATCGCCAATCTTGACACCCTTCCAGATTGGCTTTTCTTTTTCGCCCCCGCCGCACCCAGCCAGCAAAATAATTGCCGCCCCTAAAGCTATGTTCAGGCAAAATCGATTCATAACAGAAACACTAACAACTGCATACCGCATTGTCAACACACCACGGATGCCGCCTCCTCTCGAATAAATTGGCTCCGCCCACCCTTTACAATCCCTCTGTTAACCTGTATGATAATTCTCACAGCGCCGATGTAGCTCAACGGTAGAGCACGGCTTTCGTAAAGCCGGGGTTGTGGGTCCGATTCCCACCATCGGCTGTGTGATTTTTCTTAAGGTGGATTCAGTCCATTTCATCTAGGCAATTTTTCAGATACTATACTGATGAGGCGAAACGTGAGTAATGTAGAAAAAGCGGTTGAAGTCTTTAAGGAAGGTTTTTCGTGTTCGCAGGCGGTTTTCGGGGCGTATTGCGAGCAATTCGGCCTGGACAAAAAACAGGCGTATAAAATCAGCAGCGGTTTCGGCGGCGGGATGCACCTGGACCAGACCTGCGGCGCGGTTACAGGGGCGTTTATGGTCATCGGGCTAAAATACGGCAGAACCAGGGCTGATGATGTCGAGGCCAAGATGAAGACAGCCAAAATGGTGGCGGAATTTGCCAAAAAGTTTAAGGCTCGTCACGGCTCTATCAGTTGTACGGCACTTATTGGCTGCAATATCAGCACCCCGGAAGGTTTTGAAGAGGCGAAAAAGAAAGATTTGTTCAAACAACTGTGTCCTGAATTTGTAAAATCGGCTGCAGAGATTCTCGAAGAGATGCTTGCTTAGACCTATGCCAAAATTGGAAGATAAATATAAAAAGCTAAAAAAGTCGCTTGCCGAACTGGGCAAAGTCCTCGTCGCCTACTCCGGCGGTGTTGACAGCACCTTTTTGCTGAAAGTCGCCGTTGATACGCTGGGTGCTGACAATGTTCTTGCGTGCATAAGCGCAGGCGTCGTCGAGCCGAAGCACGTCCTGCAAAGGGCAAAAAAATTTGCTAGGGATTTGGGAGTTCGCTTGGAAATCATCGACACAGACGAACTGGCCGATGCAAATTTCGTCGCCAACAAAGCCGACCGCTGCTTCCACTGCAAATCTCATTTGTGTCAGATGCTTTTGGATGTGGCCAACCAAAATGGTTTCAAACACGTTGTCTTCGGAACAAATCACGATGACTTGGATGATTTCCGTCCCGGCAACCGTGCGATGAAAATATTCGGCATCCGCTCACCATTGGCTGAAGCAGGCCTGACAAAGCAGGACATACGCCAATTAAGCAGACAAATGGGTCTTGAGACTGCTGATGTCCCTTCATCGCCGTGCCTTGCATCGCGGATTGCTTATGGCCTGGAGATTAACGAGCAGCGCCTTAAACAAATCGAGCAGGCCGAAGATTTTTTGAGGCAATTAGGCCTTGTTGAATTTCGTGTTCGTCATCACGATACGATTGCGCGAATCGAGGTTAATCCGCAGGATATTGAGAAAATTTCGAGCTGAGCCGAAACGCTCAAAGATTGTCGAAAAGCTAAAATCCCTCGGCTTCAAATACATAACCGTCGACTTCCAGGGCTTCCGCTCCGGTTCATTAAATGAGATATTAACGGAACAAGAAAGGTGGGAAAATCTCTGATTGATTTTTATCTATCGATTTTTTGCCTTGACTTAGCCAAAGCCGCCGCTCCGATTATCCCCGCATCTTCTCCTAATGTCGCAAAGCAAATTTCTACACTATCTTCTGGTTTGATTTTCCAGATGTGTTGCTTGAAATAATATTTAATCCTGTCGAGAAGCGCCTTGCCGGCTGCAATCATTCCGCCGGCAAAGACAAACCTCTCAGGTTCGGTGCAGTGCAGCATATTAACACAAAGCACCGCAAGTACCTCAGCAGTTTCGTCGGTTATCTTTTTCGCAAGTTTATCTCCTTTGGCCAGATGGTCATAAACATCCTTGCAGGTTATTTGGCCGTTTTTCTTCGAGTACCTTTTTAAGGCTCGATTTCTCGCCGGCCTGCTATCGCCTCCGTTGCCCTTTTTGCAGTAGCCGAAGCCGATGCGTAGGCCTCCACACAGCCTCTTTGTCCGCAGTTACATCGCCTGCCGTTGGCATAGATAATGATATGTCCCAAGCTCCGCAGCATTGCCGCTGCTGCCGCGCAGCAGTTTGCCATTGGAAATAATCCCCCCGCCAATGCCTGTACCTAACGTAAAAAAAACCATATCCTTGATACCTTTGCCCGCTCCTGCCACATACTCACCCCAGCAGGCCACATTCGCATCATTATCAAAAACAACAGGACAATGTAATCTGTCCGAAAGCATCTGTCTGATGGGGACATTTTTGAATGTGGGCATATTTGTCGAGTTGATTATGATTCCCGCCTTATAATCTGCCGGCCCAGGCGCACCAATGCCGGCCGCAGATATATTAGATAAATCAAAACCACTTTCTTTGACAAGCCCGCCGATAGCAGCAATCATTCTTTCAACAACCGCCTCAGGGCCCAAGCAGGCATCTGTTGTTATTGATGTTTTTTTCAACACCTCTAACTGCGCATCAAAGCAGCCGATTTTGATATTCGTACCCCCAAGGTCAATGCCAATCAGTATATTTACCATCCACAACTCAAAATTAAAAACTCAAAACTTCTTATTCCGGATATCCCTCCGGATACTTATTGTGCCACTCCCACGCCGTCTCGATGATTTTCTCTAAATCGTCAAATTCCGTCTTCCAGCCCAGCTCGGTTCTCGCCTTTGTGGCATCGGACGTTAGTATCGGCGGGTCGCCCGCCCGACGCTTTGTTTCTGTCACCCTGAAGTTTTTGCCTGAAACCTTCCTGACGGTCTCGATTACTTCTCTTACCGAATAACCTTTGTTATTGCCTAAGTTATAGATGACTTCCGTTGTCTTTTCCAGTTTATTCAGTGCCAGTAGATGTGCCCTGCACAGGTCCTCGACATGGATGTAATCGCGAATGCACGTGCCGTCCGGCGTCGGATAATCTGTCCCGTAGATTTTCACATCGCCGCATTTACCCATCGCTGCTTTGATAGTCAGCGGAATAAGATGTGATTCCGGCCGATGGTCTTCGCCGAGCCTGCAGCCATTACCCGCCCCGCACGCATTGAAATATCTGAGCGCCGAATATCGCAGCTTTCCCGCTTCGCTTTGATAATGACACATCTTTTCAATCGTAAGTTTCGTTTCCCCGTAAGGATTGATTGGCTTTTTTGGCGAATCTTCTGTAATCGGCACCTTTTCAGGTGCCCCATACACCGCCGCCGTACTGCTGAATATAAATTTCTCCACCCCCGCTGTTTCCATCGCCGAAAGCAGATTCTGCGTATTGCAGACATTGTTATGGTAGTATTTAAGCGGCTCTTGTACCGACTCACCGACCTCGATAAAAGCCGCAAAGTGCATCACTGCTTCGATTTTTTTTTGCTTTAGTGTTTCAACGACCAGCTCAAAATCACCCAAATCCCCTTTAATAAACTGTGCTTTGCCGACTGCTGCCCTGTGTCCTCTGCTCAGATTATCGAAAACGATTGGCTCATGCCCGTTTGCCTTCAGCATCGCCGTCATATTACTGCCGATGTAACCCGCCCCGCCGCAGACCAGCACCCGCATAGCTTATTTTCCTTTCCGCATCTTCGCAGCTTTATTTTCAATTCGTTTTAGAATCTCTGTTGCCAGCAGCTCATCTCGTCCCAAATCCACCCACGCCATAAGCGTTTTTTGTTGTGTGTCGAGTGTCAGCTTCTGTATCGCCGGACTGCTTGCCGAAAGTATATCATAGCTTTGTCCCCTCCCTCGCAGCAGCCGCTCCGGCACGCTCAGTCGCTGCACACTCACATTGCAGTCGACGCACAGCCGGCCATCTTGTGGTGAGCCTGTCGAATCCACTTCTTGCCGCACATCTATTTCCACAATCCTTCGGATACTGTGCAGGTTCGACTCCGCCCAGTTGAAGGCCCCGATGCTGTCTTTCCGCCAGAACTCGAAAAACTGTGCCCCAGCCAGCGGCTTGCTTCTTATCAAACCTTGCTCGATGTCGCTTTTCTCGATGTCGAAATGCATCTCCCCAAGAACATCCTCAGCCATCCGCATCGCCTTGGCTTTATCTAAATCGCTCACACAGATTTGTTCCACCGTCTTGAACTGCTGTTGTTTGGCACAACCTCCCAGAATCCCGACAACCACACACGCCGCAAACGATAATGTCTTAACCCTGTTCATTTTCCACCCGCTTACTTTTTGGTTTCTCATTTTCGGCTGATTATACTGCCGACATACCGCAACCTCAAGAACCAATTGCTTTTGCTTTTCGCCAATCACGATTGTATAATACTCATTGCTGTAAAAACCCAAAACCAGCAGCACAATCGGAGTTAATGTATGACCGAAGAATATCCCGCCTCCGCAAAAGTTTACCTCACCGAGAATCTCGGCAAATTAAGTATCCTCGATATGCTCAATTACTTTATAGAAAAAGGCGCGATGCGCGTCTCCGACCTCCACATCAAAGTTGGTGCCCCGCCGACATACCGCATCGATGGAAATCTCGTAAAACTGAAAGGCGATAACGTCGACCCCAAAGTGGCAAGCAGCTTATTTACCCGCTTCTGTCGGAGCAAAATCTGCAAAAGTATCAAACCGCTTACAGCGTTGACAGCTCTTACAGGCTCGGCGACCTTCAGTTTCGGATAAACGTATTCAAGGAAAACGATGGCATCGCCGCCGCCATCCGCGCACTGTCTCTCGACATCCCAAAGGTTGAAAATATCGGCTTCCCCAACGACGTCTGGCAGGACATCATCGACCGAAAGCAGGGCCTGGTCCTCGTAACAGGCATAACAGGTGCCGGAAAATCCACAACAATCGCCTCCCTTATCGACCGAATAAGCGAAAAACACGCCTGCAGAATCATCACCCTCGAAGACCCAATCGAGTACATCTATCAGCAGAAGTACTCCATCATCTCACAGCGGGAAGTCGGAAGGGACGTGCACAGCTTTATCGATGGCCTGCGCTCGATGATGCGTGAGGACCCCGACATAATTTTTGTCGGCGAGATGCGCGACCCCGAGACAATTTCGATGACGCTGATGGCCGCCGAGACCGGCCACCTCGTCTTCTCAACTATTCACACAAGGGACGCAACCGGCACTATAACCCGCATTCTCGATTACTTCCCCGAAGGCCGACAGGCCGAAGTCTCAAATCAGCTTTCGCTCGGCTTAAGATACGTAATCTGCCAGAAGCTCATCCCAAAAAAGGACGCTACCGGCAGAATCGCCGCTATGGAAATCCTAAACAACAACTACGCCTGTGCAAACCTCATACGAACCGGAAAAATCGAGCAAATCTATTCTCAGCTCCAGACAAAAACAAGAAACAAACCCGATGAAAAGATGGTCACGATGGAAAGGCATCTCGCAGCGCTGGTAAAAGCCGACAAACTCGACCTCCTCGAAGCTCAAAAATGGGCCAATAATATCTCCAGCTTCGTCGATGCTATGAAGCGGGACTGATAAATTCATTATGACAATCAAGTTCTACTGTCCAAACTGCGACGCCCTTATCGCATTCGACTCCAAACACATCGGAAAGCGTGCACGCTGCCTGACTTGTGGACAAATCTTCATAATCCCTTCGAAAGACGACGAAACACCCAAAAAAATCAAACCCGAACCGGAAAGAACCGACCCCCTTCCCGGCTTTTACCACGCTGTCTTTGTTGACACCTGGAAAATCTTCATCAACCCGCAAAACGCAACCTCCCTCGTGTTCGTCATCGCGGTAATCTGCTTCAGATTCTTCCTTGCTCGCGATATATGCTGTGGCCCTTTGGCCTCTCTTATCGCCTGGGGTTGGCTCCTCGGATTTTATCTCAACATCATTTACGAATCCGCCTTTGAAATAGATACCCTCCCCGAGATTTATCTTGGAACTGGCATTACTTTCCTGTGGAATATCATCAAGCCGTTTGCAATTTTCTTTTTTACTATGGCCGTTGTGCAGCTCCCATTCATCATTGCCCTGTTTCTGCTGAAAGACAAAGGCCTCACACCTGCGAATATGTGGGATGCGAGAACAGGCTTTCACTTGCTCTTGCAGGTCCTGTTTATCTTTGGATTGTTCCTCTTCCCAATAGCGATACTAACTGCCGCCGTGGGCCAGGACTTTTTTATGCTGTTAAGGCCCGATTATCTTATCACCCCCATATTTAGAGCCTTTGTCCCCTATCTGATAGCCGTTGCGTTGCTTGTTCTTGCTTCTTTTCTTGGAACGCAGGCCGTACAATATGACCAATTACCTTTCCCGGCTCTCGCTTCTCGGCTTGGATTAAATCTCGCTGTACAGGCACTTGCAATAATTGCTATGCGCTCCATCGGCCTGTTCTACCGCCACTATAGCTGCTATCTATCCTGGTAATCCCAAAACCCTCTTCACCGCTGGCAATAGCGGTAAATAGACAACCCCCCTGCCGCGAGCGGGCACGGTTAAACAAACCTCTTTTTTCTTGATTTGCACAATGGCAATGGGTAAATAAATGTTCTATGGCAGATAACTTAGTACGGGGATTTTCCAGGGAGGTGCGATATGGATGTAACGGAATTTCTAAAAAAGGCGGGCGTGAAGTATAAGGTCAGCAAACATAAGCCGGCATTCTCGGCTCAAACTATGGCGGCGGTGGTACATGAGCCGGGCAAATATGTGGCCAAGCCGGTGATTGTCAAGGTCGACGGCGAATACGTGATGTGCGTACTGGCCGCCTGTTATAAAATCGACCTGAAGGCCCTGAAGAAACAACTGAAGGCGAAATCGGTCGAGCTGGTCGGCGAAGAGCAGATGGGTGAACTGTTCGGCGATTGTGAGCTTGGGGCGGAGCCGCCATTCGGCAATCTGTATAATATGCCGACCATTATGGACAAGGCGCTCGAAAAGGACGACCATATTTTGTTCCAGGGCGGGACGCACGAAAAAGCGATAAGTATGAATATGGCTGACTATCGAAAGCTGGTTTCGCCGAAGATTCTGGAATTCAGTTATCACGCGACGTCGTAAATGGCAGCGAAAATTTTATTAGTTAATCCGCCGATTTATGACTTTGCGGCTTACGACTTCTGGTTAAAGCCTTATGGCCTATTGAGCGTGGCGGGCTTTTTGCGGGGTCAGGCCGACTTTAAGCTGTTCGATTATCTCGACAGGTTACATCCCTTCGTGACGGCCCAGCCTGACCTTGAGTCAGATAAATGGGGACGAGGTCGATTCTATCACGACGAGATAGCGCTGCCACCTGCTTTTTCTAAAATTCCGAGGTACTTTCGGCGATTTGGCCTGCCCCGAAATATATTTGAGGATTTCCTTGAACGTGAAGGGCCGTTTGATTTTGCGCTTGTGCAGACAGTAATGACGTACTGGTATCTCGGTGTGCAGGAAGTGATTGAAGATATTCGCAGGGTCTCGCCGAAAACGAAAATTGTATTAGGCGGAAACTACGTAACGCTCTGCGATAGCCACGCACAAAAATTAGGTGCGGACTTTTTGGTAATTGGCAGTAATCTTGAGCCGCTCTGGGCATATCTGGGTTTTGCAGCCGACCTGAATCAGCCGGCGTTGTGGGAGGCTTATGATAAGTTAAGCGTTGGGGTTCTGAAACTTTCCGACGGCTGTCCTTTTAACTGCACCTATTGTTCGGTGCCCAAGGTTTACGGTAAGTTTAAGCTGCGGCCGCTGGAACGCTCTTTGGCGGAACTGGAGCTATTAGGGAATTGCAGAGCCGAAAATATCGCTTTCTATGACGATGCATTGTTATATAAAAGTGGTGAAGTTCTGGTGCCGTTTCTGAAGGAAGTGCTCAGGCGTAATATAAAGGTAAATTTTCACAGTCCCAATGCGCTTAATGCTCCCTTTATTATGAAAGATTTGGCTGAGCTGATGGTTGAGACTGGGTTTAAGAGTTTCTATTTGGGATTCGAGAGCGCATCGCCGGAGCGGCAGAAGAAGACAGGCTTGAAAATTTCTGGTGGGGAGCTTGCGGGAGCCGTTAAGCATCTGACGACAGCCGGAACCAAACCAAGTAGCATCACGGTGTATCAAATCCTCGGCCATCCGTTTGGCGATATTCAACAACTTGAGGATTCGATGAGATTTGTAAATAGTTTAGGTATTCGCGGGATGCTTGCGGATTTTTCGCCGATACCCGGCACACCTGACGGCGACTACTGCAAAAAATGGGTGGATATGGATGAGCCGTTGTTTCACAGTAAGACCGCATTTCCGATTATCCTGTTGGGATTCGACGAGACAAATCGCCTGAAAGACCTGCAACGGCAATTAAACCGAAGTCTTCATTTTTGCTCTTGATAATCACGCGGCTGTTATAAAGCTGACCTTTTTATTGATTATCTTGACTATTTCCATCGCCCACAACGGCAACGACGAAAGGACGACAGCCATAACCCAATCGACAGGACGCAGCGATTCAGTTTTGAAGACCGTCTGACAAAACGGTGCGTACACGATTATCATCTGGAGCAAAAAGGACATTACGGCTGCAAGAAGCAGTTTTTTGTTGGTAAATATGCCGATTTTGAAAAGCGACTCGGTCTGGCTGCGGCAATTCAGTGAGTGGAACAGCTGGCTGCAGGTAAGAACGACAAAGGCGGCGGTCCTTGCCCGTGACAGGTCCTCGCCCTCGGCGAAAAGGACAAAAACAAAGGCGGTGAGGCTGCACAAGGCGATAAAGCCGCCCTGGACGAGCATGAGCAGAGCCATCTGTTTGGTAACCACCGATTGACCGCTGGGCCTGGGCGGACGTTTCATAATGTTTGGGTCGGTGGGGTCAACGCCGAGCGCAAGGGCAGGCAGACCATCGGTTATCAGATTAACCCAGAGGATTTGGATTGGCAGCAGAGGCATGGGCCAGCCGACGAGTGAAGAGATGAACATTACCAGTACTTCGCCCGTGTTGCAGCTAAGCAGGTAGTGAATGAATTTTTTGATATTGTCGTAGATGCCTCTGCCTTCCTCGACTGCGGCCACGATTGAAGCGAAGTTGTCGTCAGTGATTATCATATCGGAGACTTCCTTGGTGACATCAGTGCCGCTGACACCCATTGCCACGCCGATGTTGGCTTCTTTGATGGCAGGTGCGTCGTTGACGCCGTCGCCTGTCATCGCAACCACCTCGTTGTGTTTCTTCCAGGCGCGAACGATTCTCAGTTTATGCTCAGGCGAGACACGGGCGTAAACGGCTACATCTTCCACTTTTTCGTAGAGCTGTTCGTCGGTCAGTTTATCCAGCTCCTCGCCGGTCAGCGCCAAGGAATTTTGCTCGAAAAATCCAAGCCCTCGTGCGATGGCGACCGCCGTGTTTTTGTGGTCGCCGGTAATCATCACCGTCCTTATGGCAGCGGTCTTGCAGTCGGCAATCGCCTTTTTGACTTCCTCACGGGGCGGGTCAATCATCGCCATAAGCCCCACAAACGTCAGGTCCTTTTCGACAACCTCAGCCTGATAATCTTCGAGTGAGCCGTTCATATCTCTATACGCCAGCCCCAGGACTCGCATGGCATTGTTAGCCAGGCGGTTGTTTGCGCTCGATATGTCTTCGACGTCCTCTTTGGTAAGGTCTCGCATCACGCCGGCTTGCTCGATTTTGGTGCAATCATGCAGGATGATGTCCGGTGCTCCTTTAACAAAAGCAACAAGTTTACCGTTGCTGCGGCGGATTATGGTCATCTTCTTGCGCTCCGAGTCGAAGGGTATCTCAGCGACGAACAGCCAATCCTTTTCCGCTTTTTCTTTCCAGATGTCGGCTTTGGCGGCAGCGGTAAGGATGGCGGCTTCTGTCGGGTCGCCGATTATTTTGGATGTATCACCCTCGCGGACCAGTTGCGCTGCGTTACATAATGTACCGCAGAGAAGCGTTTTGGTAAGCGCCGGATGTTTAGCCGGGTTGACCTGCTGGGCGTCAATGAAGAATTCACCTTGCGGCTCATAGCCGATGCCGGTTACCTTGAATAACTTTCCATCTGTGTAAATGGCCTGAACGGTCATCTCGTTCTTCGTCAGCGTCCCTGTTTTATCCGAGCAGATAACGGTCGCGCAGCCAAGTGTCTCGACCGACGGCAATTTGCGGATAAGTGCGTGGCGGGCGACCATTCTCTGCACTCCCATCGCAAGGGCAATGGTCACAACGGCGGGAAGGCCTTCGGGTATGGCCGCAACCGCCAGGCTGACGGCTGTCAGGAACATATCCAGCACTTTGCCGCCTCGCACAACCCCCAGCAGGAATATCACGCCGACGAGCACAAAGCACAGGTACACTATCCATTTGCCGAACTGTTCGAGTTTTTTCTGTAGAGGGGTCGAGTCTCGCCGGATTTCCTGAATCATACCGGCGATTTTCCCCAGTTCCGTTCGCATCCCCGTTTCGACGACAATGGCCGTTGCCTTGCCGCTGGCGGCGGATGTCCCCATATAGACCATATTCGCTCTGTCGGCCAAGGCGACATCTTTTTCTTCCAGCGGCCTGATTGTCTTTGCTACCGGTGTGGATTCGCCCGTTAAACTTGCCTCCTGAGCGGCGAAGTTTGCAGTGAGCCGGACAACGCGGCCATCGGCGGGGATGTTGTCGCCCGCCTCCAGTTCGATAATGTCGCCGGGCACCAGTTCGAAAGATGAAATCACTGCGTGTTGGCCGTTACGGATGACCTTTGAGGTTGGACTGGCCAGCTTCCTTAATGCAGCCAGCGACTTTTCAGCCCGATACTCCTGGATGAAGCCGAGTATCGCGTTGAGGACAACTATAGCGATAATCGCCAGCGCATCCACCCACTCCTGCAGGAAACCTGAAACAATCGCCGCTCCAATAAGCACCCAGATGATAAAGTCCTCGAATTGCGCCAGGAAAATAGCCAGTGGCGATGGGCCTTTTTTCCCTTCAATCCGATTGTAGCCGAAGCGTTGCAGCTTATCGGCGGCCTGCTCAGAAGTCAGGCCGGTTGACAGGTCGCTATCGAGCAAGCCCGCGGCTTTTTCAGCATCCAATTGCCACCATTGAGTCATTGGCCAATCCCGAATTAAAGCAGAGCAATTTTTTTAGCTAAAAACAGAGATTAATATAACCATTAGGATGAGCAAAATAAACAACTTTTGGGATTATCTTGCGATGTAGTGATTCGAATTTGCTAAAATAGTGCGTTCGCCGTTTATGACGGACGAAAAGGAGAAATATGTCAGTTTATATGATAATAGAAGCTAAAGAGGTCATGAATAAACAGAAGTACGGCGAATATATACAGAAGGTGCCCCCAACTATAGAAAAGTTCGGAGGTAAATATCTGGCTCGCGGCGGACACGTAACAGTGGTTTCAGGAGATTGGAATCCTGCCCGGCTGATCATTGTCGAGTTTGCCTCGATGGAAAAGTTTAACGCATGGTGGCGTTCGCCGGAGTATCAGGCGGTAGCGCCTCTCCGCGAACAGTCAGCCAAAGTTAATGCTATTGTGGTGAACGGAGTTTGAAGTAATCGGATTAGAGAGGTAATAATGAAACAATGGTATGAATCGTTATTTGAAAATTATGGACAGAAATATGATAAGGAGTGTTTTGTCCAGGGAACGCTCGGCGAATGCGATTTTATCGAACAGGAATTAGCTTATGACAAATCTTTAAAAATAATCGACGTCGGCTGCGGCACAGGAAGGCATTCGATTGAATTAACTAAAAGAGGTTATCATGTTACAGGGATAGACTTATCTGATTCCCAGCTTGCATGGGCAAGAGAAAAGGCAAAACAGTGTGGTCTAAAAATTGATTTTCAAAAACACGATGCCAGATCTCTTCCCTTTGACGGCGAATTCGATGCGGCGATAATGCTCTGTGAAGGCGGTTTTCCTTTGATGGAAACAGACGAGATGAATTTCGAGATACTTAAAAATGTGACTAAGGCACTGAAAAATAAAGGAAAACTTATATTTACGACATTAAACGGGCTGTTCCCGCTTTATCATTCGGTCGAGAAATTCTGCGGGCAAGCAGGCGAGGAAAGCAGTGCGGCATGTAAAAACAACACATTTGATTTGATGACATTACGAAGTCATAACAGAACTATCTTCGAAGACGACGCGGGAAATAAAAAAGAGTTGGAATGTAATGAGCGTTATTATGTGCCCAGCGAAATAACATGGCTTTTAAAAACGCTTGGGTATAAAAAAATAAATATTCTGGGAGCGAAACTCGGGGCATTCTCAAAAAAAGATAAGCTGACTACAGAGGACTTTGAAATGCTCGTTGTCGCGGAAAAATAGCGAATGTAACATCGGAACTATGGAACTCCTGATTCTAAACAGACTAATGTGAAATCCAAATGTCCAACAGTTTTTTTACAAACGTTTGGTTGTCAGATGAATAAGCTGGACACCGCGTTGATTGGTTCTGCGCTAAGGCAGGCGGGGTTTGAGCTGACCGAGGATGCTGAAAGAGGCTGACGTTGTGTTGATAAATACCTGTTCCGTCCGCGAGCACGCTGAACAACGTGTTCTTTCGCATCTCGGACATCTTAAACATATCAAAGAAAATCGGCCGGGGCTGGTTGTCGGCGTAATTGGCTGTATGGCGCAGCGGTTGGGTGCGGAGCTTCTGAAACACGATGCAGTCGATTTCGTATGCGGGCCGGCACAAATACCACAGATAAACCAGCTTGTAAGAACAGGCCCTGGAAAAAAGAGTACAGACTTTAGCGGTAACAGAAAAAATTCGGCAAAAAAGCTGCGAAGACGAAGCAGCAGACCCTTGAAAGATTCGAATCATTTTATGGCGTCGAGGATAAGGAGATTCCGGGGCAGGCTTTTGTTCGGGTGATGCGGGGCTGTGATAAATTCTGCAGCTATTGTGTTGTGCCTTACGTCCGCGGGCCTGAGGTTTGTCGGCCGCCCAAAATAATAATCGAGCAGATAAAGAAACTTGCCGACAACGGCGTTAAGCAGGTTACACTGCTGGGTCAGCGGGTAAATGCGTATAAATATACCGCGGGCGAAAAAACCTGCTGCCTGGCAGACCTGCTTTCGATGGCAAGTGACATAGAACCAATTGAATGGATTCGGTTTGTTACAAGTTACCCGTCAAAGGAATTTTTCGATGAAATTTTGCAGGCAATGGCAACTCTGCCGAAGGTCTGTCCGTATCTGCATCTGCCGGCACAGAGCGGCTCGGACAAAATACTGCACGCGATGAACCGCGGATACAGTTGTAATGAGTATCTGGAGCTTCTCGATAGGGCCAGGGCTGTTGTGCCGGGTGTTGCGATTGCCGGCGATTTTATTGTCGGGTTTCCGAATGAAACGGAAGAAGATTTTCAGGCAACGGTGGATTTGCTTAAAAAGGCACGATATAAAAACTGCTTTATCTTCAAATACTCACCTCGGCCGGGTACAAACGCTGACAAAAAGCTGGAAGATAATGTCCCCGCGGAGATAAAGAAAAAGCGAAATATTGAGTTGCTGAGTGTGCAGAACGAAATAAGCGAGGAGCTGAGCAGACAGTTTTTGAATGAAACTATCAAGGTGCTTGTCGAAGGGCCAAGCAAAAAATCCCATCTAAACTCCCCGGCAGCGAAAATAAACCACAGTTAGTCGGCAGAACGGCGACCGATTACATAGTGGTCTTTAATGGGCCACAGTCCCTCGCTGGTCAATTCGCAAAGGTGAGAATTACAAAGACAAGCGCATTAACGCTTTTCGGAGAACTCAGCCGGTAAAAAAGCTGCGAAAGGTCGATTGCTATGAAAGTGAAGATTGGTAATTCGGTTCTGGAATTGGTTGAAGGTGATATTACCGAGATGCAGACCGAGGCGATTGTCAACGCCGCCAATGCTAAGTTGATTCTGGGCGGCGGCGTGGCCGGTGCAATCAGAAGAAAAGGCGGACCAAAAATCCAGCAGGAGTGCGACAAGATAGGAGGGACATTCGTGGGCGGAGCCGTAAAAACCACCGGCGGCAACCTAAAGGCGAAATATGTAATCCACGCCGTCGGGCCGCAGATGGGAGAAGGAAACGAAGATGAAAAGCTGAAAAATGCAACGTTGAATTCATTGAAGTTAGCCGACGACAGCAATATCAAAAGCATTTCGTTTCCGGCAATCAGCACAGGGATTTTCGGCTTTCCCATCGAAAGATGCGCGAGAATAATGCTGCGAACGACTATCGAGTACCTCAAAGGCCGGACAAATATCGAAAAGGTTGTGTTTTGTCTGTATGGTCAGGATAGTTACACAGTCTTCGAGAGACAGTTGAAACAGGAGATTGGCTGATGAAGGCAATGGTTTTAGATAGAAGCTGTCCCGTTGAAGAAAGGCCGCTGAGGCCGGCTGATTTGCCGATTCCGAAGCCGGCGAAAAAAGAGATTTTGGTCAAGGTCTCAGTTTGCGGAGCGTGTCATACGGATTTGGACGAAGTCGAAGGCAGATTAAGGCCGACGAAACTTCCGATAGTCCTCGGCCATCAGGTGGTTGGTACCATTGCGGAGGTGGGAAAAGCGGTAAGAAAATTCAGCGGTGGTGAACGGGTCGGGATTACGTGGCTTTATTGGGCGTGCGGCGAATGCGATTTCTGCAAAACAGGTAGAGAAAATCTTTGCAGCAGTGCCAAATGGACAGGCAAAGACGCCGACGGCGGCTACGCGGAATATATGGTCATCGCAGAAGATTACGCATACAGGATACCTGAAAGGTTCTCCGATGCGCAGGCGGCGCCGCTTCTGTGCGCAGGAGTAATCGGCTACCGGACGCTGCGGCTCGCAGAGATAACTGATGGTCAGAGAGTCGGCCTGTTCGGCTTCGGGGCCTGTGCGCACATCCTGATTCAGGTAATCAGGCACAAATTTCCGAATAGTCCGGTCTTTGTCTTTACCAAAACAGACGAGCACGCGGAACTGGCAAAAAGTCTGGGTGCGGTTTGGACGGGCCGCTCCGGCGACCACCCCCCGCCAAGTTAGACAGGGTGATGGACTTTACGCCGGCTGGTGACTGCGTTCGCGACGCGCTGGCGGTTCTGGAAAAAGGCGGACGATTAGTTATAAACGCAATTCGAAAGGAATCGCCGATACCGAAACTGGATTATGCCGCGTATCTCTGGCTTGAAAAAGAGATAAAGAGCGTCGCCAATGTTACCCGGCGAGACGCTGAGGAGTTCCTGCCGCTGGCCGCTGAAATTCCGATTGTGCCGACCGTTGAGGAATTTGCCCTGTCCGAGGCCAATGATGTCCTTATCTCGATAAAGCATTCAAAACTTCGCGCTGCCGGTGTTCTGAGAATCTGATAATCCCGCTGGTTTCAGCACACAATTTTGCTTGAACTGTAACAGCCATTCTGATATAATAATTTACTAACTGTTTACGGCTACTTCGTTTTTTAGAAAGGATGGAGGATGGTTATATGTAAGTGGTCTGGGGGGCGGTGTATTTGTTCTATTATTTTGTTAGTCACATTCGGATTCACGGGGGGCTCAAGTGCCAAGGCCGCTGATATGACGGTAAGCAGCCTTTCCCCTGCAAATAACACAGTTGAGGTATGCGCAGACACAAAACTGTGGATAACCTTTGCCACAACACCAATAGTGGCTACCGACAGCAACATGTATCTGCAGATATGCAAGGTATCGGACAATTCAGTAGTCTATCAGCTTACCCTGTATACGCTGCCAAGCGATTCTTACGGGCATGTGGCAGCCGGCTGGCCGTCTTCATATAAAATCACCCTTAACGGAAAGACGTTGAACTATGAGCCTTTCGCCGTCAGCGGCAACACAGTGGAGATATACCCATCGACGCGTCTGGAGTACAACACGGCATATTATGTAAAGATGACGGCGGGTTTCTGCACGGATGCTGACGGCAACACTTCGCCTGATATAAATGACAATGTGACGTGGCAGTTTACGACCAAGGCGGCTGCGCCGGCGGCAGACCACGACTACATAGTAGCGCTCGATGGAAGCGGAGATTTCTGCACACTGCAGGGCGCCACAGATGCAGCAGCCAATAGCGACCCGTGCCGGACGCTTATAAGAGTGAAGAAAGGCATCTACAGAGAGATGGTCCATATGCCCAGCAACAAAATCAACGTAACATGGCTTGGTGAGGACCGAGACACAACGATTATGGCGGTGTACAACTGCGAAAACTTCAACTCCGGCAGCGACAACCGAATGATGATAAGATGTTACGCCAACGGGTTCAGAATGTATAATATGACGTATCACAACCTGAAGCCAAAGGGTGGAAGCAACGCCCAGGCGGAGACGATAAAACATTCGGGGCAGCAGAGCATTGTCAAAAACTGCAAATATATGAGCTACCAGGATACGCTGTGCCTTAACGGGCAGATGTACCTGAAAGATTGTTACATCGAAGGAGATACGGACTATATCTGGGGATATGGAACGGTGTACTTTGACAAATGCGAGATGCGCTCATTGAGCACACAATCACACGTAACACAGTCAAGAACAGCAAACGGCACCAACGGCCTTTTCTTTGTTGACTGCAATCTTACATGCCCGACAGGACTTACGAACTGTGATCTTGGGCGAATGACCCTTTCTTCCGGCGTCCCTTCAGCTCCCTATGCTCAAGCTGCATTTATAAACTGTATTATGCCGAGCACACTTATCATACCGGCGGGATGGAGACCGTCAACACCTGATGATTTAACTAATCGAAGATGGTGGGAGTACAAATCGGTGGAGCCAAACGGCACTCTCATTGACGTAAGCCAGAGGCTTAATCCCGGCTCAAAACAGCTCGATGATGCCAATGCAGTGTGGTGGAGGGATGTGAATAACGTCTTCGGCTCGTGGAATCCCAAAGTGGATAGCGAGCCTCCCAGTACTTCGTGGCAGCCTCAGCCGACAGACGGGGCAACAGATGTTACTTCATCGCTGCTGTCATGGTCGGCCGGTGCAGGAGCTACGTCACACAGGATATACTTCGGGACGGTTGACCCGCCGCCGTTTGCCGCAGAACAAACGGACACATCGTACCTTGTGATGGATGTAATTTATGCGGACACGACTTATTACTGGCGGGTTGATGAGAAAAACTCAGCAGGGATAACGACGGGCACAGTGTGGAGCTTCACTACTACTTCCGAGATATCAGACCCCACGCCGCCAAGTCCGAACCCAATGACGTGGGCGGTCGAACCCAACGCTGTCGACGCCAATACTATCACAATGGCCGCAACTACAGCAACCGATGACTCCGGCGTTGAATATTACTTTACGAACATTACAGACCCGAATCACGATTCGGGCTGGCAGGACAGCAATACATATACGGATACCAGCCTGGTCAACAACACGACCTACACCTACAAGGTCAAGGCATGTGACATGAGCCTTAACCACAATAGGACCGCGGATTCCAACGAGGCGTCGGCAACAACTCTGAGATACAACTGTGCGAGTACTCTTTTATCCGACTTCGACGGCAACTGCCAGGTGAATTTTTTCGACTACTCCCAGCCATAGCTCTCGCCACGCACAAGCACTGAATATCGCTTCTACTGCCCGCAGGCGAGTACCATTGCTGACGCTATCCGAAAACTACGTAAAGAAAACGCCCAACACAAGCTGAGCATAGGCTAACCAAAGACCAGCAAGACAGAACCCACTGCATAATAGAATATGAAAACTGCACTAAACCCCGTGTCCACGATCGAAGAAATGATTTGCTCGCAGCTGTCTGCCGAAGAAGTCGAAGGTCCCATCTCCCCTGGTCTATGTGTACCAGTAGACGTTAGTGTCGTAGACACCAAAGACAAGCAGGGAAGCGCCAACGAGCTTCAGGAAAATACTCGGCAGCATAAGGCTTCATTCATCCAATGCGGTAAGTCACTTTAAAATGAGATTCGGGTAGAGAATGCCTGAACCCGTGTTGTATAGTAGAACTTCTTCTTCGTCCGTGTCAATGTAACCACTCTCTCTAAGTTGAGAGGCAGACAGGCGTAGGTTGCGGCTCCCTCCGGGCACACCCAGATACCTTCCCGTTTCGCAATATCCTTCATTGTGCGCACCATATCCTCGTCCGACACGGCTACGGCCGTTCCATTGTTTTCGGTGATAATTCTGATGATCAGGTATTGCCAAAGGGTTTAGGGACACGAAATCCAGTCCTGCAATCGTCGCCGGATTAATCCAAAATTCGCAACTATCTTTGCCTTCCTTGAGTGCTTTCACGACCCGGTGCGCAAGTTGTGGATTCCACGGAACAACCATATGTGGCCGTTTGATGGAGATCAAGCCTGATTTTTTAGAGTTCATCTAACGTCTTTCACATCCCTACAATTCCTGTTTCATCTTTTCGTGGGGTAAACTATCACATCAGGAAGTGCCCAGTCGAATTGTTCAGCGATTCCTAAGGCCGATCGTTTTCTTTTCCTCGACCCTGTAAGGTTCCTTCATCGATCGTTAACGATTTTCCTTAAAA
>CAVXEF010000032.1:0-13001 GCA_963760535.1 uncultured Phycisphaerales bacterium
CGAGCCATCAGTTGATTACGACGGGCTGCAGCAGTTATTTCAGGCGAATCTCCCAGCCGACGTTCAGCTTTTCAACGAATTCCACGCCTTGCTCGTAAAGCTCGGCAAAGAATTTTGCAGACCCACGCCCAAATG
The DNA here is from genome assembly GCA_963760535.1 of uncultured Phycisphaerales bacterium. Classification (GTDB taxonomy): domain Bacteria; phylum Planctomycetota; class Phycisphaerae; order Sedimentisphaerales; family Anaerobacaceae; genus CAVXEF01. The sequence continues at coordinate 136 of CAVXEF010000032.1, forward strand.
CGACGGCTGCCCCCTCGAAAAACTCCCTCACAGCCTCGACCTCGAATATTTTTAACCCAGCCTTTTCAGCCTGTACGGCATAACTTTTCTACTTCTTTTTCTTTATAGCTGCTATTTTCCGAGTGCTTCCAGCGCTTTTGGTACCGTATCAGCGGGGCTGACATCATACCAGTCACCGATGATTTTGCCCTCCTCATCTATCAGAAATGACGAGCGGATTATCCCCATAGTTTTTTTGCCGGAGACCAGCTTTTCACCCCAGACACCATAGGCCCCGGCTGTCTTATGGTCTGGGTCGCTGAGGAGTCGAAAGCCCAAATTGTGTTCTTCATCAAATTTCTTCTGGGTGTCCGGCTTGTCCGGGCTTATACCCAGAGCCACGACGCCCGCATTTTTGAGCGGCTCGGCAGAATCCCGCACACTGCATGCCTGCGCAGTACATCCGGGCGTACCGGCCTTAGGATAAAAATAAACAAGCACCTTCTTGCCCGCAAAATCAGAAAACTTGACCGTTTTCAAGTCCTGATCTAATAACTCAAACCCCGGCGCCTTATCTCCAATCTTCAATTTCGCCATTTCTTTGCCTTCCGAAATGCCAACAATCTTTTCTCGGCCGTTCTAATGTCTGACTTGTCGACCTCTTTACGTTGTTGGTTGGCTAAAAACAGTATCAAAATGCCAAGTGCTATCACACAACCCAAAATCGCCAACAGAACCCAGCTTGTCGGCCTTATACCTTTTTCCGGTTTGCTTTCTTTATCACCCATCACTTTCCCCTTTCCTCATCTACCCATCTACTCATTCACTCATTTACTTTATTAGAATCTTTCGCAACAGTGTCATCAACGTGTTCGGCTCAAAGTAATTCTTCGAAAGCCGCAGGTAAACCGTTGTCGGCTCGACCATATCGACCTTGCCTGCTGTTTTTGCAAATAGCTTATTGATATTGATATTGGCGTCTTTGGCAAATGAGAATATCAGATTATTATTCGATGTAACAATACTTTTTACATTGAGCCTGCCGGCCGCGATGCGAAGCTCAGCAATTTCCAGCAGCAATTTGACCTCATCGGGCACCGCTCCGTAAACATCCGCCAATTCGCTTTCGATTTGCTTAAGGTCATCGCTGTTCTTTGCCACAGCAATCTTGCGGTAAACCTCCATCCGGCTCCTGTCGGCCGGAATGTAATTTTTCGGTATATACGCGGCAAAACCTAAATCAATGACGGCGGTCGGTATCGGCTCGACCGGCTCCTGCTTTAATCTTTTAACAGCGTCGGCCAGCAATTCGCAATACATCTGATAACCCACTGTTTGAATATGCCCGGATTGCTCAGACTCCGAGTATATTGCCTGCCCCGCGAATCTCCAAATCTCTCAGCGCAATTCTGAATCCCGCCCCAAGATGCGAATACTCTTCGATGGCCTTCAGCCGTCTTGCCGCCACGGGCGTAATAGGCCTCGAAGCAGGCAGCAGCATATATGCGTATGCCCGATGTTTATATCTGCCGACCCTGCCGCGAAGCTGATGCAGCTCCGCCAGTCCGAATCTGTCCGCATCGTTTATAAAAATCGTATTCGCATTGGGAATATCCAGCCCCGATTCGATAATCGTCGTGCATACGAGCACGTCCGTTTCACCCAATACAAAATCTATCATTGCCTTTTCGAGTTCGCTCTTGGCCATCTGGCCGTGTGCAACGGCAACCTTCGCGTCGCCGACTAATTTTTGAATCTCCCACGCCTTTTTATCAATCGTCCTTACTCTGTTGTGTACGAAGAACACCTGTCCCTGCCGGTTCAGCTCGCGAATAATCGCTTTTCTTACAAGCTCATTGTTGTAGGCCGTAACGCTCGTAACTATGCTTCGCCTGTCTAATGGCGGCGTGCCTAACGAGCTTATATCACGCAGGCCCAATAGTGACATATGCAGCGTCCGTGGAATCGGCGTCGCCGTCATCGTAAGAACATCAACGTTTACCTTCAGCTTTTTTAGTTTCTCTTTGTGTTCGACGCCGAACCGCTGCTCCTCGTCGATTATCAAAAGCCCCAAATCGCGAAATCCCACATCCCCGCTTAAAAGCCGATGTGTCCCTATCAGTATATCGACTTTGCCTGCTCTTGTCCGGTCGATGATGTCCCTCGCCTGGCTGGTGGTCTTGAACCTGTTCAGGACCTCAACGCAAACCGGAAAATCCGCAAACCGCTCGGTGAAAGTCCTGCCGTGCTGCACACTTAATACCGTCGTCGGCACTAAGATAGCAACCTGTTTTCCATTTTCAACCGCCTTGAACGCCGCCCGCATCGCAAGCTCAGTCTTGCCGTAGCCGACGTCGCCGCAAAGCAATCTGTCCATCGCGACAGCCTCAGCCATATCTGCTTTGATTTGTTCCGCCGCCGTAGTCTGGTCGGGCGTCTCCTGATATGCAAAGGATTCTTCAAACTCCGCCTGCCAGGCTGAGTCCGCCCCGAACGCAATCCCAGCCAGCATTCGCCGCTTCGCCTGCACCTCAAGCAGCTCACCGGCAAGGTCCTGAACAGATTTGGCGACCTTTTCTTTCTGCTTTTGCCATCTTTTGGAGCCGATTTTGCTTAGCTTCGGCCGTTTCGGACTCGTGCCTATGAACTTTTGCACCAGCGCAATATTCTGCACCGAAACCTGAATCTTCACGCCGTTGGCATATTCGATTGAAAGATATTCGCTTGGGCCGCCGGCCTCTGCGATTGTCTTTATGCCCAAAAATTTCCCGATGCCATAAGACAGGTGCACAACATAATCGCCGACCTGCAAATCTGAAAGCGTATCTATCGGCACACCGGCTCGTACCGGCCGCTGCCTTCGTCGAATCGCGAATTGGCCGAAAAGCTCATGATGGCTTATCACAATCGTCTTCAAGCGAGCCGATGACAAAACCCTGATTGACAAAACCCGATAGCAGCTCAAAACCAGCTGGAATTTCCCCCGCAATCTCAGTGATAATCTCACCGACACGTTTAATCTCCGCCGACGCTTCGCAGTAAAGCAAAACCTTTTTACCTTCCTTCGCCTCCTGAACTAATTGCTCTAAGATTTCTTTGTGTCCCGCCCATAAGAGACATGGCCTTATGCTGAAACCGCTGCACACTTTTGACATCAACCTTGAGAAATTCACCCGGCGTCGCCGTAGCGAATCTGCATATATGCAGCTGCGCAAAATTATCCATCGCCGCGTAAATATCCGCCCATCTGTATAGCCTCTCCGGATTCTCGACTCTGTTCAAATAGACATTTGCAACCTCTTCGACCTCAATAGGCTCTTCGAGAATGATTATGGTATCTTTCGGCAGAATATTTACGAAAAGCTCTCTCTCTTCCAGCCCAGCCCCGCAAACCGCCGAAATTATACCGACGCTTTTCATTTGCTGGCTTGAGCGCTGCGTATCCAAATCCACCTGCCGATACTTTCTATCGTGTCGCCGAAAAATTCTATTCGAATCGCCGCCGCCGTTCGGTTAGCCCCCAGCGCTTGCCTCGGGAAGTTTTCTTCCGTGACCAATGGCGCGTATATATCGACGATTCCGCCTCGATGTGCAAACTGTCCCGGCAAATCAACTCCGTCCGTGCGCTCGAAACCGTTGTCTATCAGCCACCGAACAGCCTCTTCCGGCGAAAGTTTCCTCCCAACCTCCAGCGATAAGATTACTTGCCTCCAGCGCCTCTGGTTTTGGTATCGGCTGACAGAGCGCCTGCACAGACGCCGCAATAATGACTGGCGTTTTCGCCCTCGAATCACGAGCGACGAGCGACGAGATGACGAGCGACGATTCTAGTCTTTCCGCCCTTGTCTCATCGGTGGCGTCTGCCAAATCCTCCTCTCCCTCCCACGCAGCAAAGATTCACCTGTGGTGAGCCTGTCGAATCCACGTCTTCAGCCCCGAAGGTATGCAAATCATCAGCCGCCTTGTCAGCATCGTCGATATGCGGACGGATGTACAGAATTGGCCGACTAAGCTCTTTTGATATGTAAGATGCCAATAGCGGCGCAAAAGACCCCCATGTCCCCTCGACCTTGACCGCCCCCTCATTACCTCTTGCGTCTTTTAGCCGGGAGATTATCTCACGAACTATCTTGTCCCGCCCAAGTTCCACTACCCCTATTCTAACACAAAACCAGCCTTTAGGGCAACCGCGGAGGGAGGAAAGAGCACAGAGATTTAGACGCGGCTTTGCCCACTACAGGTGGATTACGTAAGGTTACGCGGATAGTTTCAACGTTTTTGCAGACAAAAATTGTATTTTTTAGGTCTTGAAAACCAGACAGCAGTGATTAGAATTTAGAAAACAATCACAAGATGGCGAGGGTAAACGCTATCTGTGTCTTTCAGTATAAGGTTCGGTATAGGAGTACATGCATGGATTACAGAGAAAGCACATTTAAGGCTAAATTCCAAAGTGCGGCCAAGATCCTCAACGTCAGCCCCAACAAAATCTGGTCACTGAAAGTACGAGATTCTGTTGGCTCCTATCGTGAGTATGACCTACTTATGGATATGCTTGAACGAGAAGCACATATTCTTAAATCACAAGCCGATGGAAATCTGCAAGGTAAAGGGTACTTGCTGCAACATGGGAAAAATCAAATAATCATCGTAAGTCACGAGACCGGTCTAGAAATTCTGTATGTCGCGGGTTCTATAGCTTCGATCATAGGATTGATACCACTCGTCTTGAAATGTTGGAGTTACTTACAAGGGGGTAGAGGTCAACGTAACTTTCACAACATTGAAACGCGACACTTTGACGAAAAGGGGCATTTGGTTGAGGAGCACGAGTCTGGATTATTTGATGATGTTCATAGTTCTTTCGGTCTTATGAGCGGATTAGTAGCTTCTGCCGTGGAAGATATAGATGGAGACCTGCGGCAACTAAGGGCAAACATTCAAGATTTGACCGTTCGGGTCGAAACTCTTGAAAATACTCAAAGGCGCAAAGAAAAACCCGCGGGCACAGAGGTAACACGTAAGAAACGAAGGGGAACGACTTGAATTTGATGAACGATAGTAATGTCCTCCCTTGAAAAACTACCGAATTACCCTTGTACCTATGATTAAGAGAACATATCCCCAACACCGCAGTGTTGAGTTTTTCATTATACTGAAACCATATAATAGTTGGCCATAATAAGGGAAGAGCATGGAGGAACTGAAGCTCTTATGTTTTCTTGATGTACTTGGTTTTGAGAGCCTCTTCAAGTCTATGGGCTTGAAGGAAATGGCTAAATGCTACGAGAAATTGGCCAAGTATGTAAAAGAACAGGAAGGAGGGATTGACATCATTCCCTTGCCCGATGGGCATGTGGGTGTGGGATGGTTGGTAATCGGTAATGCTTATTTTAGCGACAGTATTCTTTTCTGGACACAACATAACAAGATGTCTTTGCCAAGTTTCACCCACCTGATTGCAGAAACGATATGTTACGGTATTGAACTTCGGCTACCATTTAGAGGAACTATCTCGTGTGGAGAAGCGATACTCGATAGCCAATCTGATAAGTACCTCGGAGAGCTGATGTTTGAAGCAAAACACACAGAAGAATTGCAGAACTGGATAGGAGTCTCATTTGGTCGTTCGTTTGCAAAGCCCGATTTTAATAAAGGGTTCTATCTTAATACGGTTTTGCCGTATAAGAGTCATTACAAAAATACAAAGAGTAAATATGCTACAGGCATAGTTGTTGATTGGCCTAGGAGATGGAGAGAAAGCCGCAAAACCGATGTTCGGCCATTAATTTCGGCAATGGATACTAAACCGAAATCCTCGAAATACTACAAGAATACTCTTAGATTCATCGACTTCTCGGAGCAGAATCACGACTGGTTTAAGAAACAAACCCACTTAGACTATGGATAGCAAATACTTCTATTAGTCGCATCGAACAGCAGTCCCCTTAGGTAAAGCTGAATCAGTGTCAATCTGTGGTTTATCGACTTAGGACTTTTTTGGCCGCCTCTATTGTCTTTTCAACGGTAATGCCGAAATGGGTAAAGGCGTCTTTATACGGCGCTGAAACGCCGAACTCGCTGATGCCGATAAAGATACCCTTTTCACCCAGCCACTTTTCCCAGCCGAACCCAACTGCAGCCTCGATGCCGACGCGGGCCTTGACGTGCGGCGGGAGCACCGAATCCTTATACTGCTGAGGCTGCTTTTCAAACAATTCCCACGACGGCATTGAGACCACCTGGGTCTTTATGCCCTCAGCTTCGAGCTTCTCTGCCGCGGAAAGCGCCACGGCAACCTCCGAGCCGCTCGATAATAGCAGCAGGGCGGGATTGCTGGCCGGCTTGACTGCATAAGCGCCCTTTACAAGATTGGTTGCCGGTGCGTATTTGGTCTGGTCAAGAACCGGCAGACCCTGTCGGGTAAGCAGTAGCGCCACCGGCCCTTTGCGATATTCGAGCGTAAACTTCCACGCCTGCACCGTTTCGTTCGCATCGGCGGGGCGAATGACAATGATATTCGGCATCGCCCGAAGGGCGGGTATATGCTCGATGGGCTGATGCGTCGGCCCATCTTCGCCCAGCCCGATACTGTCATGCGTGAAGACAAATATGGTCGGATAGCCGCCCATCGCAGCAAGGCGTATCGCGGCCCTCGCGTAATCGCTGAACACAAAGAATGTCCCTCCGTATGCACGGCACAAGCCGCTGACGCTTATACCGTTCATAATTGCGCACATAGCGTGCTCACGAACTCCGTAGCGGATATATCGGCCGTGCCACTGGTCTCTCTGGAAGTCAACAACGCCTTCGAATCGCGTATTGTTGGATGGGGTCAAATCAGCAGAGCCGCCCATAATCAGAGGCAGCTTCGGCATAACAGCGTTTAGTACAGAGCCGGATGCCTGACGCGTGGCGATTGGTTTATCCATCGAAAACTTCGGCAGCAATTCATCGACATTGATGCCAAGTTTGCCCTCGGCGGCATCGGTGAATTCCTTAGCCAGTTCAGGATAATTTTGAGCGTACTTTTTGAATTTACTCTGCCAGCTTTTCTCGGCCTTGATTCCAGCCTCGCGCACCTGCAGCATACATTTGGCCACCTCTTCGGGTACATAAAAAGTCTTTTCGGGGTCCCAGCCGAATTTCTGTTTTGTAAGTTTAACTTCCTCTTCGCCCAGCGGTGCACCGTGAGCGGCGGCGGTGTCCTGCATATTGGGGCAGCCGTAGGCGATGTGCGAGCGGAGCTTTATGATGGATGGTTTACCTTTGTAACGTTTTGCTTTTTTGAGTGCCTTTTCGATTGCCGCAAGGTCTGTGCCGTCGCCGTCAATTGTGATGACGTTCCAGTGGTAGGCCCTGTATCGCATCGCAACGTCTTCAGTAAACGATAGTTTTGTATCGCCGTCGATGCTTATGTGGTTGTCGTCGTAAATGACAATGAGGTTATCGAGTCCGAGATGTCCTGCCAATGAGCTTGCCTCAGCAGAAACTCCTTCTTCCAAATCGCCGTCACTGGCTATGACGAAAATTTTGTAGTCGATGATTGGAAAACCATCGCGATTAAAGTGGTCAGCTAGGTGTTTTTGTGCGATGGCCATACCGACGGCGTTGGAGATGCCCTGGCCGAGCGGCCCCGTTGTAACCTCGATGCCGCGTTCAGGGTGATATTCGGGATGGCCGGGCGTCTTGCTGTTAAGCTGGCGGAAACTTTTAAGGTCGTCAAGTGTCATACCGTATCCACACAGGTATAGCAGTGAATACAGCAGCATACTTCCGTGTCCGGCGCTGAGGACGAATCTGTCTCTGGTTTCCCACCTGGGATTGGCCGGATTGTGTCTCATTATCCTGGTCCAAAGCAGATACGCGGCAGGGGCCATACCCATCGGCATACCCGGATGGCCGCTTTTGGCCTTTTGCACGCCGTCGGCCGCCAGAAACCGTATGGTCTGAATACAAAGCTCATCTATGTTCATCGCTGTTTCCTAAATTCAATATACATTCGATGCTTGAAAATAAGGCGGTTAGTATACCCCCATCCACCCGTCCAGACAAGCATTTTCCGTTTCTATTCGACTGTCTTTTCCAATTCTTTCAGGTTGGGTTTATTTTTTACGATGACAAGAGATTCGTCATATAGCTTCTGAAGGTCTCCAAAGACTTTTATAACCTCTGCGCCCTTTCGAATGAAAATGGGAATTTTGTACAATGGAGTATCGACGGTGATTTTTTGCCCGCCCTTGTAAATCTTATTTATGTCCCACGCATCGACCCATTCTTCGGATGCAGGTAGATACAGGCTGTATTTTTTGGTTGCCTTTTTCCAGATGGGGCAAACCAGAATATCCGGCCCATAGAGGAATGTCTGCCAATCCTCCCGCGCCTGTTTCTGTTCAGGGTAGACTAAGAACAATGGCCGCGCAATCGGAACACCGCTGTCGTGTGCATTCTTGGCGCAGTTGTAGCTGTAGTCTATCAGTCTGGTGTGTAGTTTGGCGTAAAGTCGCCAGACGGCGATTAGCTCAGCGTCGTAGTGAGGCACGCTGTTCATATCCCACAGGCCGCGGTCTTCGGTTGGACCGACCTCCATAATCGGGCAGAAGCAGCTAAACGCCAGCCAGCGGGCACAAACCTCACGGTCGAGAGCGCCTTGCCAGTAGCCGCCGGTGTCGGAGCCCCAGATGGGAAAGCCGATTATAGCGCTGCGATGCTGGGCGATAATGGCTGCACGCAGCCCTTCCGGAGAAGAGCCGATATCGCCGCCCCAGAAAACGCCGTACCGGCTGCTGCCTGTGTAGCCGGCACGCGGCATCAGAACAAAATCATCACCCCGCACTTTTTTACAGACCTCCCACGCCGATTTTACATATTGGTGCGGATAGTCATTACGTGTCTGAAACGTGGACATTCCATCATATACAAGCGTATCAAGGGACGAAGGCGTCTCTTCTTCGGAGCGGTCCAGCTTAAATCCCGCAACGCCGACATCCAGAACTTTCCTGATGCCCTCATTCTGCCACCACTGTTTCGCCTGAGGATTTGTGAAATCTACTAATGGACGTTGCGGGAAATTAAGCTCTTGGCCTTTGACATTGTATCCTTGTTCCACCGCAGCTTTTGCCATGTTTCCGCTTACCCATGGCGCAATCCAGAGCAGAAATTTAATGTTCTTTTTCTCAAGCCATTTAATCATCCTCTCCGGATTAGGCAGCCTGTTTCTGTCCCACTCAAAGTCATCATAGCCATAATCTCCAATTGCCCACGGCCGGTCCACCCAGTAAACGCCGCACGGAATATCAAAAGCCTCCATCATTAATATATCTTCAACAACCTGGCTGCAGTACGGCGCATTCACTTTAGTCCCATCGTAATAGGTTTTTTTGTTATTGTGGTTATCACGCCATCTCCAGCACGAGAACACCCACTTGGGCGGCAGGATTGCAGGCCCGACATAAAGACTGTGGGCACTTACAATATCTAATGGACGTCGGCTTGTATAAAGTATAAGTTCAAGCGACGGCCCCTCGAAAAAAATCTTCACTAGATTTTTATCTGATTTACAGAAATCATAAAATCCAGGCCACGTACCTTCTGTAAATAATCCGTATCCCCTCGATGAAAGATAAAATGGACAATAAAGTGAAAGCGTTGGGCGAATGGACATCCCTACACTTTCTCCCCTCAGATTAAGGGCTGCTTTAATGCCCTTTTTCCATGACAATTGCTGCTCACCATCAACAGTTCTCTCAAAGCACCCCGTGAAATATTCATCCGCCGATGCCTTAAGCGAAAAGCCCCACTCGCGAACATCCGAGTTGGGCTTGGCACTGAATCTTATATGGAAATTGCTGCCTTCGGGTTTTATCAATACATCAACAATGCGTCCTTCATTATTTCTCCATCTTCCATGGAAACCGCCCTCGACCTTCTCTGTCCAGAATGGTTCCCCCATAAGATACATGCAGCCATAAGCGGTTCTATAGAAAATAGTATCCGATTCTTTCCCTGTAATTATTAAAGGTTCTTTCAAATACTCATTTGTAATCTTAAATGAAATGTACTTCTGTGCGCCTGAATATTCCAGGCTCACCTCGGCTGATACCGAACTCCAAAAAAAGAAAATGACGGCAAGAGCCGATAGAAAGGATAAAAATTTTATCTTCATATAATTCTCCTGTTTACCGAAAATTTAACGAAAATAAATTTTACTGCAGCCTTCAATTTTTACAATAGCCAATTCGCCGCTTCCGCGGTAATATATTACCTCAGTTTATCCCGAGCCGTTTATAAATCCGTAACAGCTTCTGAGGTAACCTGATGAATCAACGCCAGACAGCCGAGCGAAAATCGGTCAGACCCGCCTTGATTATCTCGAAACGCACTGTCTCACTGTATTCTCCGCTGCTGGAACGTCTGATGGTTGGTTTAGCCAATGAATCAATCTCCGCAGCTTTGGTATGTCCCTCCGATTATGACGTCGATTCAATAGCACACGGTGCTGTCGAAGTCATCAAACAGCCGGCTGTTGACTTGCCGTTTATAACATGGCTAAACATAAAAAAGCTGGCCCAATACCTCGCCCCTTTTAAGCCTACTGTTCTTCACTGCCTCTGCGAAAGCAAAAGTTTGTTTACTAAGCAATTATCGAGCCTGCTTGACCTGCCGTACATACTGACGGTTAATTCCATCTGGCACAAATGGCGGCAACTGCCCGTTTCATCAAAATACTGCCTGAGAATCATCACACCCGCCGGGAGCATCGCAGCCGGTATTGCCGCCGCCTACCCTAAGTTTGCAGACCGGCTTGAGCAGATAAACGCAGGCACTTTTGTTGAAGAATCGGCCGGCTGTTTCAGTGATACTGCTCAGCTTCCGAGTATGATTGCAGTCGCTCATCCCGGAAACGAAGCTCAGTTCGAGAATCTTCTTTCGGCAGTAAAACATCTGGTGGATGAAGGTTATCAGTTTATGCTGTTTATAACGGCCACCGGCCATACAGAAACCGCTTTGCGCAAATCAATCACCAAACTCGGGCTCTCTCAAACCGTCATTATCATCCCCGAATTGAAGCCCTGGCGGGTACTCCTCACCGCCGCTGACATCTTCATACAACCTGCTCCGAGCAATGATTTCAATCTCTTATTGCTTGAAGCGATGAGTCTCGGCACAGCTGTTGTTGCCTGTAAAGGCGGCGTCGATGATTTTGTTATCGACGGCCGGACCGCCGCCGTCTTTGACCCCAATGATGAGCTTAGCCTCAAAAAAACTATTCAGCAGCTTCTCGACAAACCCCAGTTCGCTCGCAGTTTGGCCGCCGGCGCTCAGCAGTATCTAAAAGAAAATCACACCGTAACCGCTATGGTTTCTTCTATCCTGCGAATCTACAGCGAGACACAGCAAAGATAAAATGTAGAAGGGTTTAATCCAGCAGACCATATTCTTGTAATGTCTGTCTGAGCTTGGTCTTTTTATCCTCATCTAAAGGCGTCATAGGCAGCCGCACCTCTTCCGAAGCCATATTCAGCATCGCCATTGCCGCCTTGATTGGTATCGGATTGGTCGCCAGCCCAAGCAGATTCCTGCACAGCGTAAAGAGCTTGTTGTGCCACTGGCGGGCTGAAGTAAAATCGCCTTCGAGAATCAAATCGGTCATCGCTTTTACGTCAGCGGGGACGATATTTGCAACTACGCTGACCACCCCTTTGCCGCCGACCGAAGCGATAGGCAGCGTAAGCGAATCATCACCTGAGAGGATGGTTAAGTCACAGCGTACCGCGATTTCACTTGCCATATCGAGGCTGCCGCTGGCCTCTTTGATACCGACGATATTTTCAACCTCAGCCAATCGCACGATAGTATCTACGGTCAAACCGGCCCCGCATCGGCCCGGAATGTTATAAAGAACCATCGGCAAATCAACCTCTTCAGCTATCGTCTTGAAATGCTGATAAAAACCCTCTTGTGTCGGCTTATTGTAGTATGGGCCGACCTGCAAAGTGGCGTCGGCGCCGACCTTTTTTGAAAATGACGTCAGGTCAATCGCTTCTGCGGTCGAGTTCGACCCCGCCCCCGCAATCACCGGCACTCTCCCGCCGACCGCCCTGACGACACGTTCGATGACCTTCTTGTGCTCGTCGTGGCTCAGTGTCGGACACTCACCCGTCGTACCGACAGGCGCTATCGCGTCTATCCCGTTTTCCAGTTGGAAATCTACCAGCTCATCGAGAGTCTTAAAATCAACTTCGCCCTCGTGAAATGGCGTAATCAACGCCACCATTGCCCCTGTAAACATCTCATTCTCCTATATGACTTTTTTCACTTGCGCTCTTGCTCAGCACTTTCAAATATTCTTTCACCGTATTATAAAGTCCCATTTCGAGGGCCTCGGCTATGAGGGCATGGCCGATGGAAACCTCAAGTATTCCACGAACGTTACTACAAAACTTTCCCAGATTTTGCAAGTTCAAATCGTGCCCGGCGTTGACCCCCAGCCCGACATCCTGGGCAACCTTCGCCGCGTCCGCATATTCTTTTAACCTGGCTTCGAGGTTTTCATTTGTCCGAAAGGCGCTCGCATAAGGCTCAGTATAAAGCTCAACCCTGTCAGCACCGACTTCTTTGGCCATTCGTATCCCTGTTACATCCGGGTTCATAAACAGGCTTACGCGAATATCCTGAATCTTTCAATCGTTTTATTACCGGCATTAAGCGTTTTCTGTTAGCCTTTATATCCCACCCGTGGTCCGAGGTTTGTGCCTCCGGCGTATCCGGCACTAACGTCGCCTGGTCAGGCTTGACCTCGCAGACAACATCCATATATTTGCCGGTAAATGGGTTGCCCTCGATATTAAATTCTGCGCTTACTTGTAGTGAGCTTGTCGAACCTA
>CAVXEF010000033.1:0-42403 GCA_963760535.1 uncultured Phycisphaerales bacterium
GCTGCTGATTTAACTTTGGGATAAAGGTGAATTTATCCAGTGAGATAAATAGTGCGGCCTCGACCGGCTCACGCAAGCTGTAAATGTTTGGCGGGAGCACTAAAAAATGGTGATGAAAAGTTCGAGAATTATTTTGAGCTGTTTAATCAGCACTCTGCTTGCTGTTACTGCATCGGCCCAGTGGATTCCCGTCACGGGCAAGGTTGCGCTGGAGAACCCTGCCGGGCGAGTCTTTGATTGTTGGCGACAAAGAGTTTTCGAATTTTGTCCTAAGCGGTTTTGGAAGCGGTGGTGCTGTTAATCCTGACTTCAGCCAGATGACTGTCGAAGGGGTTCAGGATGTTGCGACGGGCAATTACGGCCTGCGGTTTGATACGTTTTCGTGGAGTGCCGGTTCCGGCCAGACTGTAAACGTTAATTTAAGCTTTAAGGTGTCCATCCGGTCTCTGCCTGAGTACGATGGACTATTTCATCAAAGATGTTTGGATGGATATCACCGGCGCACAGGCCACTGGTACCGGTTTAGTCAGCGATGGTGAGAATGTCTGGGACGAATTTCCCGGTGGCGACAGTATTGCCTCACTAAGTTGTTCCAAGCAATATGGTGATGGTGGCGCATATCTGGTGGACTATGGCGAGTTTACACCTCTAAAGACAATTTGGATACAGTCCAAGGACGTTGCCGTCACTGGCGGCACAAACGGCTCAGCACACCTCGCCGAGTTCTACCAGTTCTACAGTAGACCAGACTATTCCGGAGCCGGCGACAATCACCTTACTTGGCGTTGCCGGTGCGATTATGCTGCGAAAACGCAGGAGCGTAAGAGGGAATTCAAGCCTGGGGGGTATGAGTAATCTGCTTTGTTAATTCACTCAGGAGGGTTTTCATCTGGGGGTCGTGTTTTCCGGCATCTTCTATTTTGGTGCAGCCGTGCATAACGGTTGTGTGGTCTCGTCCGCCGAGGTGGCCTCCGATTTCCTCGAGGCTGTGCTTAGTCAGGTTTCTGGCTAAATACATACAAATCTGACGAGGGGTAGTGATGCTCTGGCTGCGTTTTTTGCTTTGCAGGTCAACCGGCCGAACATCGAAGTGCCGAGTTACAACATCGATAATATCCGTGATACTTATGTTTCTGATAGCCGGTTTTATCTGTCCTTCGAGCACCATCTGGGCCAAATCGAGCGTTATCGGTTCTGCGGAGGTGGTTGCGAGGGCGTAAATGCCGGTCAGTGCGCCTTCAAGCTCGCGGATGTTTGCGTGGACTTTCCGTGCGATGTACTCGGCGATTTCATCGGAGATACTGAGGCCTCGCAGGTGGGCTTTTTTCTGGATAATGGCAACTCTGGTGTCGTAACTTGGCGGGTCGATTCTTGTGACCAGTCCCCAGTTGAATCTACTGATAAGCCGCTGCTCGAGAGAAGGAATCTCGGCGGGAGGGCTGTCTGCGCTGAGGATGATTTGCTTGCCGTTATTGTAGAGGGCGTTAAAGGTGTGGAAGAATTCCTCCTGGCTCTGCTCGCGTTCGCGCAAGAACTGGATGTCGTCAATTACCAGTGCGTCGACGGTTCGAAACTGGCTTTGAAAGCCGACCAAATTTCCCTCTTCGATTGCGCTGATGAACCTGTTGACGAAGTTTTCACAGCTTAAGAATTGAATCACAGCTTTGGCAGATTTTGCCTTGGCCTCGTGGCAGACGGCGTGCAGGAGATGGGTTTTGCCCAGGCCGGAATTGCCATAAATGAAGAGCGGATTATAGGTGTCGCCGAGGGATTGACTTACGGCGACACAACTTGCGTGTGCGAGGCGATTGCTCGGCCCGACGACGAAATTTTCGAAGGTGTAGTCGGGATGAAGGCTCAAAGCAGGGTCGCGGTCCACAGAAGAGGGGCAGGTTTTGAGCCGTTGTGGACACAAAAATCGACGGTGACAAGGTGATTAGTTATCTGCTGAGCGGCTGTCGTAAAGGTGCTTTTGCAGTTTCCGCGCATAAACTGCACAGTTGCGTCATCCGGACAGCCGATCTGAAGCACTCCACCGCCGAAGTGCACGACAGTCAACTTGTCGAACCACTTGCGGGTGTTGACGGGGTCGAGGACCTTTGCGCGATCCAGGATATCATCAAAAATAGTTTCGGATTCTCTGAGCAGCCAATTTGCACTCCTCTACAGGTTGCTACCTATCGCCACAAAGTTTGCTGTTCAGGACTGGAATCAAAAACTGCACAAGCAGATACAAAAGAAGCCACGGCAACCTTCCTCCTTCGGTAGACCCTAAAAAAATTGCGAGAGAACAACCAATACAGGTAATCAAAAAACTTCCGTAGAGAGGAAAGGCAATAAAAACCTAATTGCCGCGGTTCGATTTGTCAAAGAAAAAATGTTTGTATTTGGTGAAAAAACGAAAAGATTCGTGTTTTGGCGGTGAGGTGTATCACGGTTTACCCAAATTGACAAAACAAATCGGTACTTGAACTTTTTACGCCGCAGGCGTATAAATTCGATTTCTGCGAGACTTATCCGGCTACGGCTTGCACCTTCGCCGAGACGAGAATCGAAATGATTTTGTGAGGATGTACCTATGGGGATATTTACGAAAACAGCAGGGTACTTCAAAGACCGGCTGAGCAAAACACGCGATAAAATCAGTACATCCCTTTCGTCGGTGCTGAGTCTGGGCAGAAATATCGACGAAGTGCTGCTGGATAAGCTTGAAGAGACGCTGATTAGCGACGATATCGGGGTGGAGACGACGGATAAACTCATAACGGAGCTTGAGAGGAGCTTATCGCGAGAGAAAACTTGCGACGACCGACGAGATAGTTCCGTTTCTCAAGGAGCATATAAAAAGTTACTGGCCTGCCTGCGACAGGCAATTGCACCTATCTGCAGAGCGGGCCGACGGTTATCCTCGTCGCCGGCGTCAACGGCACAGGCAAGACCACGAGCATCGCCAAATTGGCTTATGTACTCAGCCGAGACGGCAAAAAGGTTATCGTGGCTGCGTGCGATACATTCCGGGCAGCGGCGGTGGAGCAGCTAAGTATCTGGGCTGAGCGTATCGGTGCACAAATCGTAAAGCACAAGACCGGCTCCGATGCGGCTGCGGTGGCATTCGATGCCTGCGAGGCGGCCATTGCGAGGGGTGCGGATTTTCTGATTTTAGACACGGCGGGCAGGCTGCATACCCAAAAAGACCTTATGAGGCAACTAACGAAGATTCGCGACGTTGTGGCACGTAAGATTGAAGGCAGCCCAAACGAGGTATTGCTTGTTTTAGATGCGACAACGGGCCAAAATGCAATCGCACAGGCAAAGATGTTCACCGAGGCTATCGACGTTACAGGGATATTCTTAGCAAAACTTGACGGCACAGCGCGGGGCGGAATCGTTATCGCCATCAAGGACCAGCTTGATATACCGGTGAAATTCGTCGGCTTAGGCGAAAAGCCGGAGGACATCGCCGAATTCGACCCCGATACATTCGTCGAAGCACTGTTTGCGTAAAATATTCACCGCAAAGTATATGTAGGCCGCGGAGTAGAGCGGAATCAAAACGACTCCTAACTTTTTCGGAATTGGCGATGTCCAGGTAATCAGGCCGTTGATTGCCAGAGCGAGAAAGAATATATAGAGGACCGCGACGAATTTTACGTTTCGGGCGTAATATAAGCCAATACAAATACAATCGACGCAAATCCAGAGGAGCCAGCTTTCGATTTTCCTGTGGGCTGAAAGCGTCGCGGCGACAAAACCCATCACCGTGGCGAATGCGTCAATATATGGAAAGGCCGCGGGATTAGGAAACAGGGAAGGCAGATAGAGATGAATCCTGCTCATCGTAAATCCTAAAACGGCTGCCCCTATTGCTATTATCGATGCGGTTAAAATATAGATTTTGCGGGTGCTGAAAGAGATGTCCAGCTCTTTCTTTTCGCTTTGCTATCCTTTCGCGAGGTGAGCCAGAGCCACCAGCCGTAAAATCCGTTGCCGATGTAGTAAAACTGCTCGAAGAAATCGGAATAGAGGCGAACCTGGTAGAACAGGACGGCAAAAAGTGTGAACGCAGTTATCCCTATAGGCCAGGCCCAGACAATCCTTCGGGTAATAAGCAAGACATAGACAACAATCAAAAGGGTGGCCGAGAACTCGATGTAGCTCATCGGGTAGCCGAGAAAGGTGAAAAACACGTTATGGACATTAAGAAAATTCATCAGAACTCTACGGCAAGATATAAGCCAAACAATCAGGATTTTCAATTCTCAGTGGGTGAAAAAATGGGTCATAGCAGGTTTTGTTGGCACAAAAAAAACCACCGTCGGAACTTTATCCGGCGGTGGTTCAAGTGAACCCCTGTAGAAGGATTATTTCTTAGTTCCTTTTGTTATTTGGGTTTTTTTCTCGACCAGCTGGAATTCCTGAACCTTAATCAATTTTTGGTCGCCCTTCTCGGTAACCACACACTGCACCTCAACCTCTTTGCCGTTGAGACTGCCGAGTTCCTCTGCTTTCTTGTCGAGAATAACATGATAGACGGTCTTAACGGTCTTATTGACGGTGGTCAGCGTTATGGCAGTGACAACATTGTTAGGGTCTTTGGTAACACTGATGGTTCCTTTCAGCTTTACGGTAGCTGGCGGGCGAAGACCGGCTTCGGGTTTCTTCGGCACTGTAGGGGCATTCGCATCGGTGGCGAAAGCACTCGCAGCCAGAAATACGGCCGCCACACCCAGCACTATCACGAATTTCCTTATCGCTGACATAGTCAATTCTCCTTAAAATATATGCTCCCGTTAGGAAAAGACTACTCATCTTTCTCTGCAGGAGCGTTAAGATTTCCCGACGAACTCAACTGCCGACATACTTCATACATTGCGAAAGTTTGGGTAATCACGTACAAAATTACCGCCTTATTCGGCCAGCCAGAGTATTTAAATTACAATTTACCCGGCAATATTCAGGATGTCAATAGCTAAATAGTAGTCGAAAAAGGAGCTGTTATACTCTCGGGTAGCCGCCTAGATATTCGGTTTTTGGCAGGCCGCCGGTCAGGGGCAATGCATATTCGATGAAGGCGTCGGTTACGCCGTTGCCATCGGCGTTGATAAATTCATCGGGCATAGACTTGGTTTTTTCGGCTACGTTGGCAAGTTCGGTGCAGAATAATTCGACTTTGTAATCAAGCCCATTGCCAAGCCGTCTTATTGCGACCGAGCCGCTGGGTTTTTTGCATGGCGTATTTTACAGCCTGCCGGCCGCACAAGTCGTGCCTCTTTGGCGTCGACCTTGATCTGCAGACCTGCGAAACTTCTCTGCATATAGCCGAATGTGTCCGCGCGGACGCGCTTGATTTTCAGAGCGGCTTTTACCTGGGCGGCTAAGAAGTCCGCCAGGGCGCCTGTGCCGGAAAGTTGGATGTTTCCGTGAGCATCGTGTTCTTGCTATCTTAGCGATTTTTTCGGCCCAGATTACGCCGTCAGCATCACAAATGCCTTCGCTGATTGCGACGACACAGCGGCCAAGTTTTTTGTAAACGGCCTCTACATCGCAGAGGAACTTCTCCAGCGAGACAGCCTTTTTCGGGGAAATAGAGTAAATGCGGGCCGTCATCATCTCTTTGTTTGCCGAGATGCAGATGCGGCGGTAAGAAAGCCCGCGTTCCTGCCCATTACACAATCGATTTTGATACCCGGCAGCGCACGGTTATCGAGGTCGTCTCCCATCAATGCGCAGGCGACGAATTTTGCTGCTGTTCCGTAGCCGGGACAATGGTCGGTAACGAGCAGGTCATTATCGATTGTTTTTGGGATGTGAAAGGCCCGTAGTTCGTAGCCGGCCTGTTGAGCGATACTGTTTATGATAAAGCAGGTATTGGCGGAGTCGTTGCCGCCGATATAGAAAAAGTATCTGACATCGCGTTTTTTGAAGACGTCGAGGATTTTTTTGCAGTATTCGGCGTCGGGTTTATCTCTGCTGGAGCCGAGGGCGGAGGACGGCGAGGCGGCCAGCAGTTCGAGTGTGTCGGGGGACAATTTGCCCAGGTCGATGAACTCATCTTTGACGATTCCGGCGACGGCGTGGATTGCGCCATAGAGATTTTTAATCTCGGGGTGTTTGCGGGCTTCTTCGATAACGCCGACAAGGGAGGCGTTGATTACGGCGGTTGGTCCGCCTGATTGGCCGACTACGGCGTTTGCCTTCGGTGCATTTGCCATTTTCGGGAGTCTCCATTAAAGTTGGTATACATTGGCTGTTAATTTATGGGCAGCTTATTATACAGACACAACATCAACAGGCAAGGGTAAATTAACGACAAATCCCAGGATGAAGCCAGGTTGGCTGTGCTTTATATTTCAACTGCACAGCGCGGCGTCAGGAAATAGAGCCATTTGCTTAAGATTTGTAAGTTCAGGATTGCGGAGGCGGCTTCGGCGTAAAGGTTCAGTTGCTCTCTGATAAAACTCGGCACGCTGAGGAACTTGCTTTGCGGTTATTGCGTCGGTTTTGAAATCTATCACGAGCAGGCCATCGGGTGTTTTAACGAGCATATCAATAATGCCCTGAATGATAATCGTGTCTCGTGCGCTCGTCGCTCGTGATTCGTAGTCGTGCATCGTGGCTCGTGAATCGTCAAGATGAGCGAGAACGCGGGCAGGGCGAAGGTGAAAGGCCATTCCTGGAAAACGGTATTATTGGCATCAAGAACATTCGTCCCAGCTCACTTTCAAAGAATTTCATTATCGATTGCGGGTCGATATGTTCGGCAACCGCTTTGTCTATGGCGTGGTCGGCTATGAGCTGCGCTTTGAGCCGGTCGATTGCCTCGGTGGTTATGGGTTTTTTCAAATCGAGTTTTGAAATCAGAAGATGTGCGGCGGTGCCGATGTGGCGGGCGTCGACGAGGCTCGATTAAATCGTGCGGCGAAACGGCTTTCGGTTTTTGTTCGAGGGCTTTGGAATAATCGAACTTCACAAATTCATCAGCGTGATGAGTCAGTTGCGTTACCGAACGTTTGGCGGGCAGAAGCGCAACATCGCTGAATGGATAGCGCCAGCTTAAGGATTTTTTTATTCGGCCAAGAAGTTCGGTTTCCTTCCGTTTTGCACGGAAACTTTTCGCGGTCGCAGCAGGGCGTTTTGATTTTGCGGTCTTTAATTTAAGGATGTATTCGGACAGACTTCTAAGTTCAGGCTGGTTGTAAAGTTTGAAGCTGAATAAATCATCATTGACTGTCTTGCCTGCTAGGCTGGTTTCAAAGGCTTTGTGGAGGGTTTTCTGGTCGGAGAGGGCGTAGAGGAACCATTCGAGGGCGCTGCGGCAGGGACGAAGCTGCCAATCAGGGATTGGGCCGGTGCCGAGGTAAAAGCCATTACGGATGATGTTCCGGCAATGCTTTGCTTTTTCGCAGGCGGTCAGAATCAGGCGTTCTTTAGCACGTGTGGTGGCTACATAAAGGATGCGCATCTCTTCGGCGAGGGCAGCTTTTGAGTCTGTCTTCTGCGATGACCTGATGGGCGAGGGAACTGAGTTTGCTGTTGGACTTTCGGTCGATAATCTGCAGACCCAAAGCGGTGTCATCGGCGATGCAGTCTTCCAACACATCTTCTTTGTTGAAGGGACTATTTAGCTCAGCCAGGAAGACGACCGGAAATTCGAGGCCCTTACTTTTGTGGACACTTGTGATTCGGACGGCGTTTTCGGCGACGGCCTCGGGCGAGGCCTTCGCCCAGTCAGCGGCGGTTGTGCGGAGCTTTTCGATAAATTCGACAAAACGTCTCAGCGATGCACTGCCGCTATTGCCGGCGAAATTCTCGAACTGAATTGCCCTGTTGTGCAGTTTGAGGAGATTGGCCCTGCGACTTTGGCCATTGGGCAGGGCTGAGACGAATGATAAAAAGCTGGTCTGTCGAAGGATTAGCCAAATCAGGTCGGCGAGGCTGCCGCGGCGGCTGAGCGTTCGCCAATTTTCAATTTGGGCTAAAATTCTTTTTAGTTTTTCGGCCAGCTTCGCATCGGGGCCGTTGGCACAGTACCGAAGCACACAATCATAAAAATCTACGGTTTGCTGGTCTATCCTGCTGTGCAGCCTTATCTTAGCCAGTTCGGTGTCAGTGATGTTGAAAAACGGGCTTCGCAGGACGGCGGCCAATTCGATGTCCCGCTGAGGATTATCGAGGATTTTCAACAGACATAAGATGTCGGTGATTTCGGTGGTCTCGAAATAGCCGGAGCCGAATTCCGAACTGACGGGCACACCGGCCAGGCGAAGCACCTCGACATAATCGTTGACCCTCTCGGCAGGTGAACGCATAAGCAGACATAAGTCGCGGTATTCAATATCCCTGAATGTGTTCTGCTCTTTGTCGAATATCTGGAATTCGCATTTTCCGGTGTCGGTGCCGACTAATTGTTTTATCCGCTGGGCGATTGCCGCTGCCTGACGCTGACGAGAGGTGATGATGTCAGGGTTTGGTTCTTTGCTATCATCCGTTTTCTCTGCTATGTCCTCTGTTTCTTCGTCGAGTATATGAAATTCGACAACGGGTTGGTTATCAACAGCCGGAGGTTTTGGCAATTGGTGTTCGGACGCGGGCTGCAATCTGGCGGATTCATCGTAATCTATCGTGGTAAAAGGCGAGGTCATTATCCGCGAGAATAAACTGTTGACGAAATCGAGAATTCCTTTGGCTGAGCGGAAATTGGTGTTGAGGTCAACGCGGAGACTGTTGGGCGCATTTGCGGGGTCGAGCGAAGCCCGGTTTAGCTGCCTGAGGAAGATGTCAGGCTTGGCACCGCGAAAGGCATAAATACTTTGCTTGACGTCGCCGACAACGAAGACATTGCCGGCTGAACTGAGCGTATCGAGTATCGCCTGCTGGACGGGATTGATGTCCTGATACTCGTCAACAAAGATGTATCTGTACCTACGCCGAAGCGATAAGGCGGTCTCGGATGGTGTCGGCTTGCCATCAATAGAATTTTCATCGGTCAAAAGTCTCAGGGCGTGATGTTCGAGGTCGGCAAAGTCGAGGCCGTTGATTGAGCGTTTGGCTCGGCTGTATAACGAATCGAATTTTTTGAGGATTTCAATAACGACCTTTGTCTGCTGCCCGGAAGCTGAGCCGACCCTGTCAAGATAGTCAGGATTTACAGTCGCAAGGTCGGCGAGGTCAGCGAAGTCGGTTACTGCTTTTTTTGCCAGGCCGGCCATAAGCTCGGCGATAGGTTTATCTAAATCCTTCGGGGTGTAAGTGGTCGGTTTTTTGAAGTTACGTATTTTTTCGGCGCATTTGTCCCAAGAGCCGGTGTGCAGAAGTTCTTTGCACTGCGTGATGGCAGCTATGTGAGTTTCCTGCAACTTTTTACTCCAGTCGCCGGCGGGATTCTGGTCGTTGTAGAGTTTTTGAGCGTGTCGAAGGCGAGCGAGGATGTGCTGCAATCTATCTGCGATAATCTGCTTTTGCTTTTCACCTAAATCACTTCTTAACGGGTCGAGCGTTTCTGTAAGAGTCGAGGCGTATTCGTACCAGTTGGGGCGGCTGACTACGCCGTCAAGAAAGTTGCTTAAAGCCATTATTCTGCTGAGAAAGCCGACGTTTGCGCGGAGGTCCCTGCGGCGAAGGAGCTGCTGGAGGGGAGGCGTCAAATTACTCTGCTGCCAGGCCCAGTTGACACATTTTTCGAAGGTTTCAGTTTTGAGCAGTGCCGCTTCGTCGGCATCGATTACCCGAAAGGTTGGGTCAAGGCCGAGCTTGTAAAAAAACTCTGTGATGAGGCGTTTGCAGAACGAATGTATCGTGCCGATGTCGGCGCTGTCGAGCAACATAAGCTGACGACGAAGGTGTGGGTCGGGGTTTTGTAAGGATGCGTTTCTTAGCTGTTCGGCGATTCGAAGACGCATCTGCTCGGCGGCGGCGTCGGTAAAGGTGAGCACCAGTACGCTGCCGACATCCGGACAGACGGATTTGTCCGATACGATGTCGACACAGCGGCCGGAGAGGACGGCGGTTTTGCCGGTACCGGCAGAGGCGGTTACGAGCACGTCAGAGCCTCGCTGACGGATGGCCAACTGCTGCTGCTTCGTCCATTTAATGTTCCTTTCAGGCATTGGTTGCTCCCATGGATTCAACGGGCTCACCACTTATTTTTTCGAGGGCTGAGAGTTTATTCAGCGGCGGCAGAATGTTGTAATCATTTATCTGCCAATCGAAGCGACACAACGGTTTGTACTTGCAGTAGCTGCAGGGCGATTCGCTGCTTAGACGGTACGGCCTAATATCGTTTACACCTTTGAGGATTTCTTCCGCCAGTCGAACAATCTGAGTTTTCGTGAAATGCAGGACTTTTTCGAAGTCCGCCGGCCTGAGGGCACCGCTTTTATCATCGCGGCCATACTGATTACCATCTTTGGTGACAAAGAAGTTGTAAAATTTATTGCTATTGGAGCTGTCGAGCAGGTGAAAGAAGTCGCCGTTAAATATGCCTTTAGCTTTGTGATAGAACTTATCCGATTTTTGCGGCAGTTCGTCGATAGAGGCTGATTTAATTTTTGTTTCGACGGGCATATAAAACGCTCCGACCACTGGGTTCGACGGGCTCACCACAAGATTGTGGGTTTTATACTGAGGATTGTCTGCGTTTTTGACGGCGAGCATATAAATCGGCAGCTGCATATCGAGGCCGTGATAGAACTGCGACCAACTGAAGGATTTATCTGTGCGTTTATAATCGAAAACGAGCAGGGCTTTTTCACCGTTGAACTGTGCGGTGTCGAGGCGGTCGATTTTGCCGTTCAGGAAGAGGCGGCGGCCGTTCGAAAGGCTGATCTGGAATTCGCCGAGCGTTCGGCGTGCGCCTTCGGTTTTTCCGAAGGAGATTTCGGAGACGGCCGGTCTGAACTTTCCGGCGCGCACCATTTGTGCAATCGCCAAGACACAGTCCTCGAGCATTTCACTTGCGCAGTTGATAATGAACATATTGTGAGGGCTGCGGCGTGCGAAATTCGATACGAAAGAATCCGTCCGGACAAATTCAGTTATAGTTTTTCCCAAGAGTTCCAGCAGTTGGTGGTTCTGAATTGTGGCGAAATCCATTTTCGCAAGGTTCATTTGTTCGAGCAGGGCATCCAGGACGCGGTGATACAAAATGCCGAGGTCCAGCGGCTCAAATTTGAACTCCTGCCGTTCCTGAAGCTCCAGTATGTATCGGGCGAAGTGCTTAAAGGGACAGGCGGCAAAGGTGCTGAGCCTTGTGGCTGAGGTTCTTATCTGGCCGGCGAAGAATTTTTCAATTACGGTTTTATCAAGCGATGCGACGTTGTCATAATTTATCGCCCGGTACACTGTTGAGCCTGTCTGAGCAAGCTGCCGGTCGGCGCAAATATCGGATAGCAGGCTTTCGAGCTGTTGCTGAGAATGCGGCGACGAATCACCAGATGTGTCTTTGCCGAGTCTGCTGCAGAGCGAATCTGTAAGTTCGTATTCGTTGTGGACCTCTTCGATGCTCGGCTGCCGGGCTGCAGCTGATTCCGGGGAGAGATTTTCGAATAGCGACTCAAGATTGGCTACGAACTGCGAGCGGACCTCGGCGCCGGCCTTATCGTCCGTCAAGGGATATGTGACATAGAGAAATTGTGCCGGACGTGTAAAGGCGATGTAGGCGAGGTACTGGCGGTGGGCCAATTTTTCGGTGGCTGCCGCCGCCAGCGGGAAATCCGCTGACTCGGCTACTGTGCGGTCGGCGTCGGTCAACAGGCCGTCGAAAGTCAATGGTGTGGGGAACTGCTTTTGTGTTGCACCTATCAGAAAAGCGGCCTTCAAATCTGGGTGTCGGCTGCGCTCGATGGAGCCGACGAGAACCTGGTCGAGACTGGGCGGTATAAAAGCGAGCGTCAACTGCGAAAAGGCTGAGTCGATTATCGAAATCAAATCGTCACAGCACATCTTTTCTTCGGCGAAAACCTCGACAAGCTCGTCAAATATATTAATAAGGTTGTCATAGAGCTGGCGATGCTCATCGGCTGCTGCGTGGTCGCCGGCTTCGGCGGCCTGCTCAATCCACTGGGCCAACCTTTCGCGGATGCTGAGGCTGTCGAGAAAATCAAAAATGACCTGTGTGAATTCGGCGGCGGTCAGGGTTTTTTCCAGCTCGTCAGGCGAGCAGAGTCTACTATGAAGCTCAAGCAGAGGTTTGCCAACTTTTTGGCGGATTTGGTTTATGCGCTGCTCGTCGAACCTTTCTTCTTTGGGGTCGGCGAAGTGCCAGTTTTCGGCGGTTTGCCAGTCGCTGCCGATGATGCCGAATGCGATACAGTAATTTTCCAGCAGGTCGACTTCGCAACGTTCGATGGGGACAAGGTCGGTCTTGAGATATGCAAAGATATCGCTGCTGGCGAAACCAGCGGTTGCCGCCCGCAGGGCTGAGCAGATAAGCTGAACGAGCGGGTGCTGGCTCAGCGGTTTTCGTTTATCAATAAAAAACGGCAGCCGATAGTCGTCAAAGTACGCTCGTATATAGTGCTCGTAGCGGTTTAGGTCCGGTGCTATTACAGCGATGTCGCGGTATCGCAGATTTTTTTCTTTGACGAGCCTGAGTATTTCCGCTGCGACGAATCGCACTTCCATTCGAGCATTTGGTGCTGCTATGACACGGACGTTTTCCGCAGCGCCGATTTTCTTTTTGCTGTGGTTAAATATGGCGCTTTCGATGTGGGCAAGCGGCGGGCAGGAAGAGAATCTGACTGCATCGGCGAGAATCACCGGTTCGGCTAATTTGAGTTTGAGTTTTTTTATAGTTTCCAAGAGCTCCACATACGTGCGCTGCGTCGGGTAAAACAAGTTGAGGGGGTCAGTGCTGTTGGGATTTTTCAAGTCGATGCCGGCAGGGTCAAGGCAAAGGGCGATTTTGGCGTCAGCCACGACTTTCAGCAGTTCAGCAAGGATTTCAAGCTCGGCGGTGGTAAAGCCTGCGAAGCCGTCAACCCATAACTTTGCACCTATAGCGAAGTCCGATTCGGCGATGGCTCGGCGGGCCTTAGTCAACTGCACATCGGGGTCGATGAACCTTCCCTCAATGAAATTCAAGTATTCTTTAAAGACCAGACTGATATCTGTAAACTTTAAGGCGGTCAAACTATTCGATTCGTCGCTGCTGAGTTTATCTAACAACTGGTCGGTGTCTTTCGGCGTTTTTGCGTACTGGTGAAGCTCGGCGACGATTTCAGCCATTTGCTGACTTAGGCCGGGCTGATTTGCAGATAAGTCGAAGATTTTTAGTTTGCTGCTGATATTTCGCAGGATGCGCTGGACTGTCATCGTTCTGCCGATTCGTGACAGCTGCGGCCTTGCGGTGTTTCTGCCCAATAGCAAAAACTGCAGTCGGTCAAACGAAAGGACATTTAATCTATCGCTGTAGCCGAGGATTCTTTCGTCAGAAAGGATGGCTCGCTGGGCCTGATACGTTGCCTGCTCCGGAACCAGCAAAATCAGAGACTGATTGCTGCCCGGCTCCAGCAGGGCATTTACAATCGCTTTTATGCAGGAGCTGGTTTTTCCTGTACCGCTTCTGCCGAGAATGAACTGAACTGGCATAAGAGTTTATCCCGGACCGATTATTTCTGTCGTGGATTCGACAGGCTCACCACAAGGTGCTTTTTACCATAATCGCGGCTTTTTTTCAAACCTTTGATACCTGCAAGGCATTTTTTCGGGCATTGCGAAAGAAAACGGAAGATTTTGGTTGCGAAGAAGGCTCAAAGCGGACATAATGCAGTGCTCAGAGATTTTCAAGCGGTGAACGAAGGAGAATAAATGGGCCCTGTACTGAAAGGGTTGATAAAACTTCAGAGTGTTGAGAATCGGCTGCGAGCTGCCAAGGCGAAGCTCAACAGATGCAGGAGAAACGTCATCATTCAGGAGAACCGCGTCCGAAGCCTCCAAAGCGCATTCGAGGCAAAAAAAGAGGAGATTCAACTGACCAAGGTTCAGTCCGACCGGCTGGAACTTGAACTAAAGACCAAAGATGAAGCGATATCAAGACTGGCGAGCGAGCCTGAACGCGGCAAAAACAAATAAGGAATACGCTGCTGTACTAACCCAGCTTAATACGACCAAGGCGGACAACTCCAAGGTAGAGACACAGATTCTGGAACTGATGAAAGGTATCGAAGCAGACGAGGCTGAGCTCGCAGACATCCAGAAACAGATAGAAGAACAAAAGCGAAATCTGGAGCAAATCCGAAAAGAGTCCGAGCATCTGGCGGCCAAGTACGAGGTGGAGATTGAAGAAATCCAGGCTGAGTGGAGTCAGGCATCGCAGACTGTACCGGGTGGGCCGTTAGTGCTGTTCAATCGCGTGGCGGAGACTTACGACGGTGAAGCGCTGGCTGTGATAGAACGACAAGAGGGCAGAACGGAGACGTACACATGCGGGGGTTGCTTTATGGGTATTCCCGCTGAGTCGGTCAACGTACTTATGACAAAAGACGATATAATCCGCTGCCCGAACTGCACACGAATACTTGTGCTTGGGGATATGCAGGAAAGCTGAAGGTCGGTAGTTGGTAATTAGTAATTGGTTATTGGTAATTGGTTACCAGTTACTATTTATCAGTTACCAAATTTTCAGGAGTGGAGGCGTTGGCAGAGGAGATAGTTGTTTACACAGACGGCGGCAGCAGAGGCAATCCCGGCCCTGCGGCTGCGGGTTTTGTGCTCATCGATACCAATGGGACGCAACTGCTGGGCAAGGCCTTTTTTTTAGGCAGGACCACCAACAACGTGGCTGAATACACCGCGATTATAAAGGCCTTGGAGGCTGCAAAGCAAAAAGGGGGTAAAAGGATAACAGTCTTCAGCGACAGCGAACTACTTGTGCGGCAGCTTAACGGCCAATACAAGGTAAAGAGTGAGCAAGTCAGGCCGCTTTACAGACAGGCAACTTTTCTGATGGATGAGTTTGAGAGCTGCAAAGTTCAGTATATTGCGAGGGAAGAAAACAAAGAGGCGGATAAGCTTGTGAATCAGGCCTTGAACCTCGAAGGCGATGTCGAGGCAAAGGAGCAAGCGGCTGAGCCGAATAAAAATACGATTCGTCTTGGCGTGCTTATCAGCGGTGGTGGAACGACGCTGATGAATATCCTCGAATATATCAAGACAGGCAGACTGAATGCCGAGGTTGCAGTGGTAATAAGCTCACGCTCAGCCGTAGCTGGGGTTGAGAAGGCGAAAAAAGCGGGGCTGAATGTCAAAATCGTTAGAAAGAAAGAACTTAGGACAATCGATGAATTCAGCAGGCAAATCGAAAAGCAGTTAGACGCTGCAAAGGTCGACCTTGTGGTTCAGGGTGGATGGCTGTGCCTGTGGAAGATACCCAAAAAGTATGAAAACCGTGTGATGAATATCCACCCGGCACTGCTGCCCTCTTTCGGCGGACAGGGGATGTGGGGACATCATGTGCACGAAGCGGTTCTGGCGGCGGGCTGCAAGGTAAGCGGCTGTACCGTGCACTTCTGCACAAACGAATATGATAAAGGCCCAATAATCGTCCAGCGAACCTGTGAAGTCAAAGATGATGACACAGCTGATACATTGGCTGCGCGGGTCTTTGAGCAGGAGTGCATCGCATATCCACAGGCTATAAAGTTGTTCGCGGACGGCAAAATACTCGTTCAGGGTAACAAAGTGAAAGTAAAATCGTAATAAACACTTCCTTTTAGTTTTAAGTTTTTAGTTTTGAGTTATCGAAGATATGAACAGGCACCAAAGAGCCATCTTGACAAATATCATAACCGTAATGGTCATCACGGTTCTTGCTGTTGTGGCGATGATTAACTTCAGGGACTGGGTCAACCGGTCAGAGGCTATGCATGCAATGGAATATCTTGGGCAGGCGGCTCTGCAGTACCGCAAAGAACACGGTTCAGTGCCGCCGCAGTCTTTCGTTGACAGGATAAAGGAGAGTTTACCCGGAGGCGTCCGACTGGGCGATTTGCGATACAGAGGGCTGTGGATTAACTTTGAATCTTCGGGCGGTGAGATTCTGGCCTACACCGAAAAAAAATATCGCTCGTTACTGCTTAGCGACGGGTTTATCGTGCTGAGGCTGGACGGGCGTATCGAGTGGATGGGAGAAGAGAAATTTAAAAAGCTTTTAGCCCGGCAACAAAGCCCGATGGAAGCTCAGATGTCCCCGCAGTAGCAGGCCGGCGGTGCTGTGCTATGACTTTGCGACGGCTTGTTCGGCTTCCGCCGGTTTTTCTGTTTTTACCTTAATACCTTCGAGTTTGAGGTGCTCTTCATCCTGGACGGTGACCTTTACAAGGTTCTTATCTTTGAATTCGCCGCGGAGCATAGTTTCAGAAAGGGGGTCTTCGATGTAGTGCTCTATCGCTCTTCGTAAAGGTCGCGCTCCGAATTCGGGGCTGTAGCCCTTTTCGATGAGAAACTCCTTGGCCTGGTCGGAAAGTTCGAGCTTCAGGCCGTGCTCGGTCAATCGCTTGAAGACCTTTGTAAGTTCGTAATCGACGATGGTTTTCAAATCTTCCTTGGTCAAGGCTCTAAAGACTATCATGTCATCAACTCGATTTAAGAATTCCGGTCTGAAATGGTGCTCCACTTCCTTGTGAAGCATTTCTTTCATTTTTTCATAGTTGGCTTCGGGCGATTTTTTTGCGAAGCCGAAGCCGGCCTGGTTCTTAATCAGGTCGGCACCGATGTTACTGGTCATAATGAGGACGATGTTTTTGAAGTCGACGTGTCGTCCGAAACTGTCGGTCAGGCGGCCCTCCTCCATAATCTGCAGGAGCATATTGTAGACATCGACATGGGCCTTTTCGATTTCATCCAGAAGCAGAACGGCATAGGGCCTTCGCCTGATTCTTTCGGTCAACTGTCCACCTTCCTCGTAGCCGACGTAACCGGGTGGCGCACCAACGAGTCGGCTGACGTTGTGCTTTTCCATAAATTCGCTCATATCCAGCTGGACGAGGGCGTTTTCATCGCCAAACATAAACTCGGCCAGCGCTCTTGCCAGGAGAGTTTTTCCGACGCCGCTGGGGCCGAGGAATATGAAGCAACCCATCGGACGATTGGGGTCCTTCATACCGCTTCTGCTTCGTCTGACGGCTTTTGCGACGGTATTGATAGCTTCATCCTGTGAGACAACGCGTTTGTGCAGCTCCGCTTCAAGCTCGAGGAGCCTCTGAGCTTCCTTTTTCTCCAGCCTTGTCAGGGGGACGCCGGTCATATTGCTGACGACTTCTGCGATGGTCTCGGCATCGACCAGGCCGGTAGTTTCCTTATTTTCTTCGTACCATTTTTTGTGCAACTGGTTTTTTTTGTCGAGGAGCTGCTGGGCCTCGTCCCTCAGTGCAGCTGCGCGTTCATAGTCGGCGTTTTTGACGGCCTCATCCTTTTCCCTCTGGAGTTTTTCGACTTGTTCTTCGATGTCCGTCAGGTCCGGCGGGGGCGTCATATTTTTGAGCCGAACCCTGGCGCCGGATTCGTCGATAACGTCAATGGCCTTGTCGGGCAGACATCTGCCGGTGATGTACCTGCTCGAAAGCTCGACGGCCTGATACAGCGCCTCGTCGCTAAAGTGAACTCTGTGATGGGCCTCGTAGCGGTCCTGAAGCCCTCTGAGTATGTCGAGGGTTTCGTCCTTTGAGGGAGGTTCTACGATTATCGTCTGGAAGCGTCTTTCGAGGGCACCATCTTTTTCGATATGCTTTCTGTATTCATCGAGGGTAGTGGCGCCGATGCACTGGACCTCACCTCTGGCGAGAGCGGGTTTGAGGACGTTCGATGCGTCGATGGCGCCCTCGGCGCCGCCGGCACCAACGAGCGTGTGAAGCTCATCGACAAAGAGGATAACGTTCTTGGCCCTTCTGACCTCGTTAATGACTGCTTTTATTCGTTCTTCGAATTGTCCGCGGTATTTCGTTCCGGCGACCATCATCGCCAGGTCGAGGACGACAATGCGCTTGTCTTTGAGGATTTCGGGGACCTGCTTGTTGACAATCTGCTGACTGAGGCCTTCTACGATGGCGGTTTTTCCGACGCCGGCTTCGCCCAGGAGGGCGGGGTTGTTTTTCGTGCGTCTGCAGAGTATCTGTATCAGCCGCTCGATTACATTTTTTCTTCCAATGACGGGGTCGAGTTCGCCATCGGCAGCCAACTGCGTCAGGTCTCTGCCGAAACTGTCGAGTGCCGGGGTCTTGCTTTTTGTTTTTCTGGCGAGAGTGGGGCCCATCTTCATATCCAGGCCGAGCGATTCTTCGTCGACACTGGCGCCGAGTAAGTTCAGCACTTCCTGACGGACATCCTCGAGCTTCAGGCCGAGATTCATAAGGACCTGAGCAGCTATCCCTTCGGTCTCCCGCAAAAGACCCAGCAGGATGTGCTCTGTGCCGACATAGTTGTGGTTCAAGGCTCTGGCCTCTTCAATAGCGTATTCAATCACCTTTTTTGCCCGCGGAGTCTGTGGGAGTTTACCCATCGTAACCATATCGGGTCCACTTTTGACCAGCTTTTCCACTTCGAGGCGAAGCTTCTTTATGTCCACGTCGAGGTTCTTGAGGACGGTGGCGCCGACGCCGCTTCCTTCCTTGACCAGTCCCAGCAGGATATGTTCTGTTCCTATATATTCATGGTTAAAGCGCTGGGCCTCTTGGTTTGCCAGAGCCATAACTTTACGCGCTCGGTCTGTAAAACGCTCAAACATTTTTTACCTCGGAAGCTGTTTGCGTAAGCGCATAAATCGAAAGCCGCTCACGGGGTGGTTATCCACTTCAAACAGCAGAGCAATAACACAAAACACAAATTACATATATTATACCGCGTCCACAACATTTGTCAAACCGCTGTAATCAACCGAATCTCATTTTCGGACTGCCTAATTCTAATATACTCTAACTGGGGCTGATGTTCGTTTATCGGACGAATATTTTCTGTAGACAAGGGTTTTATCGACAAAAAGAGCAGTTGACTTTTCTGGAAACCTGCTGGGTAAAAGGACTGTAAAGATGGGTCGGCTGGGGGTGGATTGCGAGGATAAGATTCGTATTTTTGCTCAAAAAACGCTTCTGAGAAGGGTATTTTACCTTTGCCGGAGGTCTGTCGCGACGCCGATTTTATCGGCGATAACGTATTGGCCGGCATATTCCAAACGATGAGACCGAAAAATAAATTACCAAAAAGCTCTGGACACGGACGGCATTTGTGTTTATATTTGCCCACTTGAACAGGAAATAGCAGGTAGCTTAAGGCATAGTGTATAGCTTTGTTTTTATATTATCAGGTGAGCGATGACTTTAGCTGCCGGGATTCCGGCTTAAATTTTTTTTGGAAAAGAAAAAGGAGAATCGAATGAACATCTATGTTGGCAATTTGCCGCGTGAGACAACCGAAGACGATTTGCGTCAGGCTTTTGAAGCCTTTGGCCAAGTCGAATCCGCCAGTGTCGTAAAGGACAAGTTCACGGGCGAATCGAGAGGGTTTGGATTTGTAGAGATGCCCTCTAAGGCCGAGGCCCAAGCCGCGATTGCGGATATGAACGGCAAGGAATTCATGGGTCGCACCATCAACGTTAATGAAGCGCGTCCGCGTACAGAACGACGAGGTCCAGGCGGCGGCGGTGGCGGACGAGGCAGACAAGGTGGCTACGGCGGCGGCGGTGGTGGCGGCAGGCCACGCCGCTTCTAAATAAAAGGCGCTCGAACAAAAAACGACGTTCCGGATGTGTGGGAACTGAGATAAGCAAACGGCGGATGAGAACGGTTTTCCCTGCGGGAATTACCGAAGACATGTGATGTTTGTACTACGCAGCGTGCCGTAGGCATCTATTCCGGCAGGGCGGGACAGCAAATGAGAACGGTGGGAGCACACTCTACCCCCGATTCAACCGGGCCTCAGCCACTTTTTTCCTCGAGCAGTTTTCTGAGGTAATTGTTTTCACGTCGTGTCGCTTCAAGGTCGAAAAGCTGGTATTTGATACATATCCGCAGATAGTCGAGTGCTTCCTGCAGATTATTGACGGTTTCCTCAAGCTGCCTGCGGCTCTCATTTGCCTGTGTGGCTAACATAGCGAGCTTGCAATAGTAAAGGTCCGCTGAGCCACCAATTTCCTTAACCAGTTCGTTGAGCTTCTGTTGTAGATTTGCTTCGTTCATCAACCAATCTCTCCTATCTCTTCCTCGCTGCGGGGCGCACATTTAGACAGCCACCCCTTTGTCGATATGATAATTATAGTGCAAAGTCTATGCCGGGAGAACGAGGCCCAAAACGAATCTGAGCGAAAGCTCATTCAGGGGATTGCAGAGGCCTTAAAAAGAGGATTTTGAATCGGGGGTTTTGAGTCTTGTTCCCGTTTTTCAGGACGTGACTATTGCAGGAATTAAAGGTCTGCGTTGCGAAAAATCAACATTATATACTGGTGAGTTGCTTATCATTGAATCCAACGACTTTGCCAAGTAACGATTAGGGTTAGCGTTGTTTTTTGTAAACATTACTGTTGATTTTTAGCGTCGGATGGCCATTTATCACAGTTGAGCAGGGGTGAATTTGGCAGAGGAGACCCTGTTGCTCCAGTGACAAAGCCAATTTCCGAACAGCATCCTCTTTCCGATGTGGGGCTGTTGAAGACGGAAAATGGTGTTTTTTCGCCAACTGACAATCTGTTCCATAATCTGATGAGCTTGTTCGGGTGGCAGTTCCAACGCGGATAATTCAAAAGGGTCCGTATCGAGGCCATACGCAAAGACCATTTCAGATGAGGGGTCGTATACGAACTTGCGGCTGTTTTCTATGAAGCCGGCGTGGCCCTGGTTCAACCAGCAGGAAAAATATATTTTGCGGTCGGTTGGGATAGGGCCGAGGGCGTTCAGGCCGTCAAAGCCGGCGGTCTGCGTTTGCAGACCGAGCAGGGCCAATAATGTGGGAGTCAAATCAATTGAGCTGACAGGCTGAGTAACCTTGGTGGCGGGTTCAACCAGAGCCGGCGCCCTCAGACAAAAAGGTATCTGCAAGGCCTCTTCGAAAGCGACTCGCTCATGGCCGAAACCTCCGTGCTCACCGAAGGCTTCACCGTGGTCTGCGATGACACAAAAAATGGTTTTATCAGTGAGATTGAGTCTGGCAAGCTCGGCGTCCAGAGCGGCAATGAATCTGTCGGTGTATAAAATCGCCTGTCTGTAACAATCCAATGGTTCGCTCGCCGGTTGCGCAAACCATCGGGGGACTTCGTATGGGTCGTGAGTGACCGAACAAAGAATCGTCAGCAGGAATGGCCTTTCGTCTTCTTTTATCCAATCGGTAATCGGCTTTAACATTGAAAACTCGTCAGATGCGAGATAACCCAAAAATGTGTTGGGGTCATTCAAATTTTCGCGAGACCAGAATTTGTCAAAGCCGAGGTTGTAAACCAGGCTTGGACGGGATTCGAAATCGCCTTTGGCTGACTGGAAAAAGGCGGTTCGAAAATTCATCTTTTCTTTAAGAATCGTGGCGAGACCGGCGTAGGGTTTGGGAGCGAGGACTGCTTCGGCGATATCGTGCGAGGCTGAGGGAAATCGGCCGGTAAGCATACTAAACAGCGCCTTTGTGGTATGGGTCAGTGTGGTGCGGGCGTTTGTAAATTCCGCGCCCTGCTCAGCCAGCTTCGCAAGGTAAGGTGTTAAGTTGTCGGAGTTGTTAAAAAGCGAGGTATAACGGTATTGGATACCCTCGAGAATAAGTATGACTATGTTATGGTTTGTCCGGTTGGGTTGTGGTGGCACAGGAAATTTTAACTCGTCGAATGAGGGTATTATCCGGCGAGCGTTGAGCAGGTCGGCTCTGGTCAAAGTATAAGAATCAGGCAACAGAAGACTGGTTACAGCCATTAGTTGAGAGTTGTAACGCAATTCCTCTGAGGCTATTTGAGATGAACGGTGTCCGGGTTCTGTTGCGTTTCGTACCCAGAAGGCAGCGGCAATAATTAAAATGGAGCCAATAATTCTGGCTGTGAGAAGTCGAGGATTGTAATCGGGCCGCTGTGGTTTTGCGAGGATGGAAAAGAAAAAGATAAGGGCGACAGCACTGGGGGCGAGCAGAATTACAGCGGCGAGCGGCATTTTTGCAAGGTTGACGCCGACCATGCGGCAGGCATTTATCGGGTCGCGGAATACCGGCAAAAGGACCGAAGGCAGAATTTGAGTGCCTGTTCTTATCAGCCAGCCGGCGTTTATCATCGACCAGGTGTATACGACGGCGGCAATAATCGTGGCTGTGCGAATGACGAAGCTGCGAGGCCAGCGAAAACAGACGATTGCAAGGACAACCTCGATTGCCAAAAGCACTGCGATGTCTGAAGGAATCCATCTGAGGTATTCAGGGGTCAGGCCGCAGCGATAGGAATGAAAAAATTTTACCGTCAGGGTAGTAAACAAGGCTCCAAACATAATGACGCTGAAACCCCGGCGAGCCAGGGAATCATACAAGCAGCGAATGGACAAAAGTCCATCGCTTTTAGGGCTATGTTGTAAACATCCAGCGCACATATAATGTCGTAAGATATCCGCAAACCGGTTTAATATAGCCGGTCAAAGTGCTGCTTGCAAGAGTTGCGGCTGTGGTTTCGCCTTGACAGGCTGTTATTGTGATATTACCTTGTCCGGTAACATCAGCGACAATCAGCAAATGCACAAGGCAGAAGGGAGCCGGCTATGCAGGTCCAGCTCGGATATCGGACAGTGATTGAGGTTTTTAATCAGGCGGTAAGCAGCCCCGGACTTGCGGAAAAAGATTGTCTTGAAATTGTGACGAATAAATGTCAGGAAAGGCTGACTTTCGGCCAATTGGGGGTCAGGGCCCGAGGTTTTGCCGCACATCTGATAGGGACAAGAGGTGTCAGGCCGACAGATAAAATAGCAATCTTGGGCAGCAATCGCGCTGACTGGGACGCAGCTTTCTGGGGGGCTGTTTTAGCGGGAGCGGTGCCGGTACTTATCGACCCGGCAAGAGGCGTCGAAGGCGTCAAAAAACACCTGCTTCGCACCGATGTTAGACTATTGGTTATTGCTGATGACTACCAGGATGCAGAGGTGAGGGAAAACCTGAGGGCGTTTCTCCGTGACCGTGGGGCAGATACTATTGAAATGACGGCCTGTGAGAAGCTGAGTTTGAATGACAAGCGGGTCTGCAGGCTCATAGACAAAATCGCCGGCGAGATTGGAGCCGACGAGACAGCGGTAATTCTGTGCACATCAGGGACGACCGGTGAGCCCCGTGAGGTGGAAGTAACGCATACCAATCTTATTGCCAATGTGCAAGGTACTCTGGATGCGGTAACTATCACGGAAGCAGATAGGCTCGGCCATATTATGCCGCCCTGTCATAGTTTCGGGCTTACCGTTGGGAAATTGCTACCCCTTTGGGTAGGGGCGACAAATATCTACACAGACCAGTATCGTCAAATCACCAAACTGATAGAAGACAAAGGCATAACTATCTTCATAGGGGTGCCGGCTCTTTTTGCCTTTTTTGCGAGGCAGATTGAGCAGAAACTTGCTGAACAGAAGCGAAAAAGTCTTTTTGTGCGATTGGCTGACCGATATCTACCCGGCTTAGCGGGAAAAATGATGGTCAAGAAGTCAGGCTGGGAAGGCCTTCGGTTCTTTGTATCAGGTTCAGCGGCTGTGCCTAAATGGGTGCTGGAGGTTTTCTGGAAAAGGAATCTGCAACTGCGGGAAGGCTACGGGATGACGGAAAGTTCTCCGGTTTACGGTTTTAACGAAAACCGCAGGAAATTAGGCTCGGTGGGCAGGCCCATTCCGACCCTTATGGTTAAAATCGTCGATGAGAAAAACAGGATGCTTGCGCCGGACGAAAAGGGAGAGATTCTTCTGGGAGGTCCCTGCGTTGTCAAGGGCTACTATAGGAATCCCGAAGCCACGTGGGAAACTTTCAAGACAGATGAAGATGGTGTGCGCTGGCTGCACACCGGCGATTTGGGTTACCTCGATAAAGATGGATACCTTTTTATTACGGGCAGAAAAAAACATGTCATCGTTCTGCCCGGCGGTAAGAAAGTCAATCCTGAACTGGTCGAACTGGCACTATCCCGAGCGCGGTACGTCGATGAGCTGCTGGTGGTGCCGGGCTTGCGGGAGAGCGGCGGCGGTGTCGAAGAAGCGGTCAGGGCAATTGTTCGACCGGCATGGGAACAAATAGAGGCGGATACGAATCTCAGCAGACGGGACTTAATAAATCAGCCGAGTGTGCTCAAAGACATCCTCTGGCAGAGTATCAACAAGTGTCAACAGGAAAGCGAGGAGTTGGCAAGCTTCGAAAAAGTGTCCTCGAAAAATCTGCTCGAGATAAAGATTACTGAATTCCAGAAAACATCAACGGGCAAGATTAAACGAGACGGCTACATCCAGGCTAAACAAGCAACATGCACCTTTCGTTAAGCAGGAGTGGGTCTGATGCTGGAAGATAAGCTGCTTATTTTCAGGGTCAAACGAGCAGACGAACAGGCACTGCGCCAAATCTACGAAAAATACAAGGACACCCTGCTGACTGTAGCGACTTTACTGCTACAGGACAAAAACAAAGCTGAAGATATTTTGCACGATGTCTTCGTTTCTTTTGCCAGAGGTATACGGGGGTTTCATCTGTACGGGAGTTTGAAGAGCTACCTTGTGAGCTGCTTAATCAACCGGGCACGTGACATTCATCGTGAAAGGATGTATCAGGTGGTCGGTCTTGATAGTACCGGGCCAATCAGAACTGGCTCCGGTGGGTCAACCGAAGCTGTCATCGATGATGAAGAAGCGCAACTATTGACCAAGGCACTGGCCCAGCTTCCATCCCAGCAGAGGGAAGTGATAATCCTGCATTTGCGGGGCGGGATGAGGTTCCGTGAGATAGCTAAGCTGCAGGAAGTTTCAATTAGTACAGTTCGGGACAGGTACAGATACGGGCTTGATGGGCTACAGTCGATTTTAGGTGGAGAGTCGGTAGGATGAAACCCGGCAACAACATAGAAGAGTCGGTCAGGAGATTGCGATGCACCAGCAGCGCTGAAACAGATGAGCGGATTGTTGGCGAAGCTTTGGAGGCGCTGCGAGAGTCTGCGCAGTTGAGGCGGCCGGCAACGGTTAAAAGGGTGATGGCCGCCGTTGCTGCGGTGGTGATAATTGTGGCGGTATTTATTGGGGTCGGCATTTTTATTAGCCCGCCCCAAAAACAGCCACAGGGCCTCATACAAAAACAGGTGCCGAGTCCTGAAACGGTTGTCGAAACAGTTAAGAAGGCCGAACGGGACTTGGGTGCAAAGCCTGAATCTAAGCCGGCGGTAGAAAGATTCGATGCTGAATTGAAAGAACTCGAAAGGCTCTTTGCTGCCAATGATGTCAACGGCATTGTCAGGATGCTGGCTGAAAAGCCGCTCTCAAGCCGGTTGGCAGCAGTGGTTTATCTGGCAGAGAGAGGCAACCGACAGGCCTTTGAGACATTGGAGAGGTTAAGCGTTGTTCTCGGCAGAGGTGAGCCGAATAATCCATTTTCCGTTGCCGCTGCTGAAATAAGGAGTCGAATCGAGCAAAAGAAGGAGCGAGTTGAGCTCGCGAAAGTTGACAAATCCGCTGGTCAAGTTCGGACGATGGATGAAAAAGGATATATTCGTGGCCGGCTCGTCGACGCCGATAGTGACGCTGTTCGGGGTGAAATTCAGTTGGGTGGGTCAAAAGTAAGGACGGAAGTTGATGGGGCATTTACTATTCGTGAACCGAATTATGCAGAGCTTGGTTCGGTTTTTGGTCAGGCCTTCGACGCGAATGGAGCCTTGGGCTGTTTTTTCGTATGGGATAAGGATAATGACATTAACGACGTCGAGATAATAGTTAGACCATTGGCGACTGTTAAGGGGTACGTGGTAGATGAAGATGCAAATGCCGTCAGCGATTTTGAACTGAAAATATCTGTATTAGGCTATCAAGGTGGTATTGGTGGAGAGCCGTGGAAGAGCAAAATTGAGCCGAACGGTTCGTTTGAGGTCAATTCCATACCGATGGGTGTGCCACTTCAGTTGGCTATAGAGAAGTCGGGCTTTAATAAGGTGCTAATCGAACTTGCGGATTTGGGGGGCGGCAAGAGCCTGGATGTGGGCCAGGTCAGGCTTAAACCGCTGTCAGACTTTAACGAGGGCAGCAAGTGGAATTGTTCACTGGCGGGGTTTGTTGTTAATGAGAACAATGAGCCATTGGCCGGTGCAAGTATTAACTTTATAGCCGGTGGAAAGAGATTCGAAGCTGCGACTGATGTAAACGGCTGGTATGAAATTCAGGGTCTGCCGAACGGTGTGCAGGTGGGAATAAGTACTTATTTTGATGGTTATGGCGACAATTTGTTTACCTACACATGCCTTGAGCCAAATGGGCATTTGGATATGCAGATATTTCCACCGGCCTACAAATGGTATGGTAAACCGGCGCCGGGACTGTTTGTTAAAAAATGGCTTAACACAAAGCCAATTACTCTTGGGGCCTTAAAAGGTAATGTTGTACTGCTCTGTATCGGTGTGCAGTTTCCGGGGCACGTTCGATTAGTTCAGGAGCTTAACGAAATTTACAGTAAGTATAAAGGAAAACCATTTAGTCTGGTAGCGATACATAAGGACCCAAATGCCTGCGGCATTACAGAAGATGAAATAGAACGGTTTGTCAAAGAAAACAATATCGAGTTTGCCTTCGGCATCGACGAAGAGATGGGTGTTGTTGAAGATATGATGCCACCGGGTGAGGAACTTTTGCAGAAAGACAGAATCACCGTTTCAAAAAGGGGTCTTCGCAAAGAAGGGGCGATGTATTCACTGTACGAGGTCAAGACAGAACCTGGTTATTATCTTATCGACAAGAACGGCTTGCTTCGGGCCTCGCCAGGCCCAGAGGCTCTCGAGAAGTGGATAGACCGTTTGCTCGAAGAACAGCCTGCCTCTGAGTAAGGTCCACGGCGTTGGATATCAAAGTTGTGCCCACGGTTTTGCAAGGCGGCTGCTCAGGAACCAGAGCTGGTAAATCTTATCCGAAGTTGTAGTGTTTTTTGACTGGTTTTTTGACCTGCCAGGTGCATTCTAAGTCTACGGGGAATATCACCAAATCACCCGGGCCGAAACTGACCGAATCTTTTCCGTCAGTAACCGTAACTTTACCGTCAATAATCAGACAGGTCTCGGTCTGAGTATAAGCCCAGTCGAAAGTGCTGGGTTTGCACGTCCAGATGGGCCAGGCCTTGCAGGCGGCCTCCTCGTCGGCTGAAGGTTTTCTGACAATCACATCTTTTACCGTAGGCATTTTTTTCTCTCTCTTGACTTTTATTTTTACATGAGAATTATACCAGCAGAAAAAGTTTTTGAAAGTTTAATAGTGATTTTTCTGAAAAGTCGGTGGCGACAACGAGGATTTTAGCGTAAACTAAAGATTTGTTAACCTTCTGAAAGACCGAGTGTTATGGAGCAACAGCAATTAGAGAAGTTCAGGGAATGGTTCGATGATTACGTGGCTTCTGTTTACGGCGGCGATGCTTACGTGAATGCCAACCTTAAACTCAAGGAAGACCACAGCAGGCGAACGTGCAACGAGATGCGTTATCTGACAGAGGAGCTTTCTCTAAGCGATAACCAAAGGCGGGTGGCTGAGCTTATAGCGCTTTTCCACGACATCGGCCGATTCGGGCAGTTCGTCAAATATAGAACATATAACGATACCAGAAGTGAGAACCACTGCCTGCTGGGTTTGAGGGTGCTTCGTGAAACAGAGGTGCTTGAGGGGATTGAGAAGGAAGAAAAGCAATTGATAGAAAAAGCGATTGAATACCACGGGCAAAAGCAGCTGCCGAGCAATTTGGGCGGTGAGTATCTATTGTTTTCACAATTGATACGCGACGCTGATAAGCTCGATGTCTTTTATGTGGTGACGGAGAGCTATAAGCAGTACAGGAAAAATCCGGAGGAGTTTAGTTTGACGATGGGACTTGCGGATGAGCCTCGATATTCGAAGCAAATTCTTGAGGATACTTTGTGCGGCAGGCTTGTGGATTACAGCAGACTGCGGACGCTCAATGATATGAGGCTTCTGCAGTTGGGATGGGTTTACGACATAAATTTTACCGCGACACTGAAAAGAATAAGACAGTGCAGGTTCTTAGAGCAGATTATCGATTTTCTGCCGAGGACGGAAGAGATTGAGAGACTGAAAGCAAAGATATTCGAATACGTTGATTGCCGGATAAGACAGCAAAGTAATGATTGATTGCTGGTGGTCGATTGCTCATAATTGGACGTTGTGGTCGGGTCTATTTTGACGACGGCGGTGTAAAGAGAAGGGGTTATTATGGAAATGGTCTTGCAGACGAGCATAGGGGGACAAAAACCAACGCGGGGCAAAGTGCGTGACATATATGACCTCGGCGATAAGCTGCTGATTGTTGCGAGCGACAGGATAAGCGCTTTCGATGTGGTTATGGCTAACGGCATACCCTATAAGGGGATTGTTCTGACACAGATTTCACTATTCTGGTTTGATTTTCTCGGCGGTGAGGTCGAACATCATTTGATTAGTGATGATGTGTCGGTGTTCCCTGAGCCGTTTTGTCAATACGGCGAGCAGTTGGCTGGGCGGAGTATGCTCGTTAAAAAAGCTGAGGTTTTGCCGATTGAGTGCGTTGTGCGTGGGTATCTGGCGGGCTCGGGCTGGAAAGAATACCAGTCGCAGGGGACGATTTGCGGCCAGAAGCTGCCGCGGGGCTTAAAGCAGTGTCAGAAACTGCCCAAGCCGATATTTACGCCGGCGACAAAGGCGGAAAGAGGAACGCACGATGAGAACATTAGTTTCGAGAGGTGCGTGGATATCGTCGGCAAAAAACGGGCCCGGTACGTCCGCGACAAGAGCATCGAGATTTTCAAAAAGGCAAGCGCCTACGCTGAGAGCAGGGGGATAATCTTGGCTGATACGAAATTTGAGTGGGGCGTTTTTGACGGGGAGATTATCTTGATTGATGAGGTTCTGACGCCGGATTCATCGCGGTTCTGGCCAGCAGATAAATACGAGGCAGGCAGAGACCAGGAAAGCTTCGACAAGCAGTTTGTGCGCAATTACTTGGAGAGTATAAATTTCGACAAGTCCGGCCCGGGCGTCGAACTGCCTGAGGACATCGCCACAAAAACAGGCGCAAAATACATCGAGGCCTACGAGAGACTGACCGGCAAGAAGTTTGAAGTTCGGTAGTTAAGAATTATTAACAGAGATTGACTTACAAGCCCCAGGCTTTTGCGAAGGCTTGGAAACTGCGGTCGTAGGTTTTTTCTGCCGCCGGCGGGAAACAGCAGCCGGGAAGTTGCTTACTTGACAGGTGATAACTCAGACACTCACAGCACATCCCCTTCCTGTCACAGCCGGGATATGTGCAGCCGCAATTTTTCAGATTCTGCTTTTTATTGCATTCCATCGGAAAACCTCCGGTTGTTTAATTCAAAATTCTAATATCGAATGTTCAAAAGATTTGTAAAGGTTAGTGCAGCAGTTGCGCCAGACCTTTTCTTACGAGCATTACCGCAATGGCAGCCAGCAGCAGACTCATTATCTTCGACAGCGCCTTGGTCCCCGCGTCGCCGACAAATCGCATTAAAGTGGGGGAGCTTTTGAAAATCAGGCCCGCAAGCAGGATATTCAGCAGCACGGAAATGACGGTCGGCCAGAAACCATAATTTGATATCATCACCAATGAGGATGTCAGAACCGCAGGCCCCACGATTAACGGGGTGCCCAGCGGAACCGCCCCCAGCTCCGCGCCGGGTATGCGCTGCTTCTTGACTGGGTTTAAAAGGTCGGTGATTGCAAGGCAAAACAATATCGCGCCGCCTGCAACCATAAAGTCTCCGATGGTGATGCCGAGCAGTTTGAACACCCCTTTGCCCAGCAGGATAAAACCCACCGCCAGTCCGGAAGCCGTGAACATCGACTGCACTATAATCTTCGTCTTTTCTTTTTCCTCAAATCCCTCGGTGAGAGAGATAAAAATCGGAAGCACGCCGACGGCGTCAACAGCTACAAAGATGGCTATGAACGATAGCAAAATGTTATTTAACATCGATAAGAAACCTGCCTTTCGAGTCGCCGATGTCGGAAGCTTGCGGATGGAGCACCGGCTGGTTAATTTCCTTGTGCCGGGTGTGTTATTTTAAACCAGATGTAACCAAAATACACAATCAAAAAACAACCGTTTCCTGCCAGCCTATCGTTTGCTGACGACTAACTGAAGTGCAATTCTATAATATCTTTATCATGCAGAACATGGGTGATTTGTACATTCTGTCCGCCATAGACGCCGGTGCCCCAAATTTTTGCTGACTTTAATTTGTCGGTCAGTTCGCGGTGAATAGCGGTGGCCAGGTCCATAACGGTGGAGCCGGCCGGCAGCGTGAACGGCTCATCCATATCAGGTTTTTTGCCGGGCGGCTTGGCGTAAACGCGTATGATATTCAACATTCTAAAAAGCGTGCCGACAAGCTCATCGAGGCCGGCGCCGGTCCTGGTTGAGATTTCGACAAGCTCAAAGCGTTGGCTGCAAAGTTGTTTGAGCGTTTCGAGGGCGCCGGGTTTTGCGATGTCGGATTTGGTGCAGATACAAAACGCCCTTTTACCTAAGGGATTACCCCGCTGGTCGAGGGCGGCGGTTTCGCTGTCGATAAGCAGACTTTTAGAATCCAAAAAGTTGAGACAAACGCTCAATTGCTGCCTGATGTCGGTTGAAAGGTCAATGACTATCGCAATTACATCGCAGTTTCGATATGTGCCGACCTGGCCTGGCGCGCTATAGTCGGCGGTGATGGGCGGCATATCAATAAGCTGAATCTGGACGTCCTCGAACGTTACTATAGCCGGCACCGGTGCGCCGGTTGCGAATGGGAAATCGGCGACATTAACTTTGGCGTTGGATATCGCAGCGATGATGGAGCTTTTGCCGCAGTTGGGCGTACCAATCAGGACTATCTGGCCGGAGCCGGTGCGGGGCACGTGAAAGATGTCGGCGTGTTTGCCGCCTTTTTTTTGTGTGGAGACCTCTTTGAGCTTGCTCAGCTTCCTGCGAAGGTCGGCCTTCAGATGGTCGGTGCCCTTGTGCTTGGGCATAACCGCCAGCATCCGCTCAATTGCAAGGATTTTTTCCTCGTTGGTAGTCGCTTCGCGGTACCACTGCTCAGCCTTAAAATATTCTGGCGTCAAATTCGCTGGCATGGTTCTACTCAGCTACTTTTTCGGCGACTAAGTCTCCAACCTGGCCCGTGGAGTAGCCCATTTTGCCGGCCTGGAGCGACTTTACTTTATTGGCGGTTACAAACATCACGGCTTTTTCGACGGCGTCGGCAGCCTTTTCTTCGCCAAGCGTCTCAAGCATCATTTGCACGGCGCAGATGGCGGCCAACGGATTGATGACACCTTTGCCGGTATATTTCGGGGCGCTTCCGCCGATAGGCTCAAACATACTGACGCCTTCGGGGTTGATATTTCCGCCGGCGGCGATTCCCATACCGCCCTGAATTATAGCGCCGAGGTCGGTGATGATGTCGCCGAACATATTGCCGGTTACGATGACGTCAAACCATTCGGGGTTCTTGACCATCCACATACAGGTGGCGTCAACGTGATAATATT
The DNA here is from genome assembly GCA_963760535.1 of uncultured Phycisphaerales bacterium. Taxonomy (GTDB): domain Bacteria; phylum Planctomycetota; class Phycisphaerae; order Sedimentisphaerales; family Anaerobacaceae; genus CAVXEF01. Next base: position 31,683 of record CAVXEF010000033.1, read on the forward strand.
CTCTTTTGATATCGGGATAATCTTTTTCGCCCATTTCGTGAAAGGCTCGCTCCCACAGGTCGTAGATGTACGTTAAGACGTTTGTTTTGCCGCAGAGAGCAAGGGTGTTTTTATCGCCTTTGCCGCGAGCTTTTTTGCCGTATTTGCGGGCGTATTCGAATGCGTATTTCAGGCAGCGGTCAACCTGAAAGCGGGTATAGACCGCCGACTGCACCGCAACTTCGTTTGGCGTTCCTTTCATTGTGAAGCCGCCTGTGCCGGTGTACATATCGCCGGTGTTTTCGCGGACAACGACAAAGTCGATATCGTCCGGGCCTTTATTTTTGAGCGGGGTTTCCACGCCCGGGTATAATTTGACCGGCCGAAGGTTGATATACTGGTCCAAATCAAATCGCAGCTTCAGCAGTATCCCTTTTTCGAGGATTCCCGGCGCAACATCCGGATGGCCGATTGCACCTAATAAAATCGCATCGAATTTTCGAAGTTCTTCGACGGCACTATCGGGCAGGGTTTCGCCGGTCCTTTTGTATCTTTCTCCGCCGAAGTCGAAATGCGTCAAATCCACTTTGAAGCGGAATTTGTTTGCCGCCGCCTTGAGTACCTTCACCGCCTCGGCTGTAACTTCCGGCCCCGTGCCATCGCCGGGTATAATTGCGATTTTGTACGTTTTCGCCACTTTCAAATCTCCTTCGTTGTTTATTTTACTTATGCGTTTTGATTATGTGTTCCAGGAGTCCGCCGGCATTGATTATTTCGAGTGCAAAGTCCGGCAGCGGCTTGAACTTTATCTCAATACCTGCGGTTTTATTCTTAATCAAGCCGGCTTTGTAATCGACCTCCAGCTCGTCGCCATTTTTGATTTTATCGGGAGCTTCGGAGGATTCTATTACATAGTAGCCGTTGTTTATTGCGTTGCGAAAGAAGATTCGGGCGAAGGATTTGGCGATTACCGTCGCCACACCTGCACCGCGGATAGCCCAGACGGCGTGCTCTCTGGATGAGCCGCAGCCGAAATCTTCGCCGGCGACAATTATGTCGCCGGCTTTGACCTTTTTTACGAAGTCTTTGTCCAAATCTTCGAGACAATGTTTTGCCAGTTCCTGTTGGTCATCGGTGTTTAAGTACCGAGCTGGGATTATTTCATCGGTATTTATATGGTCTCTTTTATAAACGTGTGCCTTTGACATCATTCACCTCATTCACTCGTAAATCCTATAGATATTTCCTTGCATCAGCTAATTTTCCTTCAACCGCACTTGCTGCTGCCGTTGCTGGAGAAGCCAAGATAGACTTCACTTTTTGGATGTCCCATTCGGCCGACAAAATTTCTGTTTGTTGTGCTGACGCACTTTTCGCCGGCGGCGAGGACACCCATAAAGCCGCCGAGGCACGCACCGCAGGTCGGGGCGGCGATTACACAGCCGGCCTCATAGAATATATCGAACAGGCCTTCGTCCATCGCCTGCTTCCAGATTTCAGGAGTTGCAGGGACAACGATAGTTCTTATAGCGACCTTTTTGCCTTTAAGTATCCCGGCGGCAATTCTTAAGTCCTCGATTCGGCCATTGGTGCAGCTTCCGATATATGCCTGGTCCATTTTTATTCCGGCGCAATCGCCGATTTTTTTGCCGTTGCTGGGTAGGTTCGGCAGGGCAACCATCGGCTCTAATTTTGAGCAGTCGATTTCGACAACCTGTTCGTACTCAGCGTTTTTGTCTGATTCATAGACGGTATAATGTGTTCTTATCTTTCAGGTGTTCGTCGAGATATTTTTTTGTAATTTCATCAAAGCCGATAATACCGTTCTTGGCTCCTGCCTCGATAGCCATATTCGTGATGGTCATTCGAGCTTCCATCGACATTTCTTTAAGAGCCGGGCCGGTAAATTCCATCGCTTTATAAAGTGCACCATCGACGCCGATTTTCGTAATTACCGCAAGTATAACGTCCTTGCTGTAAACGCCTTTGGGCAGCGACCCTTTGAGCACGAACTTTATCGACGCAGGGACTTTGAACCACAGCATTCCAGTGGCGATGGCCGCCGCCAAATCCGTTGAGCCGATGCCTGTGCCAAACGCCGCGAACGCACCATAAGTGCAGGTGTGCGAGTCAGGCCCGACTATAACTTCACCGGGCCGAATGTGTCCCTGCTCCGGCAATAGTGCGTGGCAGACGCCCGCTCTGCCGATTTTATAGTAATGTTTTATCCCGTGGCGTTTTGCCCACTCATCGAGTCGCTTATGAAGCTCGGCACTTTTTATGTCCTTGGCCGGCTGAAAATGGTCCGGCGTAACTACAATTTTTTCGGGGTCGAATACTTTGTCGATACCGTGCTGCTCGAGCATCGAAATAGCAGGCGGCGTCGTAACATCTACGCACATAACAATATCGAGCTTTGCATCTATAAGCTCACCCGGCTTGACGGACTTCTTCCCGCTTGCCTTAGCCAAAATCTTTTCCGTTATCGTCATTGTCATAAATTAGTCCTTGGTTCGTGGTTGTTAGTTATAGTTCTGCTTTTATTTGCGGTTCTTCGCCTGCGTCTTTCCTGGCTACCATTCTATTAATCGCATCGATATACGCCCTTGCGCTTGCCTCGATGATGTCGGTCGAGATACCTCTGCCGACATACATCCTGCCGTCGGTCTTGATTTTAACAGTCGCTTCGCCGAGTGCTTCTTTGCCGCTTGTAACCGCCCGAATCGAATAGCTCTCTAACTTCGGCGAAAAACCAGTCGCATCACGAATCGCTTCGTAAGCTGCGTCAACAGGGCCATCGCCCTCGGCTTGCGCTTCTTTTATTTCGCCTTTGCTGCGAATCTTAACTGTCGCCTTCGGATTTATCCCCGTCTCAATCAGCACCCGCAGATATTCAAGCTCAAATGTATGCTCAACTACCCGTACCTCGTCATCGATAATCGCAATCAGGTCCTCATCGAAGACCTCTTTTTTCTTGTCGGCCACCTGCAGAAATCGCTGATAGGCCTGCTCAAGCTCGTTTTTGGTGAGCTTATACCCTAATTTTTTGCAGCGGTCGACAAACCCATGCCTGCCTGTGTGCCTGCCCAGCACCATCCGCGAGCCGACCAGGCCGATGCTTTCCGGCGTCATAATCTCGTATGTTTTTCGCTCCTTGAGCACGCCGTCAACGTGGACGCCCGCTTCGTGCGCAAAGGCGTTGGCGCCGACTATGGCTTTGTTGGGCTGAACAACGAAGCCGGTCAGCCGGGATACCAACTGGCTGGTGCGGTAAATCTCTTTAGTATTGACGCTGGTCGTCAGTTCGTTCTCGGTGCCTTTGCCGAAGAAGTCGGCTCTTGTATGTATCGCCATAATAATTTCTTCGAGCGCTGCGTTGCCGGCTCGTTCGCCGAGTCCGTTGACCGAGCACTCGACCTGGCGGGCGCCGTTTCGTACGCCGGCCAATGAATTGGCGACCGCCATACCGAGGTCGTTGTGGCAGTGGGTGCTTATTATGCACCTGTCGATTCCCGGGACCTTTTCCTTTAACTGGGCGATAATCCGGCCGTACTCGTAAGGAATAATATATCCCACTGTATCCGGAATATTTAGCGTGGTGGCTCCTGCTTCGATGGTTGCCGTCAGCACCTCAATCAGAAAGCTCATTTCGCTTCTGCAGGCGTCTTCCGGTGAGAATTCGACATCGTCGGTAAATGTCTTTGCGAACCTGACCGCTTCGACCGCCATTTTCAGGACCTCATCGGCTGTTTTCTTGAGCTTATATTTCATATGAATCGGACTGGTCGCAATGAATGTATGGATTCGTTTCTTTTTAGCCGGCGCAACAGCGTTGCCTGCCGATTCGATATCTTTTTCATCCGCCCGCGCCAGGGCTGCTATGGTCGGCCCGGGTACCTGCTCAGCTACGAGCTTAGTTGCCTCGAACTGTACCGGCGAGGAGACCGGAAAGCCGGCTTCGATTATGTCCACGCCTAAATTCGCCAACTGCTGGGCGATTTCGAGTTTTTCGGGAATCGAAAGTGAAGCGCCCGGCACTGTTCGCCATCCCGCAAGGTGGTATCGAAAATTACGATTTTTTGCTTTGACATCTGATTTTCTCCGTATTTTTAGCCGTATTATGCCCTAAAGAGGGCAGAATTTCTACGAGTTTAAGAAAAAAAACGAATATGTAGATTCTGGGTACAAGGGGGTTATTGCGCTTGCGGCGCAAAAGGAGCAGGCTAAGGCTGATAATGGCCCTGTGGGGATAACAAATTGTATGGTTTTCGTTCATAAACAATCAATTATAGCAGACAAATAAGTTTTTGCAAGTACTTTTTTGGTTCATTGTTTTTAGCCATAGAGTAACACAGATTTGCACGGATTTGGATTTTGATAGTTTACCCGGATTTCCCGAAAGCGAAAAGGTACTACATAGTATCTGTATTATTCGGTTTATGCAACAGGAAGAGCTAAAATCTTAAGTTTTTGCTCCTGAGACATCTGATCCAGATGTACATGACAGTAAGCCTCATGGTTATAGATACTCAAGATACGCTTGCAGTGCGGAAACATGCATTTCCTGCCTTCAGCCGAAGTCTTTAATGGTTTTCTCATCGTTACTCCTTTAAGTAGAGCACCAAACAAAAAAGGCCACAAAGGTTAGTTGTCTTCCTCTGCGGCCTAAAGATTTTCTAATCTTTTGTGTTGTATTAGTTATACCACATTATTGGGCTTTGTCAAACAATCTTTTTATTGCGACTGGGAGGCGCCTCCGGATTTCGCGGGACCTGGAAAAATCCTTTTTCCAGACTTTTTGAGGGTTCGAATCCTGCTACAGCAGTACCAAAGAAGCTTACTGGGCCCGCAAGGATTCGAACCTTGGACCAATGGATTATGAGTCCACTGCTCTACCGCTGAGCTACGAGCCCTGCTTTAGGAGTTTATAGCATAAAACAAGTCTCCAGTCCAGAAGACGCCTGAAACGGAGGGAATTTTCGTATTCGGCCTCGTAATTATAAAGATATGATTGTTTTAAGGCCGATATGTTATTTAGGCGGTGGCATTTAGTCATATTACCGGATGCACCAATGACCTCAGTACAAATACAATCTGTCGGCGAAAAACTGCTTGATTTTCCGTTAGGCAAAGACGTTAAGGACTTTCTGAATTACCTGACGGTCGAGGGAGGACTGTCGGACAATACCGTTTTGGCCTACGGGCGGGATTTGATGGCGTTTCTAAATTACTGTCAATCGCAGAAGGTGGGCCGGCTGGAGCGGATTAAGGCCGCCATTGTGCATAAGTATATGCAGGTTCTCGACCAGACAAGCAAGGCGGAAACCTCGATTAAACGGGCACTTGTGGCGATAAGGATGTTTCTGCGGTTTGCCAAGATGATGAAGCTTGTCGAGGATGATTTCACGGCGGTTCTTGAGAGTCCGAAGATTTGGCAGAGACTGCCTGTCATCTGCAGCAAAAAGCAGGTTGTCGAAATTATTAACGCGCCTGTAGCTGATGAGCCGTATTATTTTCGAGATAAGGCTATGCTGGAGCTGCTTTATGCGACAGGTGTGCGAGCCAGTGAGTTAGCTGGTCTGAAGGTTTCTGACCTGAACTTAGACATAGGATATTTGCGGTGCATAGGCAAAGGCAACAGGGAACGGGTAATCCCACTGGGTCGTGCTGCGATTGCAGCGACGGCTGATTACCTGAAGGAGCTTCGGCCGAGGCTTGCCAAGCCGGGCGGCGGCGATTTTCTGCTATTAAGCCGAACAGGCAGGCCGATGAGCCGTATTGAGATTTGGCGTCTTGTCAAAAAATATGCTGCCCGTGCAGGAATGCCGAAAGGTTTAACGGTGCACACATTGAGGCACTGCTTTGCGACTCATCTTCTGGCCGGCGGAGCGGATTTGCGAAGCGTGCAGGAAATGCTCGGACATGTGGATATATCTACTACGCAAGTTTACACCCATGTCGATAATGAAAGGCTTCGAAGCATCCACAGACAGTTTCATCCGAGGCAATAGTTTTTAATTATGAATTATAAATTAAAAATTAAAAATTCAATATTATTCAAGTTTGTATTCCTGCTGATGCTGGCGGCGGGCTGCCAGCAGGCTAAGACAAGTGGACGGCAGCCGGATATTGCGAACAGCACCATTGCGACCGAGACCAGACTCAACACACAACTGCAAGTCAACAAAGATGCGATGTTAGACAAAGGCTCAAACGAGCAGATACGGGTCAACGCAGCGAGTGTGATGTTAGTCAGTGAGGAGCCGGCCGCCAGAGCGATTTTGCTCGATACGCTGCGACAATCGGAAAATAAGGCGGCGCGGGCAGCGGTGTGCAAGGCGTTGAGTCTTGCAGTGAGCAAAAAGGAACGGATAAAGGATAGGCTGGACTTTCTTGAGCCGCTGATGGAAATTCTCCGAACTGAAACGGACAGCGTGGCGAAACTGGCGGCAGAGGCACTTTTGATTTTCGAATACAGCCGAATATCGCCTGAACTGGAAAAGATGGCAAGCGACACAGCGGCGCCGGTCGGGGGCCGGTTAAATGCCATATACGCCCTCAAACTTCAGCCGGATGTTCAAGCGACAATAAAACTCTTGAAGCTGTTAGACGACCCCAACCAACAGGCGGCTTCAAGTGCAGCAGTGGCGCTGCAGTCTCTGGGCATGCCGACCGGCAGGGATGCTGAAACTCGCCTGCAAATCATCAATGAACTTGAAAGCAAAGGGCGAGATGAGTTTCTGCGAGAGTGGGTTGTTCACCGTGAACTGCAGATGCGCAAGCTCGAGGCAGAAGTCGCCCTTTGGCAGAAGCTGTATCTGGCGGCGCTGGAGCAGATTTACAACGGTAAAAGCGACGATGAAGCAAAAGGTAAATTTCTGACAGAACAGCTCGGCAGTGCGCAGACAGTAGCAAAGTTGTGGGCGCTGGAAAAGGCTTCTCAGTGGCGCAAAGGAACCGGTGCCAAGCCGAAACTTCCTCCCGAGCTTGAGCCGATTCTGCTGAATCTGATTTCAGACCAGGACAGGAACGTTCGGCTCGGGACCGCGAAGCTGCTGTCATTGATGGTTGAGGTGAACTCGTCGCAGCGTCTGGCCGACCAGCTCAAAGTCGAAAAGGATGATGAGGTGAAGATGGAGTTGTTCTCTGCGCTGGGCGGAGCGTGTTACTATGCGTATCTGCCGGATTCTGGAATCAAAATCCCCAGTGAGATAGGCAAACAAACCTTAGAGTTGGCAGGCGAGTATCTTACACAAGGGTCGGCTCAAAAGGCCCGAAAAGGTGCCGAGGTCATAAGGAAGCTCCTTGAGCAGGACCAGTTGGGTTCAGCAGAGGCTACAGAATACCTCGGTTTGCTTGCGCAAACGTATGAACAACAAAAGACCCAAACCGATGCCCTGCTGCGTGGAGAGCTGCTGGGTGCAATGGCGGGTTTGTGCGACCCCCGTAGTGCCCACAAAATTGAAGCGGCGAAGACCTTCGAGCGGTTGTTTGAAGAAGCCCTGGCGGACGAAGTGGATTTAGTCCGCGAGGCAGCAGTGGATGGACTGATAAACATAGACAAGACAGAAGCACTTGGCAAATTAAGGGGAAAGTTTGCCAGCGACAGCAGTGCGAAGATAAGGCAGAGAGTGATTGAGCTTGCCGGCGAAGTAGGGAGCAAAGATGATTTGGGCTGGCTGGCGGAAAAGCTCGGCTCAGCCGAGAGCGAACCAGCCTGGCAGGCGATGCTCAAGATATTCAAGAATGCCGAGGCCGATGTGCTGGATAAATGGATAGGGCAATTTAGTTCGCAGGATATGAAGGACAGGCTCTCGGATGAGCAGATGATATCTGTGCTTGAGGCAGCAGAGCGAAAGGCCTCCGGTGAAAAGAAGCCTCAGATGCTCAAGGACGTCAGAGGCAGGCTCGCTGAGCTTTATGTAAAAGGCGGCAGATTTGAACAGGCGGCGAAATGTTTAGGGCTGCTGTGGGAAGCCGCCGACGGTGCAGGGGAAAAAGAAGCGGTTTTGGGCCGACTATTGGACGTATATCTGAGATGGCCGAATCTGGAGGCTGCGAAGGATCTGGTGGCTAATCGACTGCTCGAGGCGGATTTGGACCCTAACAGCGTGATTATATGCTCCATTGAAAATTATCTGCAGCATTCGGCTGGCAGCGCGGAACCAAACGCCGTTATAGAAGCGTTAATGCAGGTAGAAACCACCCTGGCCAGGCCGATGTGGGCTGAGCAGCTGAGGCGCTGGTCCCAACGGCTCGGCGAGTCCGGGGAGCCAAATAAGCCGCAGTAGGCAATTATTACCTATGGTGGTTTGTCTCTTTGTTCGGATAAGCAGCGAAGTGTTCTTTCCTAAACGACATCGGGCTCCAGACGTGCGGTAACGGCTCCGCAGGTATCGTTGTCAATTCTGTCGTTCCGTCGAAACGCCCGCAAGGCGGGACAGACCTGATAGCAGAACGAACCCTCGAATAATTTGGCAGCTAAGTATTTGATTTATAAGGGGTTGGGTGGCGGAAAAGAGAACTGTGCGGAACTGGATACAGGAAAATTTTGAAAAAATCTTTAATTTTTTGGTTTTTGTGTGATTTTTTCATTTTTTTGTGGTTGCAGTTTTAGCGCGAGTTTCTTAAACTACTTAGCTTACATAAAATAAGATTGGACATAGCCGGAGGTTCCTGCGGGTATAGTACAGATATATCAGGGCAGGAAGAGAGGGTGGTGTTTGTTACTTTTATTTGTTCTTTATAGATTGAACCGATTATTTGAAGGGTTGATGAGGAAAGGGTGTTTCTTGCTGCTGTAGCTCAGTGGTAGAGCACGTCCTTGGTAAGGACGGGGTCATGGGTTCAACTCCCATCAGCAGCTAAGGTAAGGAGAATCTGGCCGGTTTTGTCGGCTGCGAGTTTAGTTGATAAAAGTTCGGACGTTTTCCGAAACGACATCGGGCCCCAGACGTGCGGTAACTACACCGCAGGTGTCGAAGGACAGAAAAAATAGTAACCCGATACATTGGAGGTTAATCGTAAAATGGCTAAGGCGGTATTTGAACGGACAAAACCACATATCAATGTTGGAACAATAGGACATGTTGACCACGGGAAAACGACTCTTACCTCTGCGATGACAAAGGTGATGGAGCTAAAGGGGCTTTCGAAGTTCAAGACATACGATGAGATAGCCAAGGCTTCCGAGTCGCAGGGCCGCCGCGACCCGACGAAGATTCTGACGATTGCCACTGCGCACGTGGAGTATATAACTGAGAAGCGGCATTATGCCCACATTGACTGTCCCGGCCACGCCGACTACGTTAAGAACATGATTACAGGCGCAGCTCAGATGGACGGTGCTATTCTCGTGGTCAGCGCTTCCGACGGCCCAATGCCGCAAACCAGAGAGCACATTCTTCTGGCTCGTCAGGTGAACGTGCCGAAAATGCTGGTCTTTCTGAACAAGGTGGATTTGGTGGATGACCCTGAACTGATTGACCTTGTTGAAATGGAGATAAGAGACCTGCTCAACAAGTATGAGTTTCCTGGTGATGATACGCCGATTATTCGCGGCTGTGCGATTAAGGCGATGCGGGCTGAAAGCCTTGACGACCCTGAGACCAAGCCGATAGTCGAGCTTCTTAAGGCGATGGATGAATATATTCCTATTCCGGTGCGTGAGGTCGATAAGCCGTTCCTTATGCCGGTCGAGGATGTTTTCAGCATTAAGGGTCGTGGGACGGTTGGAACAGGCAGAGTCGACCGTGGCGTGGTTCATGTCGGCGACGAGATTGAAATCGTTGGACTGGCAAAAGAGACCCGCAAGACAATTGTTACAGGCGTGGAAATGTTTAACAAGACGCTCAGCGAGGGTCAGGCCGGTGATAACATTGGAGTGCTTTTGCGCGGCATAGAGAAAAAAGACCTGGAGCGAGGCCAGGTGATTGCGGCGCCCGGGTCAATTACTCCGCATACCAAGTTTCATTCTGAGGTTTACGTGCTGACGAAGGAAGAAGGTGGTCGTCATACCCCGTTCTTCCCCGGCTATAAGCCACAGTTTTATTTCAGGACAACCGATGTTACCGGCACGATTCTCCAGTTGATGACGCGGGACGGCAAGGCGGCGGAGATGTGTATGCCGGGCGATAACATAGCTATGGAGGTGGAAATTATTTCTCCGATTGCTATGGAGGAGGGACTTCGGTTCGCGATTCGCGAGGGCGGCCGGACCGTCGGTGCCGGCGTGGTAACCAAAATCCTTCAATAGCGGGTTTTAATAAATTGTTGCACACAACCAGTGGCACAGCCAGGGATGTTCACGACGGTTGCGCTTTAACCTGTTAATGGTGCGTGCGGATTAACTCGACTTTTTCGGACAAGCAGGGCTTTCGGCCGCGGAAGGTTTTATGGCTAAAAAGAAGAGCAAAAGGGAATATATCTGGCTCGAATGCTCAGACTGCGGCAGCAGAAATTACCGCACAGACGTCAGTACGACGGCTGAGGCGTCTAAGTCTAAATTGGAGCTGAAAAAGTTTTGTAAAAAAAGCGCAAACACACGGTTCACAAGGCAAAGCGTAAATAGGACTTCGGACAGGATTAAATTGTTTGTTTTTGCAGTTAAAGGGAGCAAAAATAGGCCAGTAGCTCAATTGGCAGAGCGTCGGTCTCCAAAACCGAAGGTTGGGGGTTCGATTCCTCCCTGGCCTGGGTTGAAACGTATCGGGCGACCCGTACGCCGTGACTCGAACGATGAG
>CAVXEF010000034.1:0-14112 GCA_963760535.1 uncultured Phycisphaerales bacterium
AATGCTCGAACAATTCGCCAAAATTGGTAAAGACGCCCTCGAAGAGCTAAAGGCAGTTACTGACTCTGCTTCCCTGGAGCAGTTCCGAATAAAATATCTCGCCCGCAAAGGCAGGATTTCACAGATGCTCACTCAGATAGGCCGGGTCCCGCCGCAGCAAAAACCTCAGGCAGGACAAATCGCAAACAAAATAAAAAATGATGTTACCGCTGCATTCGAGCAGCTAAAAAAAACCCTCGCCGAATCCCATCGCAAATATCAGCAGCAGTTTATCGATGTCACTTTGCCGGGCATACCCGCCCGAATCGGCAAAACGCACATCATCACCAAAACCATAAATGAGCTGCTGGACATATTTGGCCGAATGGGCTTTGATGTCGCTTATGGCCCCGAAGTCGAAGACGAGTGGCATAATTTCGCCGCCCTGAATATCCCGCCTGAGCACCCCGCAAGAGACCCGCTCGACAATTTCTACATCAACGATAGTTCCCTTTTGCGAAGTCAGACCTCCACAATTCAGATTCGCGTTATGGAAAGCAAAAAGCCGCCCATTCGTGTCGTCGCACCCGGACGCGTCTACCGCCCCGACACCGTTGACGCAACTCATATGTATATGTTTCACCAGCTTGAAGCGCTCGTCGTTGATGAAAATGTCTCTATGGTAGATATGAAGACCACCATCGACCAGTTCATTCACGCCTTTTTCAGCCCGGATACGCAGTGGCGTTTTCGCCCGAGCTTTTTCCCTTTCACCGAGCCCAGTGCCGAGGTCGATTTGCTCTGGACTGACAGCTCCGGCAAAAAAGACTGGATAGAGATGGGTGGCTGCGGTATGGTTGACCCCAATGTCTTTGACGCCGTCGGAATTGACAGCGAAAAATACACAGGCTGGGCCTTCGGCTTCGGCGTCGAACGCCTCGCTATGCGAAAGTACGGCATCACCGACATCCGATTACTTTTCGAAAACGACCTGCGCTTCCTCGACCAGTTCTGAACCGAATTGTCCCTCCCTACACTCCCGTATACTAAACCTGCCCTACCGGCAGACAAAAATTACAAACAGTTTTGAATTTTGCACTATGGTTTTTGAGTTTTTCGTTCTAACTTTTACGCTCTCTCTTCGTCAGACCCCATCTTTTTTTCTTAACCGCCGTCTGGTTTTTTTTAGAACCTCATTTATTAGCTTGCGGTGAGCTTGTCGAACCCGCGCCGCCTTTCCCGTGTCGCTTCCTTTATTTTCTGCCTGCGGTGAGCTTGTCGAACCCGCCCAGTACTCTTTGAAAAATCTCATACGGTCTGTATTGCTCGCCGCCACTGGCTCGAACATGTTTATCTGCACCAGATTCTTCAGCCGCAGCCTCGCTGGAAGTCTGCGGAATTTCCTCGTCCGCTCATTATCTAAAAAGAAGAAATGCCACCCGTCCGCTTCTTTCCGCGCCAGCACATTGCCTAATCGCAGGTCGCCGTGAAAAATCCCCTCTGCGTGCATCCTGCCGATGGTGCGTCCGAACGCCCTTATAAACGACCTCCTTTCCCGCAACTTGTGGTGAGCCTGCCGAATCCACTGTTTTGTCTTTGGACCATCCTGCTTATCTTGCGGTGAGCTTGTCGAATCCGCGGTAACAATTTGATAAACCGACCGGGCTTTCTCAATCTCAAGTGTTACCCCAAAACTTCTCGTCGTCAAAAATGCAAATTTGCGATTCCCCACCGCGATAATAGTAGGGCTCTCGAAGCCATTCTCAGCCAGCACAAATGCCGCCTTCAGTGCCCGACTGGCCCTGCTGGAGCGAAAAAAATGCTTAATAAAATCCCACCCCGACCGGTGAAAATACTCCTTAAGATAAACCACCTTCTCGTTATCGCCGAATCTGACGCCGAATCTATACACGTCGGTGAACCTTGACGACCGGACCGGCATCGGACAGTATCGCTCCTGTAGTTCTCTTCTGTCTGCTAATAAGGTTTGTTCAAATACGCTGTTTCGGAAATCTTTGTGGATGTACAGCGTGAAGTTTCCCCAGCTCAACTTATCAAAACTGCTCTCCACTTGTGGTGAGCCTGCCTGCCCTGAGCTTGTCGAATGGGTCGAATCCACGCTTTTAGCGCCCAAGAATACTGATGCCGAGTTTATCGGCAAGCCTGATTGTTTCCGGCTTGTCAATGATTATCGTTTTCCCCGCCTCAACAACAAGGCATTTGGCACCATTTTCAGCTAAACTTCTTATGGTATCGGGCCCAACGCACGGCACATCAAATCGCATATCCTGATTTGGCTTGGAGGTTTTTATAAGTGTCCAGCCTCCCTTTTTGCAGTATCGTCCCGCACGCTCAATCATTTCTGCCGTGCCTTCTATTGCCTCGACTGCTATCACTTCTCTTTCCCTGACCGCAATTGCCTGACCTATGTCTAATTCGCCCAGTTTCTTGACTATCTGCCAGCCGAATTCAATGTCGTTTTCGACCGACGAGCTCGGCTTTTGTTGCGTCATCGCTCCCGGCGTCGCCAAGTGCTCCTTGCAGTACATTGTTGAGTTCTCCAGCACTATTCCTCCGCTGGCTAATTCCTCAGCCAAAGCGCTCAAAAGCGTATCATTTTGTTTGTCTCTTCGGCGCAGTCGCCAGTACCATATCCGCACCGAGCGCCAGTCCGGCAGGTATCGCAGTATTCGCCACGGCGTAAAGATTCGCCCTTTCGCAACCCGCCCGACCATAATCGCACGCGTCACCCCGTGCCTTCGCAACTTGTGTATCCAACTGCCCGGCCGCGCAATCGCAACCCTGTAGAACACATCGACTTCATCAGCGAGCGAATCCTCAGCACTGTCTGCCAGGCCGACGCAAATCACCTTCACGCCCGCCGCCCTCGCACCGGCAGCCACTATATGAGGCAGTCTCCCTTCGCCCGCTATCAAGCCCAGCACATCCTGTGGTGAGCCTGTCGAATCCACTTTACCACTCATAGTCTCGTTTCACCAATATGAGTGAATGCGTGAATGAGCAAATGAGTTGATGAGTATTACTCATCCACCCATCTACTCATCTACCGACTCCGCAGAATCCCCTTCCGTTTCCCTCGATGAAAAAAGTCGTTCAATCCGACTTTGGAGATTCCGAATGCTCTGCCGCATCTCAGGCAGGTACTGTATCATACTGTAAGCACGTTTGCCCTGGTTGGCTTCGATGGCAGGCGACCCTAAGACTATCTGATTGTCGTCGACATCGTTAATAACGCCGGCCTGCGCCGCGATTATAACATTGTTTCCGATGTTCAGATGCCCAACGATTCCGACCTGTCCGCCCACTATGCAGTGATGTCCCAGGGTTGTCGAGCCGGCTATCCCAACTTGCGCCACCAGCAGACAATAAGAACCTATTTTTGTGCCGTGGCCTATTGTAACCAAATCGCCCAATTTACTGCCCTGACCTATGATTGTGTCGCCGAGTGTGCCGCGCTCAATTGCGCAACACGTGCCGACCTCCACATCGTCCTCTATAACAACAGTGCCTATCTGGGGTATCTTGTGGTGAACGCCGTCGTGGCTGGCGTAGCCGAAACCGTCGTCGCCGATTGTCGAGTTGGCATTTACAATTACGCGATTGCCTATTCTGCATCCGTCGTAAATCGTAACATTGGGATACAATACGCTGTCATTGCCTATCTGCACACCTCGCCCGATATACACGTGGGGATAGATTACGCAGCCGTTGCCGACCCTCGCGTCGTCGTCTATGACCACGAAATCGTGAATATGGCAGTCCACTCCTATCTTTGCGCTGTCCGAGATTGATGCTCGCGGACTTATACCGACCTTCTTGTGCTTGCGATGGCCGTGCAGAAGCACCATAATCTGCATAAATGCATAGTATGGGTCTTCCGCCACTAAAAGCGGAACCGCAGTATTGGCTGTTTCTCTGCTTACAATTACCGCGCTGGCCTTGGTCGTCAGCAGATGTTTCTCATATTTGCTGTTGGCTAAAAAGCTGATATCGCCTTCGCTGGCTCGTCCGAGTGTGGAGGCTGACTTAATTACAACCTCAGGGTTTCCGCTAACCCGACCGCCGACATACTGCAGCCAACTCGCCCAGCGTTTTCCCCTGCATACAAATATCCTCAAAATTCGTGCTTCGTGGCTTGTGCCTCGTAGTTCGATTCACAATTCAGACACACGGCAAACTGCCATTATACCCAAAAGATTGAAATTGAAAAGCGGAAATTGAAATTTGAAAAACAGCCTTTTTCGCAGGTATTTCACGGGAAAAACCTGCTCGATAAAAAAACAGGCCACAAGATTGACTCTATGGCCCGCTTTTTTGATTTCTTTGTGCCTTCTTCCCGTCTAATACGAGCCACGAACGACGAGTCACGAGCGACGAATTCAATCCTGCGGATAAACAATTATTCGGTCGTGGATGACCGTCACCAGGTCCGCCTTGCCGTCGCCGGTAACGTCGGCGACCTTCAGCTCTCTGGGCTCAACTCGGCCTTCGCCTTGCCTCTCGTCGTCCCGGTAGCCTTTCTCTTCGAATATCTTGAAACGCATAGCCGGAATCGGCTTGAACTGCTGGTCGAGAGCGAGTATTTCGATGTGTTTATGCCTGTATTCTACCATAACAATGTCAGGCCGGCCGTCACCGTTTATATCACCCGCTGTAAGATTGCCATAGTCGCCATCTTTTATTTCCGTCTCGTAGTCGAACTGCTGGTCCAGACGCTGCGCAGCGCCGCCGTCGCTCGGCGGCGTTATAAGTGCGAACTTCGCACCGTCAAACAGCAGGATACTGTTCGCCTCACTGCCTGTAAGCGGCGCAAAAAGCATCTTCAAGTGACCCGCCCCCACATCCCATTTGCCGACATCCAGCTCCTTCTCAAATCGATAGGTCCCATCTTCTCCCGCCTTTAGTATCTGAAGTCGACCCTTTTGGCCGTCTAAAAGCAAAATAGCGGGTCTCTCCCTCGACTTCGCTCGGGATGGTGAGCTTGCCTGCACTGAGCCTTGTCGAAGTGTCGAACCATTCGCCGGGCCAATCTGCTTAATATCAAAGGCAGCCACTGCTGATATTACATCCTGTGTACCGCGGGCGTTGTACTGGTCGACAACGCTCCATTTGCGCCCATCGGCAAAAATCAAACTCCTCGCAAAATTCTTCTGAGCAATCAGTAATTCCTTCCCTGCTCGTCCGTCCACGTCCGCAACGGCAATCGAAGACAGACTCGCATCTTTAATCAGGCTCGCCTGCGCAGCAGGTGAATCAATCACCTCAAATTTCCCTTTCGCTGCCTGACGGACCAATATAGGCTTTTCGTACTTCACAAATATCAAAACATCCTGCCAGCCGTCCTGGTCAACATCAACAACCCTGATGCCTTCGGGGTCCGAACCGAGTTTCTCAAGCTTCAGATTCACATCGCTCTGTTCAGTTTCGCCGAATATATTAAGCCCCTTGCGCCCGCCTGTTTTACCGTGCTTATCCGCACCGTAACTACATTGTAAATAACCCTTAAACTTCGGACGTCATTAACGTCCTTGGATATATACACGCAGTCCACGTCGCCGTCGCCGTTGATATCCGCCAGTTCCATCGCCACCGGCTCGCCGACCACTTCAATCGGCTGTGGAAAACTCAATCGGTCCTCCGCAAATTTACAGATGCCGATTATCCTTTCTTTGGCACTCAAAACGCCCACCTCAGTTTTGCCGTCGTAGTCGCAGTCCGCCGCCGACAGACTGGCTATATCAGCAAAGGCCGGAAATCGAACCGGCTCAGCCAGTCCCACCCCTTTTACCTGCTTATAGAAAATAAGCTCTGCAGCACCAGGGTCGCTCACCACCACATCCAGCAGACCATCCCCGTCGAAGTCGCCAACCACCAGGTCTCGCTTCGTCTCGCCTTCACCTGACTCCAAAGGATAAAACAGTGTTGACCAATCACCGCTGTCGCCCGTGGCCTTCTTTCCTTGCTCCGCCGAAGCGCTACGCGAAGGCGAGTCGCTGCTAAGCTTATAGCAGACTAACCGCCCGCTCTGTGCATCAACTGTCAGCACCTCATCGCGGTCCCCTCCGTCAATGTTCGCAAGTTCCAGTGCACTGGGTTTTTCGATATGGAATTTTATTTCCGGGCCCAACTGCCCGCTCGGCCGGCCAAACCGAACATGTATCGGATATTCAACCTCGTCCATCACAAGAACAAGGTCGTTGATACCGTCGCCGTTCAAATCACCCACCTCAACCGCTAAAATCCTGCCGGCGGTGGGATACTTGACAGGCGGTGCCAGCGAACCATCCTTTTTTTGCAGAATAATGTAAACCGCTTCCCGACCCGCCAGGGCCAAATCAGCCCTGCCATCATTATTCAAATCTGCACACACCAACATATTCGGCGACAAAAGCCCGTCATCAATCTCAATCTTCTTTGCTGCCTGCCAGTTCAATGTCGCCGATTTACCTTCCTTGCTCTCGCCGGCCTTTTGCAATATCACATACAGCCCCTTCGGCTCACCGTAAAACGCCAGGTCCATCATCCCATCCGAATTCAGGTCTCCGCAGACAAGGCTGTACACCATCTGCGAAACCGCAACAGATTGTCTATCGAACCGACTGGGCGGACTGAGCAGATTTATATCTACATCTTGCGCGTCAACCGCCACCTCCGCTTTGCCGGCCCCCACAGCCTCCTTCTGAAGCAGAATCTCTATCCTGGACTTGCGGTTATTAACAACGGCGATATCGTTCCGCCCGTCGCCGTTAAAATCCGCAATCCGCAGATTATGTATATCCCAGTCTAATTTTATTATCTCTATCTCGCCGAAGCCGTAATATGCCGCCAGCTCATTCGGCTCGGTCTGCCCCGCCGTCTCACTCAGAATCGCAACCGCAAAAAAAACCGCCGTTATTACTCTGGTTATCCGCACACTAAAATCCTCCACACAAGAGCAATCAAACAACCCCGATACTACACACTCCTCCCACAAACATCAACGTTTTTTAGCAGCATAGCATTATTTTCGAGCGCACCTCACCCCCTAAAACGACCAATATGGATTGTATATTGTCTTACTTACAGCCAGGCTCATTGCCCTCTGACCGCAGGCTCAGCGACGCACATACACCCCATACACATACCCGAGTTGTTTGCTTTCACCCGGTTCCAGTTCAATTGTCCACGTAAGCTTCTTGACCGCGTTCATTCGGCTCAGACCTCGCGCCAAACTTTCGATTTTCGCTTCCGGCTGTGATGATCCGACCTCACCCGACAACGTCTTGCTTATCTCCAGCGTAATAGCTTTAGTCTGGAAGTTCCTTACCGAAAGTTTCCCTTCCACTGTCACAAGGTCATAATGATAGCCATATAATTGTGCCGCGTCGCGCTTCCTCTCCGTCTCAAGTTCAATCTGCTCAGCCTTTACACTCACCGCCTGCGTAATCCGCAGCGTCGTCTCACCGCCGCTCGGCGTATAGTTCAACGTGTCCTGGCCCAGGATAAAACCTTCCTTGACTATCTCCGCCGGCGCCGTCGTCCACGGAACCTTTGTCGTGTTCTCCATCTTCAGGCAGTGCCAGACCTCTTCTCCGGCTGCTCCTGTTCCCGACGCCGTTGATAAGAATATTGCTCATCCTCGTTGACATAATCAGGTATCTTCCACTCATAGATGTGCTTGTAAGCAACCGATTCGGTAAATAGAGGATAGTAACCTGTTTGGCCCTTCGCCAAATTCACTTTCTCAATCGGATAAAGAAATAAATCTTCTGAAGTTTTACCGGCCTCCGCTGCGCCGTACGAAGGCATAAAAGCCATCTCTCTATCCTCCATCGGCATACTGGCAGCTCTTTGTGCCATAACATTCCCCGCCACGCCCAGCAGCCGGCCACGCTCGCTTTGGCCCCTCGTAAGCGACTGCAGGAACTGCGCAAGCTTCTCCTTCATCGCCAGCGGACTCACTATGTCTGCAAACTGTAAATTCGGAAATCCCGTAACCAGCTGTATAGTAACATCATTCAGGTCACAAACCTCATTTATCACAACCGCCTTTGCTGAAACCACAGCCTTATTAGGCTCCGTTATATCTACTATATAGCTCGGCGCCCACGTAATGCCTTTGGCAAGGTAGCTTAACATAAGTTTTTTGCCGCCTGCAGGTTTCGCCATCTGTATATCCAGTTGTACAGACTTGCTTTTGCTCGTAAATGTTTTGTTCGGCTTACCATCAAGGAACTGTACCCTCCTGACTCCTTGCGAATTTATCGCTACCTCTCCCGCTTCTGTCTCGATTATTATTAAAGTGGCCTGCAGGGGTCGCGGCACAGGCTGCGCCACTTCCCTAGCCTCTGTTCCCGGAGCATAGGGAGCCGGCGGAGGAGCCTCGCGGTCTTCTGCGAAAGAACGTATCACCCCTTTTATTGTTGACTCCCCCTTGTCATCAAAACTCAGCCAGACGCTCCGGCCAATGTTAGCTCTCAGCAATTCCTCAATCGTTACAGCTTCAGTCGACTTCTTCAACTCGACTTCCTTCGCAACGAGACTTTCCAGCTTGACTGTCGGCGGTTGTACCACCCAGAAGGTCCCATGCAAGGCCGCAGCAGCCGGAACAATGGTAAACGATGCCTTCCCTTCCGGGCAGACAACCTCTGAAACGAAAAATCCCAGCCCGTTCTTGAAAAGCGCCGCCTGCCGCAGCTTAACGTCGGCTTGCGTCACCTCCGACTCGCCATAAAGCGGACGAATAAAAAGTGCCGAACTCATTACAATTGCAAGGACAAGTGTTCTTCTGATATGTTTCATGATTAAAAACCTCCTCTGCCGAAAAATTCCGATAACACTGTAATTGTACGCTTCCACCTCCTGCTGTCAAAAATATTTACTTCGACCCAATACAAGCTATGTAATACAGTCCACAGATTTTAGTGTAGGTTACTTTCAACAGCCGCCATCAGGTCTTTAGGAACATTGACGCCCAGTTGCTTTGCCGTCTCTATATGCTTCCACGCCTGCTCATATTCTTTGAGCTTGTAGTATGCGAAGATAAGTCCATTATGCGCATCGCTCATTTTCGGCTCAAGCTCCACCGCCCGCAGATGTTCCTTCACCGCTGCCTCATAATCCCCCTTATTTGAATACGCCGCCCCAAGATTATAATGAATCGCCGCGTCATCCGGTTTTATTTGAGCAGCTTTTTTATACTGCTCTATGGCCGCCTCATAATCCCCCTTCGCAAAATACGCATTGCCTAAGTTCGCCACAGCCGCCAGCATATCAGGTGTAATATTCAGTGCCCTTCTGTACGCCCAAATCTCATCGTCCACCAGTCCCAATTTGTTATAGCAGGCACCCATACCGTAATACGCCTCCGCCAAATTGGATGTCAGGCTCAACGCCCTGTTATACTGAACTATCGCCTTTTCACACTGGCCCATCTGGCTGTAAACATCGCCCAGCTGATTATAGAAGCCGCTGTTGCTCGGCTCAAGCTCTGTCGCCTCTTTCAATATCGATTCTGCCTTCCCGAACATCCTTTTTCCGCAATACGCCACTGACAGATTCTTATAAACATCCACAAAATTAGGGTCGAGTTCGAGCGATTGGTTATACTCCCTGATTGCCTCATCCAGCCGGCTGGTCTTTGCATAGGCATTTCCAAGATTGTTATGGGTCTTGGCGTCAGCAGGATTGATTTGAAGTGCCGCCTGATACTGGCTTATAGCATCTTCTATCCTCTCTTTTCTCAGATATATATTGCCGAGGTTCGTCCGACTTTCCGCCAGCAACGGATTTATCTCAACTGCTCTTTCGAGTGCGACCTGTGCCTGCTCGACCTTGCCCACCTCCATATAGCTGTTGCCAAGATTATTAAAAAAGCACCCTAAAGTCTGCATCTTATTTAGGTTCCGCATATAAACGCCTCTGACCCGCGGCACAGCGAATTTCTCTATGTAGTGCTCGTCGGCAACGCTGCCGCCTCCGCTTGTCGTCTCTATATTGAAACGAACCCGACCGTCATCATATCTGACAAAAAAATGTCCCGGCACAACAACTCCGTATAGAGGAAGTCCCAGCCGTTCCGCCAGCGAAAGATAAAGAACTGATAGGCTCAGACAATATCCTCGCTTGTTATCTAATACGGAATGCAAAAACAACTCCTCCGGCTTGCTCGCATCTTTGAGCGACTCAAAGCCCAATTCCTCGAACAGATACTTGTTTATAATGGGAATCGCCCTGTGATTAGCCCTTACTTTCGCAGCCTTTAGTCTGTCGCGAATCTCATAAGCCATATCATCAATCGTCGATACATATCTTCGTCCCAGGACGTTTTCGCTCCACTGCTCCGAGACAATCAAGACCGCCGTCCCCAAATCCACCTCGTCGGGCGCCAGCTTCAGCACCTCTTCGAGCGACCTTACGTACAGACCCGCCTTGTTCTGATTGGCCAAAGGTTCGTATCGGCCTGAACACTCAGCAGTCCCCGCAAAAAGCGAAACCCAAACAATCGCCAACAAAATCTTTCTCATATTGCAACCACCCACTAACATAATAAACCGAAAATCGAAAATCGCAAATCAAAACTTGTCCGCCGTTTGTATGGCGGAATCGTAAATACCCTTGACAAACCGCCGGCTCTTTTAGATACTCCTCTCGAGGTGTACAAATGAACAAATACCGCACAGCGGAGAACTTTCCCGCAAGGCTCCTCGTAGTAAGTATTAAATTAAAAGCTTAATGGGTTTTTGAACTAAGAAAGGAAGGTGTTTTATGCATCGCAGTACTATTGGGCTTATCGCCCTATTGGCCGCCGTTACTATTGGATGTCTTGCCCTGCAGGGCTGCAGTAGCTCAACCGTGGCCGATGAACCATTCGCAAAAGCGGGTATGGCCGCACCCAAAACTATGCCCTGTCCTATGCACGGCAAAATGGGTAAAGAGCAAATGATGTCTATGTGTCCTATGTGTCAAATGATGATGAGGCCAATTATAATTGCAACAGAAGATGGCGGCGTTGTCGTGATGGTAGGTGATAAGCTGATGAAATTCGATAAAAATTTGGTTCTCACAGGGGAAACAAAAATAAAAATGGATTTCGAAGGTATGGAAAAGAAAGCGGACCAGCCGATGAAAGAGTGTCCCTCGCACAAGAGTACGATGAAAAAGAGTTGCCCGATGAAAAAGGATTCTGAAAAGTAATAAAAAGAATCAGGGATAGTTGAAAGATGCGATGGTCTCTGAATATTGGAAAAATTTTCGGGATTAATTTCAGAATCCATATTACTTTTTTCTTTCTTCTGTTTTTTATATTCATTTCTGTTCTTACGCAGAACGGGCTGCCAAAAGCCTTGTTGGCTGCGCTGTTTATATGCGCAGTTTTTAGCTGCGTTCTCATTCACGAAATCGGCCATAGCCTGATTGCCCGCCGTTTCGGCAAGGAAACCAGAAGTATTATTCTGCTTCCGATTGGCGGAATGGCTACAATGGAAGAAATGCCCGAAAAACCTGCCCAGGAAATCATAATGTCTATCATAGGTCCCTTTATCAATCTTGCTATAGCATTACTGCTTTACCTGCTTGTCGGAAGTTGGACGGGCGTTGGGGTGCCTGATTTATATCCTGATTCGTTCAAGACCTTTCTCGCAGGATTGATTGGGGTCAATGTGATGCTCGCTGTCTTTAACCTTGTCCCAGCTTTTCCTATGGATGGAGGAAGAGTTTTACGCGCCATTCTCGCAATGAAATTGGATTATGTAAAAGCAACCTCGGCGGCGGTATTTGTTGGACAAGCCATTGCGATGTTCCTCATATTTTTCGGTATATTCTTCAACTGGTGGCTGGCCCTGATAGGGCTCTTTCTTTACATCGGTGCCGGCAGTGAAAGGCAGCACGTAATCCTGCGCTCTTTCCTTCATCAGGTGCCGGTCAGTAAGGCAATGACTACTGAGTTTCGAAGTCTGCGTCCTGATGAACCTATCTCACACGCCCTGGAACATTTTTACCACGGCTCGCCAGGAAGATTTCCCCGTTATGGGAGATGACGGCATCGAGGGAATTTTAACCCGTGACCGTATTCTTGCGAGTATTCACGAAAAAGGTCTTGATGTCCCTGTCTCTGACGTTATGGACCGCAGCTTCGCCTCTGTTGGCCCGCAAATGCCTCTTGACGAGGCATACAAAAAGCTTTTGTCTAATCGAAAAACCGCAATGGCGGTTGTGGACGCCGGCCAAGTAAAAGGTATGGTCTGCCTTGATGGCATCAGCCGATTTTCTTATGATTAAAACCGCACTGAAAAATGTGGATAAGCCGTTGATTTAGCCCCACCCTTTGGGTGGGGTTCTCGTCCGGCCGGGGTTCTTACTTACCTATAAATGATGTTGATGCTCTTAATGTATTTCCCGATGTGGCGGTCCACGTAACCTATAAAGGCTCGCAGAAGCTGCCATTCAGAATCTGGTTTTTTGGATTGCACCTCGGCGACTATGATGCCTCCTTTTGCCAAATCCCAGTTTATCCAGCCGGGATACTTGATGTGGACCCATCTGCCTTCTCTTTGGCGTTTGAACGTAGTTCCCCTGCCGCGCAATTCTCGCTCAGTGTTTTTGAGAACGGTTTTCAGGCTCGGCTTATCGTCCGCCAACGGAATAATCTGTACCACCTTCATATAACCTCTCTTTCTCCGCCCAACTACTGACTATATGCTTTCCTTTATGACTCCTTTACACAACTGTGCCTGTTGCCACAGTAACGCCTGAATTCGGAGTATGCCTCAGCGCCCAGCCGGACACTGCTCCTGTATGAGAAATTGCCCACCATGGTAATCAGTGGTTCGCGGCATCGCCACAAGTTGCGCCACACCCTGCGCAGAATGCGCAGCATGGAATAGAAGTCCCGGTCGCACGAAACCATCTCTTTTATGATGCCGTCCATAGACAAATGCTTATACAGGGCTACAGGGAAAGTTAGTGTGTAATACTTCCAGTCTTCCGGGAACGTATCGAGGGCGATGCGCCCCTTCGATTTCATCTCGTCCCACAGGTGCGTGCCCGGCAGGGGAGTCAAAAACAGTGCGTTGAGATTGTCCACACCGTACTGACCGGCTGCCTCGGCGATACGCTTACCGATGCCAGCTTCGTCTACATCCAAACCCATGATAAACGAACCCGCTACCAGAATGTTGTGCCGTTGTATGCGCCGTACTGAGGCGCGGAAGTCCCTGCCTTTCAGAAGGTTGAATTTCTTGCTGAGCTCCAGAAGCCCTTCCGGCGAGGGAGACTCAAAGCCGATGTAGACTCCTCTGCATCCGGCTTTCGCGGCCAACGTCAGTAGTTCTTCGTCATCAGCGAAGTTAATGGTGGCCTGCGATATCCACTTCTTTCGCAGCTTCGCCTTCGCCAGGGCGCGGAACAGGTCCTTGGCGCGGGCGATGTGTTCAGCGCTCGTGCCGATGAGATTGTCGTCCACCACTAAAACACGCTTCTCACGAATCGACTGGAATTCCCGCACAACATCCGAAATGGGGCGATGCCGGTACTTGGCCCCGTTGAACGCCGTCACGCTGCAGAAGCTGCAGTTCAAGGGACAGCCGCGAGTGGTCTGAATGGCTCCGAAGGCATATCTCCCAGCCAGCAAATCATGGCGGGCGAGCGGGACATCGTCCATCTCGGCAAGCCCTCCGTCGTACCGGCTCTTCAGCCTGTGATGTCGGGCGTCCTCCAGAACCTGAGGCCAGATGCTCTCGGCTTCCCCGGTAACGACCGAATCCACACGCTCAATGGCCTCGTCTACGCACATTGTTGCGTGAATGCCGCCCATGACCACGGGTACGCCCAGATTCCGGAAGTAACTGGCCACTTCATAAGCGCGGTTCGCCTGCGAGGTGAAAGCGGTAATGCCCACAAGGTCAGGCCGAGGCATCGCCCGATAGTCCGGCACACCGAGGTTCTCGTCCACTATCGTGATTTCCCACTCCGGCCCGGTCAGGCCCGCCAAAACCATAAGGCCCAGTGGTTTCCACACGCGGTAGCGTTTCCATCGGCTCTCCTTGGCTTTGACGACGCCGACAAGCGGATTTGACGGATTTATCAGATATAATCGCATAACATCCATTCACTGATGGCTTTTGCATCACCACA
>CAVXEF010000035.1:0-19754 GCA_963760535.1 uncultured Phycisphaerales bacterium
ATCAGAAATGAGAGAAGACAAATGCTGGATGGCATCAAAGAGCAGCTTGAAAAGCTCAAGATAATGCACGGTGATCCGGAAACACCCAAGGTGCAGTTTATGGGGTATGCGCCGGTTCCCTTGGAGGTAAGTTCCCCAAAGAAGTTAGTTTATTTTCCGGGCGGAACGGCTTTGGGTTTTATGCTTGGTATAGGGCTTACCTTTCTTATCGAGCTGCTCAATGATTTAGTGCGGACGCCAAAAGACGTTGCTTTATATCTGAATATCCCGCTTTTGGGTATTATCCCTGACGCAGCCGAGGACGAAAATCTCCGCGATGTTGACCTCTGTCATGTTGTCCGTCAGGCCCCTTATTCTGTTGTTAGTGAGTCCTACAGGCGGTTTCGGACCAATTTAACGCTCTCCGACACTGTAGAGTCTCTGAAGGTTTTGCTTGTTACCGCTGGGATGGCCGGTGACGGAAAAACCTCCGTCGCAGTTAACCTTGCGGCGACTTTTGTTGCCGAAAATAAAAAAGCTCTGCTTATAGACGCCAACCTCAGGCGCCCGAGTTTGCATACCATATTTCCGAGGGCCCAGGTTCGACGGCCGCAGGAGAGCCTCGAGCTGGGATTGAGCAATTTGCTTTTAGGGCAGGTGGATTGTCAGCAGGTCATCAGACCCACTGGAATTGGAGGCCTCGATGTAATTGATGCAGGGCCCTTGCCCTTTAATCCGGCGGAGCTGCTCGCCGGCGAACGAATGGACCGGCTGATTAAAGACCAGCGCGAAAACTACGACTATATCGTTTTAGACAGTCCCCCTGTGCTGCTGGTAAGCGACGCCAAGATATTGGCAAAGTTTGCTGACGGCACAATTCTCGTATTCAATGCCGGCGCCACAAGAAGAGGTGCTGCTCAGAGGACTATTCGCGAACTAAGACAGGTAAATGCCACCATATTGGGCTGCGTAATCCTGGCTGCTAAGGCCCTCAAGGGCGGCTACTTCGAAGAGCAGTTCAGGTTTTATCAGGAGTATCAAAAGTTGCAGCTTGCCCATCCGATTTAGTCCGAATGGAAGCTCTCGTTTAACCGGATAACACGGTTGTGTGAAGGGACTCGCTAATGGAAAAATTTTTGGTAACCGGCGGCGCCGGCTTTATCGGCTCGAATATCTGCAAAAGGCTCGTCTCACAGGGCTGTTTTGTAAGGGTTGTTGATAATCTCCTCACCGGCAAAAAAACCAACCTCGCTTGTTTTATCGACAAAATTGAATTTATCGAGGCCGATATGGGCGATGAAAATGTCGCCCGTTCAGCAATGAAGGATATCG
Organism: uncultured Phycisphaerales bacterium; assembly: GCA_963760535.1. Classification (GTDB taxonomy): domain Bacteria; phylum Planctomycetota; class Phycisphaerae; order Sedimentisphaerales; family Anaerobacaceae; genus CAVXEF01. The sequence continues at coordinate 1,312 of CAVXEF010000035.1, forward strand.
ATTTCTGTTTGCACCAGGGCGCTTTGCCGTCGGTGCCGCGCAGTGTTGACAATCCGGCTGCAACACATCAGCACTGCCTTAATGCGACATTTACTCTTCTGTTGGCGGCTCGCGATGCCGGCATAAAACGATTCGTTTATGCTGCCAGTTCTTCAGCCTATGGCGATACACCAACTTTGCCGAAGGTAGAAACTATGCCGCCCCATCCTCTTTCACCTTATGCTGCCGCCAAGCTCGCCGGCGAATATTATGCTAAAGTTTTCTATGAGGTCTTCGGCCTTGAGACCGTTTCGCTGCGGTATTTCAACGTCTTCGGTCCGCATCAGGACCCGACCAGCCAGTATGCCGCTGCAATACCGGCTTTTGTTACAGCTATACTAAAGGGCCGCCGGCCGACCGTTTACGGTGATGGAGAGCAGAGCCGGGATTTCACTTATGTTGATAATGTCGTTGAGGCCAATTTACTTGCCGCTCGGGCAAAGAAAACCTCCGGCGAGGTCATAAACATCGCCTGTGCCGAGGCTGTAACCGTCAACGAAACCATCTGTTTTATCAATGAGCTTGTAGGCAAAAATATAAAGCCGATTTATGCCGACCCTCGTCCCGGCGACGTTAAACACTCCCTCGCCGATATTACGCTTGCCAAAAAGCTTATCGGCTTCAAACCAAAAATATCATTTCGCGACGGCCTGCAAAAAGCCATAGGCTGGTATCAGGAAAATCTTTTGTAATTTTGCACATGGGTCTTCTTGAACGGGTATGAGTAGAATCTTGCGTATTGTTAGCGTTTTTGATTTTGCTTTTTTAGTCTAAGCAGATATTTTAGATCCTCTTGATCTCTGGGGCGGGCAGCAGCTTTTTTCATTGCTATAAGGTCATCAAGTGAGGCAAACCAGGCGAAGGTTTTTCCAAAACGTGCTTTTACTTTGTTCTTCCAAACATTCTCAAACGTTATTCCTTTGACGGCAGGGTGAATATCAGTTTCAACAATATATTGGCGTATCAGCACCTTCTTTGTTAGAAGGTCATCTATTGTTATATCTGTAACATCGTATCCGAATTCCCGCAGCGCCTTTAATGTTCTACTGGCGTTTTCTTCCTCCGCCTTTATAAAGATGTCGATGTCCAAGGTTGCGCGTGAGTACCCATGAACGGGAAAGGCTGTAGCGCCGATTATTACAAATTTAACTCGGTTTTCTTTTAATAATTTTAGTAGTTGTTCTGTGTGCATTTGTTTTTTTACGCAGGCCCAGCATTTCTATGGTTTTCCTGAACATCATTTCAAAACGCTGTTTTGTCGTCAGGGAGGCAAGGTAATCTAATTCAAAATCGATTTCCTTGGCCTCATTGTGTTTATCCAGCTTCAAAATAGCCATATAGCACCTTTTAGACAGTATTCAGTTTTAGGCTGACTTGTTTTACAGAGAAAATTATAGATGATAAAACCTTATAGTTCAACGCAAAAAGCAACCTTCTTCCCCCAGGAAATATGATGACCTATGCAGTTTTTTAGGGTTTTGTCGGCTGCAAACCGATGGTGTCGTTTCGCGACGGCCTCGCAAAAAGCCATAGGCTGGTATCGTGACAATCTTCTGTGAGTTGCAGATGACAGGCTGGGCAAAATCCAGTGCTGCTAATATAGCTGTTGTTTTAGCTGCCTTGCGTCCTCGATGAGCTTTTGTCTTTCCGGCTGCTGTTTTTCTTTTAGCTCAAACGTCCATTCATACGAATCAACGATTCTCTTCGGATACAAACAGTTGGCGAAAAAATCGAACGGAAAGTTGTCGTACCACGGCCCCTTTAATTTGCGGTGGGTCTTTAGGGTCTCGAAACCTTCCTTGCTTATTCTCACATCGTAGTCGCCGTACCAGTTAAACGAAACCGTAACAGGTGAGATGCCTATCTCTTCGTCGTTCAGGGTAACTAATGCCCCCTGCGGCTTTGTATTTATTGTAAGCTGGCGTTCGACGCATCCGCTGACAGTTAAAATGAGTAGCCAGGCCAACAACCAATAAAAAGGCAGGTAGATTACTTCTTTTCATAACAGTTACCCCTGTTTTTTAAATCTTCCAGTTGCCACATCATAAATGAACAGCGGTATTATAAGCATCGCTGTTGGAGGCGTCAATTATTATCAGCATCGATATGCAATACAAGAGACAGGTTGCCTAATCGCTCACCAACAAGTCGATAAGGCCGTAGCCTGCAAAGACAAACACCCCCGCGAAGACGGTATAGAGCTGCCATTGGCTGCTGAAGGTTTGTATAGTCTGGCTGATTCTATAAATAAGTAGCTGCACGGTCGGCGTGAATCCTCCGTCAATAATGGCGAAGGTTACTGCGGCGGCAATCCCGGCAATAGCTACTGCGATGCAGCCGGCCAGCGCAAGTCTTTCCTGCCAGACCACCTTCGCCAGAATCCGCTGCTCTTCGGCCGCTCTTATCTGCTTCAGAACTTTCTCGGTAAAGCCGGCTGGACTCGGCTGCAAAGGTGCTCGCAAAGTCCGCCTTAAAATTTCATCTAACTTGTCTTCATTTAATCTATCAATCGACATTGAAGCCTTCTCCGAAGACAGGAGCCAGAATTTCTTTCAATTTGTTGCGGGCCCTGAACAAGTGCGTCTTGACGGTATTTTCCTTTATTTGCATTATTTTTGCAATCTCACTTATCATTTTTTCTTCTCTGTAGTAGAGAATAACCGCTACAGCCCAGAGCCTCGGCAGTTTCCCGACCGCGTCCCAAACGATTTTCTCATATTCACTGCTCTGTGCTGCTGCCGGCGGCGTTTGCTCTTTACTACGACCGGCTTGTTCCTGCTGCTCATCTGAGAGCTGCTGTATTCTTCTATTCTTACGCAGATAACTCACAGCCTGCCGGTACGCAATTGCCCACAGCCAGGTGTGCAGTTGAGCCTGGCCTTTATATCGGCTTAATCCTTTGTAGGCTGCCAGGAATGTCTCGCTGGCCACGTCTTCAGCCTCATCTTCTTTCAGCCCCAGCGTCCGGCAGCACAGAAAGACCGTATCTTTGTATCTGTCGACAAACTGGGCGAAGACAGCCTGGTCCCCGCCTAACAGCCTGTCTAACCAGCCCCCGCTTTGGGTCTTTCCCGCATCGGCTGTCAAGAAGTACTCCTCTTTTCTATTTTTTAGTCGCCCCTGCGCTGCGGCGGGTTTCAGTTTTTTGAAACCTGTCTTTGAGAACTTGCGACAAATCCTCAGAACGGCGATAATACTTCACTGCTCTCAGGTGGCCAAAATCTGTTTTTGGGCATAGTCTAAGGGCGTAGAGTTAAGCAAAATCCGGTAAAACGTTACAAAAAAATGAAAAAATGGTCAATCAAAAGGAATTGCAAAATGAAAAATGAGCGTTCCACAAAGGCATTAGTGGTTTGTTTGGTGACTGCGGCGATTGCTGTAACTGGCTGCTGCATCCGGATTGGGTGTTGGCCGGCGTCGGCGAAGTATGAAAGAACGGTTCAGCTATCGGCTCCATTATCGCCCGGCTCTGTCTTTGCGGCCCAGACACATAATGGCTCAATTACGATAAGAGGCGGCGAGACAGCCGACTGCAACGTTACAGCGAAGATTACCGCCCAGGCCGGCTCGGACAAAGAGGCCAGAAAGCTCGCTGAGGAAACAAAAGTAACGCTTGAGCCTTCCGGAAATAAGCTGACCGCTAAAATACAGCAGCCGACCTGTATTATGAATCAATCCGTCAGTGTAAGCCTTGACGTAACGCTTCCGACTCAAACCGGCCTCGAACTTACAACGCACAATGGAACCGTCAGTATCACAAATATCACTGGCCGGATAGACGCCACAACCCACAATGGTAGTATTACCACCGAGGGTGTTTCCGGTGCGATAAAACTGCGAACGCATAATGGCAGAATCACCTGCAAAGAAATCTCGGGCGATATGGAACTGCTAACGCACAACAGCAGTGTAGAGGCAGCCTGCAGTAAATCCGCATCTCCTGTTTGCAATATATCGATAGTTACCCACAATGGCGGAATAGATTTTACCGCTCCGCCAAACCTTTCCGCCGCCGTTGAGGTCTCGACCCATAACGGCTCAATAGATTCCGACCTTTCCATTACCGCAATCGGAGAGGTAAACAAAAGAGAGCTACGCGGAACCATCGGCAAAGGTCAGGGCAAATTGCATCTCGAAACTCACAACGGCTCGATAAAAATAAGATAATACCAAAAAGGCTTTCACAATGTAGCGCATCAACATAAAGGGGAAGAATGAAAAAATTATCGGAAAGACGTGTAATGCTGCTGAGCACACTGGTTTTTTTTGTTGTGTTGGGTGTGCTTCTTGCGGATTCGAATACCCCTAAAATACGCAGAACAAACGCTGTCAAACCACATCCGATCGATGTCAATGACTTGGGAGTTTCTGATTACTCTGCGTATCTTGCCTATCTCAGGCAACATGCCAAAACGCCGGTGCAGTATGTGCTTGATAAGTTCAAAGACCACGATGTTGTCATTCTCGGCGAAATGCACGAGGTTCGGGAAAATTGTGAGTTGTTTGCGGGCCTCATTGACCCGTTATATCAAGCGGGCGTCAGATACTTCGCGATGGAACTTTTAAGACACAAAAATACACCTTTAGTGAATCAATTGGTGACCGGCAAGGAATATGATCAACAATTAGCGTTGCGCATTTTCCGGGACTATGCCCACCCTGACTTTGGCTATAAAGAGTATATGGACATTATCAAAGCAATCTGGCAGCTCAATAACAAGTTACCTCCGCAGGCTGAGAAGTTTAAGGTCATTGCGCTTGACAAGGGCGACTGGGAGGCTATTGACCTGCCAACGTCACCGTCCGCTAAAGAGTACGAAGAATTTATAAAGGCTCATGACTCATTCATGGCTGATGTTCTTGAACGGGAGGTGCTGGCGAAGCAGGGTAAGGTGCTCGTCCAGATAGGGTATATGCACTCTTTTACACGATTATCGACTTGTTGAAACGGCTCCAAGGTTTGGCTGTATTCTTCATGAGAAATATGGAGACCGCATTTTTCAAGTCTGCTTGCATCAGCCTCATTTCGGCCCGGAGGTCCTGACCGGCGGTCAGCCGACATCCCGACCGCTCATCATCGATTTTATCGAGAAAATAATGATGGAAAACGGCAATAAGTCTGTGGGGTTTGATGTAGAAGATTCGCCTTTTGCGAACCTGAGGGACCGCAAAAGCTTGTATTTTGCGTCTAACAGCGAGACGGTGTTTTCGGATATTGCCCAAGGCTACATTTTTACCAAACCACTGAGCAGTTTGAATTTTAGGATGACATGGGTTGATGGATTTATTAATGAGGAAAATTTTGAAAGGGCTAAAGCGCTCGCCAAAAAACGAGGATGGATAGAGATGTTTGAGAAACGTGGACTGGTAAAATCCGGAACAGTGCGACACTCCGGAAGGACTGGATAAGCTATTCAAGTTAATCCATGAATCGCGTTGAGCAACTCAACACGGTATCGGGACAACCTATGCGTTGAAAGACGGTTTTTTAAGAGGATTCGTTTGACTGAAAGGGGAGAAAAATGAGAAGGCAATTTTTTATAAAATGCACTATACCGCTTTTGGCCTGCTTGTTATTGGCAGCTACCGGATTGGTCGGTTGTTGCTGTGTCAATATATTCGACGCCTTTAAGGCCAAATACGAAAGGACGGTGCAGGTATCGGCCCCAATCGCTCCGGGCCAGACCCTCGATGTCCATACCACTGTCGGCTCAATCACAGTTACCGGCGGCGATTTCACCGATTGCAGCGTAACCGCTAAAATCACAGCAAGGGCAGCAACAAAGGAAAAGGCACAAAAACTGGCTGAGGAAACCCAGATAAAGCTCGAACCTGCCGGCGATAAACTAAAGGTGAAGGTCGAGAAGCCGCCGATGGCGGATAGAGACGCGATTTGCATCAGCTTCAGTATAACTGTGCCGAGGCAAACCGCCCTTGACCTCCAGACAAATGTCGGCGAATTGGAGATAGATAATATCACAGGGTCCATAAAGGCTGAGACGAATGTCGGCAAAATTACCTGCAGAGAAATTGCCGGCCGCATCGACCTTACCACCAACGTAGGCGAGGTTAAGGTCGTTTACGCCAAGGATGCCCCTGCCGCCTGTAATGCCGACATTTCAACCTCGGTTGGCAAAATTGAGTTTGCCGGTCCGGAAAACCTCTCGGCGGAATTTCACGCCTCGGCAAATGTCGGCTCGATAGAAACCCGTCTGCCTTTGACTGTAACAGGCAAAGTCAGCAAGAGCCTCGATGGTACTGTAGGGGCCGGCGAAGGAAAAGTCATTTTGGAAGCAAACGTCGGCTCGATAAAAATAAGATAAGAGCGAAAAGACTGTAGCAAATCCGGCTTCAGACAAGGGGAAACAAAGATGAAAGAGTTTTTTGAACTTATGGGCGTCGGGATAATGATTTTTATTATGTTCCTTGGTATAGCCAGCCCGATTCTTATTATCTGTTTGGTTTATTATCTTAAGAGACGGCTCGACCATAAACAGGTAATGGCGGCCATCGAAAAGGGCACACCGCTGTCGGACTTAAAATTTCTAAAACCCCCGAAGCCGACCGGCCCATTATGGATAAAGAACCTCACCGTAGGAATCACCTTCCTTATTATCTCAGCCGGTCTCGTCGGTGCCGGCCTTGTGTATTGCGGCGGCAGGATTCCCGACGACGAAAACGTTTGGGGAGGGTTCATTGTTACTTTGATACTTTTTGCTAGTGGTGTTGCCCGTCTGATACGTGGTCTTTTGCAGCGAAAAGCTGAAAAAGCCCAGCGTCAAGTTCAGCCCTCAAATTTATCCGCCGTGGCGGACCAAGTCAATGCTGGCCGCGGTTAACTGTCTTATCCTTTGATGCAGACCAGTGGCACCAGCCTGGCCACCTTGCGCGAGAGTTTTGCCTGATGGGCCGCTTCCACAACTTCGCTTACATCTTTGTACGCCCCCGGTGCTTCCTCAGCCACCCCGCGGAAGGACGGACTGCGAATCAGAATTCCCTGCTCAGCCAGACCTCTGACGACGTCTCTGCCGTGCCACCGTCGGGTTGCCTCGGTTCGGCTCATATTTCGGCCGGCACCGTGGCACGATGAGCCGAACGACAGTAACATACTCTCGTTGGTGCCGACCAGTATATACGAAGCGGTCCCCATCGTGCCCCCAATCAGGACAGGCTGGCCTATGTCCCGCAGCTCAGCCGGCAGACTCGGGTCGCCCGGCCCGAAAGGAACGTGTAGCGCCTTTGCGATGAATGAACAGTCGTTTCCGCTGGCCGTTCACGCTGTGCAGCTCTTCTTTGCAGGTGTTGTGAGAAACGTCGTAGAGCAGTTTAAGCTCAGCCTTTGGGAACATATCAGCGAATACATTTCTTAATAGATGCGTAAGAAGCTGCCGGTTGGCCAAGGCGCAATTGATTCCCGCCCGCATAGCTCCGAGGTATTCCTGCCCGACGCGGGAGTTGATGGGTGCACAGGCGAGTTCCCGTTCCGGCAGTTCAATTCCGCACTCACCGGCTGCGGCGGCCATCTTTTTGAGGAATTCCGTGCCGATTTGATGGCCGAGGCCGCGAGAGCCGCAGTGGATGCTGACGGTTATCTGGCCGACGGCGATGTTAAATGCCTTGGCGATTTTTTCGTCATATATTTCGGCGACTTTCTGGACCTCCATATAGTGGTTTCCTGAGCCGAGTGTGCCGACCTCTTCTTCTTGGCGTTTCTTTGCGTGGTCGGAGACGCAGTCCGGCTTCGCCCCCGCAACCGCACCGTGTTCTTCGACGCGCAGAAGGTCTTCTTTTGTGCCGTAGCCGTGTTCGACCGCCCAGCGGGCGCCGCCGACAAGCACTTCATCCATCTGCTTTATATTTAAACTCAGTTTTCCTCTGCTGCCCAGCCCTGCTGGTATCCTGCGGGAAAGCAAATCCGCAAGTTGTTCTTTGACAGGTTCTACGTCGTTAATGGATAGTCCTGTAGTTATTGTTCGGACGCCGCAGGCGATGTCGAAGCCGACGCCGCCGGCTGATACCACGCCGCCTTTGTCCGGGTCGAAGGCCGCCACGCCTCCTATGGGAAAGCCGTAACCCCAGTGGGCGTCGGGCATCGCATAGGATGCCTTTACTATGCCGGGCAGACTTGCCACATTTGTAGCCTGCTGACGCACCTTTTCGTCCATCGCCTTGACAAGTGCCTCATCGGCGTAAATTATCACAGGCACGGTCATCTTCCCGGCTGGCTCGATGACCCATTCGTAGTCGGACCGTTTTTTTATAGTTTTTAAGTCCATCTTACACCTCCTGCGTTTCAGACATCCACAATACACTGCGCTATCCAGCTTCCATCCTGCTCTTGTCGGACGCTCAGTTCTGCGTATGTGGCGGCCTTGACTTCTGTTGTTGGCATATGTTTTGAAATATCAATTTTTTCACCCCAGGCTGTGCCGTTTAGATGGTTTCCTTCGATACGAACTTCAAATCGGCTAAACAGCATCTTTCGCGTAGCCATTTCATACAGCAGGCTGTTGAGCCAGTCTGTCAGTAGAAGCTCATCGTCATCAGCCTGGCAGGTTATCTCCACTTTTTGCTCGGGCGCAACTTTCTCCGGTTCCGTGATGACAGCAGTCATCGCGACGGCTGCCTGCTTCAAACGCTTGTTCTTTGGTAGCTCCTGTGCCTCGGATGCCTATATCAGCCTCGTGCGGAAAGTGCTCCCAGCGATTGCGTTTTGTCCTGCCCGACATATTAAAGAAGCATAAATCCAATTACTGACAAGGTCAAGCTTTTAAACTTTCCGGACGGTGCTTTTAATGGAAATTGACTAAAGCAGCGTTTTTTATTATCATCTTCTTTGGTTGCCAACGTAGCTCAATGGCAGAGCTCCGGTTTTGTAAACCGGGGGTTGTCGGTTCGAATCCGACCGTTGGCTGTTTTCGTACTGCGTTGCGGCCGCGTTGCGATGATGTACTGTTTCTAAACCCTACTGTTCCGTGTTTGATACGAGACGATATCGCTATCGCATTTTGCAAGGGCTGACTGTTCTATGTTCGGATTTAAGAACTGGCGACGAAAGAGGCTCAGCAGTCGGCCGTTTCCTCGGGATTGGCTGGCGATTCTTGAAAGCAATGTGCCTCTCTATAATAAGCTGCCGCCGGAAGATAAGGCTGAGCTGCAGCGACATATTCTTATCTTTCTGGGCGAAAAACACTTCGAAGGCTGCGGCGGCCTGCAGCTAACCGACCAGATAAAGGTTACCATAGCCGCTCAGGCCTGCATCCTGCTTTTGCATCGGCGAACCGATTACTATCCCGGCCTTTATTCCATACTCGTATATCCGCAGGCATACGTAGCTGCGCATGCCGAGCATCTGGCGTGGGGGGTCGTCGCCGAAGGCCCGCAGGTTCGGCTGGGTGAATCATGGCACAGAGGTTCGGTGGTTTTATCGTGGGATGATGTCCGCCGAAGCGCAGCGGATATGCACGATGGCCACAATATTGTTTTTCACGAATTTGCGCATCAGTTCGACAGCTCAGGCGGCAAACGCGACAGCACGCCGGTCCTTCAGAAACGCTCCAATTACATTGCCTGGGCGCGTGTTCTGCAAAAAGATTACCAGAAGCTCCGAAGCGACATCAGCAGCAATCGACAAACTATCCTGGATGAATATGGCGCAACCAATCCAGCGGAATTTTTCGCTGTTGCCACCGAATGTTTTTTCGAAAAGCCGAAGCAGTTACAAAAATATCATCCCGAGCTTTATGATGAGCTGAAGCTTTTCTACCAGCAGGACCCCGCGAAATTACTGTAGTAAGAGATTGTTCGGGCTGGCTGCCTGATTTCGATGCTTGTCCGATGCACCTATAGTTTGACCGGCTCACAGAGATTCTTGGTTTCTTTAGCTGCACGTCCGCAGTGCTGACATTTAAACTGCGGGTTTTTAACCATAGCGTTATATTCTTTTGCATTGGTCAGATGAAAGCCCTGCGAGACAAAGTAGCACAAATGTCCGTTGTGAGACGCGCTTTTACAATTCGGATTTGACATATCGTTTTTTTCAGCCATTTTTATCCACCTCCGGCGGATTTATCCGCCACGCATATTGGCGGATTAACCTCGGCTTTTTTGCCGTACGCTTTTACCAAACACGGGGCAATAGGAACGTGATACGAATTAGAACACTATCGCTGCATAGCCGACGGCTTCAGTGCTTGATGTGCCCATCTTTTTGAGCATCACCTCGTTACTGTTGGTATGCGCAAGCAGCACGCCTTTTGTTTTGCCGAGTTTTTTTGCTGCTGCGACCGCCGCCGCTGCTGCGCCGCCGCCGCAGGCGTTGCAGTTCTCAGCGGCGCTTGCGAGCAAACCTATTGCGTCGAGTTTCAGGGCCAAATCGATAAATTTTTTGTCGTTGACCTCGCTTGCCCACCGTATGGCCCTGTCGCCTGTGCCCATCGGCGTAAAGCCGTAACGCGGGCCGTAATGGGTCAAATCAGTCGAGCCGATACAAACGATTTTTTTATTTTTTTCACCAGCGATAATGCCGCCGACGGCCTCGCCAAGCGAAACAGCCTCTCGGCTCGGCGGAACCACAATCGGCAGTATCTGTGCATCGGGAAATAAATGCTGGATAAACGGCACCTGCACCTCGATACTGTGTTCATCGCTGTGGGCGTCCGGGTCGCTGACCACTGTGCCGCTATTCAAAATTGCCGCTGCTAAATCTTCGTCTATAACCGCTTCACCTAAAGGTGTTACCCACGTGCCTTTGTCGTACACAGCCGGCGGACCGAAGTAGCTGTGAGCGGCTCCGAATATCACGAAGGTATTGACATTTTCGTGACGTTGTTTCACAGCGGAGAAAACCATCGCCGCCAAACTGCCGCTGAATGTCCAGCCGGCGTGCGGAACAATTCCGCCTGCTACCTCATCAGGCAGCGACTCGCTTAAAGCCGCCTCGCTAAGGTACTCTTTTATTTCATCTACGCAGTCGGCTTGTCCACGGGGATAAAATTGACCCGCCACAATAGGTCTTCTTGTCTGCATATTCAGCTCTCTATTACTTGCATTTGCAGCACAAGCCGATTATCATTACAGCACTATCCGCCACAGGCGGATAAATTTGGACGTGAAATATTGTACGCCAAATTCGAGGGAAAACAAATGTTATCTGAAAAGAAAACTCCCGTTTATGGTGAGCCTGTCGAATCCATAGCGGTCGTGATGGGCTCTGACAGCGATATGGCAGTTATGCAAAGCTGTATCGATACTCTTAAAGATTTCGGCATTGAGCCGGCTGTGCGGATAATTTCAGCACATCGCACGCCGGACGCAGCGGCTGAATTCGCGGAAAGTGCCGCTAAAAACGGAATAAAGGTGATTATCGCGGCTGCCGGTATGGCGGCTCATCTGGCTGGTGCTTTGGCGGCAAGGACGACCCTGCCGGTTATCGGCGTACCGTTGATTTCAAGTTCGGGTCTGGAAGGCATTGACGCTTTGCTTAGCACGTTGCAGATGCCGCCCGGCGTGCCGGTGGCAACGGTAGCTATCGGAAAATCGGGTGCGAAAAACGCAGCGATTTTAGCCGTGCAGATATTGGCACTATCGGATGGGGGTCTTGCAAAAAAATTGGCTGACTTCAAAAAAGCTCAGGCAAAAAAGACTATCGAAAAGGACTCCGCCCTGCAATAAATTTAGGACTGGAAGTATCCAGAATTATAAAAAATGGGTGATTTTTGGGGGTAAATTTTTGGGGTGCAAGTGAGTTTTGGGGGGTGAAAATGAAGATTGGGGGGTTAAACTGTAACGATTGGGCAAGGTGGGAAAAATAAAATTCGCATCAAACGCGCAAGTCAAAGTGAAAAATTGCAAAAAATTGTAAAAAATTTGCAAAAATTGCAAAAAACGCGCACTTTTTGAACAAAAATTGCACCAAATTGACTCATTTTGGACCATGATTGAAGTACCCCCTTGCGCATTTGGTCGCGCGGATGCGAAGGCACAGAGGCACAAAGGCACAGAGGCACAAAGGGGGCAGAATCGGGTTAATTAGAGATTGGTTAATTAGTTAATTTAGGGGGACGGGGCAATCTATATGGTATAGTAGATATTTTGGATAGAAAAAGATTTGAGGCAAGAGATGCGGGTAGCAACGGGGAAGGGAGAGGGCGGTAGAGGGGGGGTAGGGAACGGGGGACAGGGGGCACTACAAGGTGCATAAGAGCAAAAGAGCATAAGGCAGAAAACAGACGATGGAAGACAGAGGATGGATGATGGACGACGAAGGCGGGGAAGTTAGTCGATAGTCGCTGGTCATTAGTCGTTAGTTAAAAAGAATACAGTAGACAGGAGACAGAAGAAAATACTAAGCGCTAAATCCTAAATTCTAAACAAATTCAAATGACCGAAATACAAAATTTCTTATTTTTTACATCTTTTTAAAATCACCGCACTCGTCACGGCGGAAGCCGTGCCGTAGCCAGACCGAGGCCGAGCAGCAGAAGCGTCATTGACTTTTTTTGTCTTTATTCCGACAGAGAAACGCCAGTCCACCACCCACAAGAAGGACAATGCCGCATTGAACCAATAACCGGCGAATATCGATTGAAGCCGAAAAGGACCAGCCATGTTTCCAACGGTAAAGTTCTCTGTAGTTGTCAGGTTGTGGTTTTTCGGGCGGAGTAAATAGAAGAGCGTATCGACTCGATAGTGGCATTTTATACTCCATGAAGGTACACGTTCGCAACCAAGGTGGATAAAGGCACATACCTATAACAATCGCAAGGGTCACACAGATTATCAATCGCTGCATCTTTCAACTCCCAACACCCACAAAGGCGATTTTGATTATATTCTTTTGCTGGTGCAAATCAAGAAAAATCAGGGCTGCGTGCTGGCTTACAATGTGGTAAAATAGCTTAAACTTTGAGACTAATCGTGATGACCGCCACAAGGAAAATGAGGATTTAGACGAACGGCTGACAGCAATCGAGCAGCGGTTGGCGGTTAGGAATTGAAAGCTATAGGCAATCGTTAAAATGGTGCAGTGAAGGCAAATTCTTTCGAAAGGGGATAAGATGGCCGACAAAAAAACTTGTTTCATAATATGCGCAATAGACGAGGCTGACAGCAAAGAAAGAGAATGGTCTGATTTTGTTAGAAATAATATTATTGCACCTGTTGTAACTGAATGTGGTTATGAAAAACCAGCAAGGTCTGACGACCCAGACATTGGCTTATTAATGGGAAACATTATAGAACAAATGTTCGAGGCCGATTTGGTAGTTGCTGACCTTACGTACTATAAGCCAAATGTTTTCTTTGAACTTGGTATTCGCCATTGTGCACAAAAACCGGTAATTCATCTTATAAAAGCTGGCGATGATGTGCCTTTTGATATTGAAGAAAATAAAGCTATATTTCTTGATAGAGACTACGAAAAGGTTATTTCGGCCCAAACAGAGATTAAAGAGCGTATTGAAGCCATTCAGAAAGCACCCGAACAGTTTCACTCTCAAGTTCAGCAGTATATCCAACTCAAACAGCTTAAATTGTTTGAGAAAAGCCAGACGGGCAAGGATAAACTTATGATGGCGGCACTGATAGTGTTAGCGAAATCAATTGGCCAACAGCAGGAAAAGATAAGCAATTTACATAAAGAGCTTGTTGATAAACCCAAACGAAACGAACTCATCAGAAGTCTTGCAAAAAGAATTGTAGCACAAAGGAAAAGACAGCTTCTTGAGTCAGCGACAGAAAAAGAACCAATACCTGGAGCAGACGAGCAAAAACAATAAGTAATCGGGACGACCGGCTTGCAACCGGTTAAGCGGTTTGAGCAGTGGTGTTGAGGCCGAGCAGAAAAAGCGAGGGTCTTCTATAATGTAAAGATAAAGAAAAGGCCAATGGAAATCAGAACAAAACAAATCCAAAATATAATAGTTCCGTATAATCCCAGTGGCTCACGGTGGTCTTCGTCTGGGTGTTCTTTGCGGTGTTTTTTGATTTCTTCAAGATTCTTCCATTCCTCTTTTGTGCGAGGTCGAGACAGAATCAAAAAAAGCCATATCGCACAAAAGGCCAATATTATCTGTGAGAAAATGACCATATTTTTATCTTACCCGTTTTAATGATGAAAGCCAAGTTAAAAGCCATAAGCCATAGGGCTGATTATTGCCATTTGATACTCTACAAGATACACTAACAGCTTATGGAGATAGCTTAAATGAGCTTAAAACCATCAGATATTGACTATATAATCAATTTGCTCACACAAATCACGGAAGTCCTAACTAAAACCGATGATTATCTTTCGCCACAAGACCTGAAAGAAAAATTGTTATTATCAATGGAAAAACGGAAATACGTCAAGTCCACAATTAAGCCGTTGCAGAAAAAGCTCCGCCTTTACCTGGCTCCACGATGGCCTGAGATATTGCTGCTAAGCGACCAGAGACAGTTTAGGCAAGATATAGAAGTATTCTTAAATATCAAAGACATTGACGAAATCCGTAGGTCCAGAGTTGACTATTTAGACGACAGCATCCTAAAAAACAAAAAGGGAAAAGTGGTAGACGAACTCCAATGCATCAAGGCAAAACTGGAATACCAAAATAAAAAGCCAGCAGAAACAGGGCAAAATGCTACTCCTGCCAAACCCGAAAGGGAAAGTTTGTGGTTGGTATTATATGAAAAGACCTTGAAAGTTATCGTTGATGCGGTTCTGGGGATATTGTGGCCTAAGTGAAAAGCGTTTTGTTGGTCGTTAAAAAATCATAAGCAGATTGCCGCCCATTCGACTACGCTCAGGGTAAACTTTCGGCCTCGCAAAGACCCTTTTCAAGAGATTCTTCACTCCTTCGGCAATGCTCAGGACAAGTTCGTTCAGAATGACAAAGTGCGTATTGCGTTGTCGTACCGACAACGGCTAAACAAAAGCGTTCCTTGCGTGTGGAATAACCCATGGCAGTGCCGTGGGCTAAATGAAGCGGAAGTCCGCCGTGCCGGCGGACGCTAAACGAGAAGGTACAATCCCCAGAGCGGAATCAATTGATTATTTACTATTCTGGTCTTGGGATTATAATCTTTTCTATGTTCAGGGATATCTCCATAATCGGCGATGGCGCAATGGGCACAGTCATGGCGATGCTGCTGTGCGAAAAAAAGGATACCGTAGCGAGCGTCCGGATGTGGGGATATGACAGCGAGCAATTGAAGCAGATGGAGGAAGCCGGTGAGAACAAGAGATTTCTGCCGGGCTATAAATTGCCTGATGCACTTATATTTGAGGCTGATGATGAGCGCATAATGGCCGGTGCCGATTTGATTATCTCAGCCGTGCCGTGTCAGTTTATGCGGGGTATCTGGAACAGGCTCAAGGATTATGTTCCGCGCGATGCTGCGATTGTTTCGGTGGCGAAGGGTATCGAGAACGGTACGTTGCTGCGTCCGACCCAGATACTTGCTGAGATTCTTTCGCTTAGCACAGAATGACAAACTGGTTGCACTCAGTGGGCCTACTATTTCGGATGAGCTGGCAAGGAAACTTCCCGCCACAGCCTGTGCGGCGTCGGCGCCACCACAGATGGGACAAGCTTGGACGAAGCAGAGACGACGGTAGTTCGTAATCTTCTGTTGTCAGCCATGGCTGCGGCTGATCGCGCGGTTTTGCTTGAACCGAACAACGTCAACAATTGGCTGCAACGCGGTAATGTTTACCGTGATGTTATGGAACTGGTTGGTGGCGCCGAGGAGGTGGCTACAGCGCTTGATGAGGTGGCCGAGCTTGAGCCGGCCAACCCGATTCATCCGACTAATCTAGCCCGTCTGTATCTGATGGTGGCTGACCGGGCTGCAGCGCTTAAGACAACTGAGGGACAAACCGAGGCTGGCGCGGCCTTGACCACAGCTGAACAATATTTAAATCAAGCGTTGGAACTGAAGGATGATTACGCTCTGGCTAATTATTATTTAGCCGCGGTTTATGAACGACAAGATAAGCTGGCCGAGGCGATTGCTTATGTCGTCAATCTGCGAGAACAATTACCGAACGATTTTGGTTTAGCCTTTCGGCTGGCCATGCTTTATTTAGAAAACCATGATTTAACCGCAGCTAAAAAGGAATTAGAAGAAATTATTGCCAAGTCGCCAGATTATTCTAACGCTTATTGGTATTTAGGAAAAATTTATGAAAATGAAGGTGATCTAGTTAAGGCCACGGAAATGGTGGCACAAGTAGTGATGCTTAATCCTGATAACGAGCAAGTTAAAAGCAAACTCGAGGCTTTAAAAGCCGGCCAAACCTCTAGTGAAATAGTTGAACCGGTGGCTGAATAAATTAATTATAAAAAGCCCTGATTATTTCAGAGCTTTTTTTATTGTTTCAATTATTTTTTGTTCGGCCTCGACAATGGTCGTTTTTTCGAGACAAATATGAGCTTCTTGATTGGTTCCAAAAGAAGTGAAAGTTTCGGTTAAAATCCGAGCGTTATGAGGCGGTTCGGTGCGAATAATGCCGCAAATATGACGGGCATGATTTTCGTAAAGCAGGACAATAATTTTAGCTTCAGGTGAATTGGAAATTAATTCATCGATCACGTCGGCAGAAGTTTCTTCATGGGCCCCGGCATGTAAGAAATCCTGTTGTGACAAAAGAGTCCAAACAATTTGTTTAATCGGGTCGGATTTCAATCGCGCCAAGGCTCGGCCCCACAGGCGCAGGGTTTGGACCGAGCGGGTTTGAAAGAGACTGCGGACAATGTCTTGCGACGGGCCCCGAGGGCCATTAATTTTCCGGCAACTTCCAAAGTTTTTGGTGTTAGATGGGGAGTGCGGAAGCTGCGGGTTTTGGCAATCATGCCAGTCAAAGAAGCCGTGGCAATTTCCGCGTTGATTAAAGTCGGATTGATTGAATGAACCAATTCAAAACAAGTTTCTCCGATCGCCGAGGCGTTAAGATCGACGTGATTAATTTGGCCAAAATGTTCGTTGCTCGGCGAATGATCGATGTTGATAATTGGCGTGCGAAAGAAAAAATCCTTGTGGTCATGGTAAAGATGGGCGCAGGCTTCAAGATCAGGGGCACCAAAACAAATAATCAAATCATGACGATAAGTTGAGTGTGAGATTTTAATATCCTTTTCGCCCCACGAACCGTGCGTCGGAATAAAAGAAAGACAGAGACGCCCGTTTCCTTCTCTTGCTTCATTTCCTGGATGCTGGTTTTACTAGTATCGAGTTCAACGATGAGATGACGGGAAGTTTCAATTTTTGGTTTGATTTGTTCGATGCCAGATAAAAAACCGAGGTTGATTGGAGTGGCTCCGTCAGCGGTGACGATTTCGACTTTTTTTCCCATCCCTTCAATTAATTTAGAAAAGCCAACGGCGCTGGCATAACCATCGGCGCCGGCGCCACGCGGCAAAATCAAAAGCGGCGTCGAACTGCGGCGAATTGCCTCGAAAATTTGTTTGGGGGTTTCGGAGACCATGCTGGTTGTTGTTATTTTTAGGGGATAGGGTACAGGGAACAGGGAAGGAAGCCAGAATTTTTAGAAATATTTACAACCATCCATGTCCTCTTTCCCCCTGTTCCCTTTTTTAACCCAAGCATGGGAAGAAGTAGTTAAGGGGTTATATTACCTATTTATGAGAATGTGGTCAAGAGCGGCGGATAAAAGTGCCGGGTGGAGCGGGTCCACCCGGTTGGAGAGGTCTGGGCGACCAGCTAGGCCGCGGCGGCGAGTTCGGGCAGGGAGAAAATCTCATTGCGCCACGGGTAATCACCCTCAGGTAGCTCCTCGAGCTTCATGCCGAGGCGCAGGCCGAATTGGGCGAGGAAAACCTGTAGGCTGGTGATCTCGCTATCATCACATTCGCAGCCGCGGAGGTACGCCTCTGAGGTCAGGGCCAGCTGCCACGGCATGCAGACCGAGGCGTGACAGAGTATCGCGTGGAGAAGGGGACGTATAGACTGATTCGCGAACAGAGGATGCCCGTAGAGAACACAGGGTTGTCTCCAACACAGGGAAAAATTGGCAGTGCTCATGTTTCCTTTCTTCTGTCGGTTTAGGGTGGAAGGTGACGGTAATTTAGCAGGTTGGTCAACAAAAGGGAAGTGGAGAACCTGAGGTTGCGAAAAAGGCCGTTTTTTCGTATACTTCTAGTACTGTTATGCCAAATCAACCTGACCTCCCAAAGCCTACGAGCCGCAAAATTGCGAGGATAAAATCTATGCCGCCTGGGAAAAGAGCGGGTTTTTTAATCCGGATAAGTTGCCGGGTAAGAAGCTCGGAGGTTTTTTCAATGGTTTTGCCGCCGCCTAATGTCACTGGTATTCTTCACCTGGGCCACGCGGCCATGTTGGCGATTGAGGATGCGATGGTGTGTTTTGCCCGTATGCGCGGTAAGCGCGCTCTTTTGGGT
>CAVXEF010000036.1:0-13795 GCA_963760535.1 uncultured Phycisphaerales bacterium
TATTTTTAAGGCGTTTCGTAAACCAGCCGAGTCTCGTCGAGGAGGTCTTTCAGGAGACGTTTTTACAGCTTTTTATGAGCCGAGAGAGCTTCGACCCGAGCCGGCCACTGCGGCCGTGGCTGTTCACTATAGCAGCAAATAAGGCCAAAGATTTCCTTCGCAAACAACATCGAACAGCTGCTATCCCCATCGGTACTATTGCGGAGAGCAGGAAGAGATGTCGTTCGATGATGTACTAAACTGCTTAACTTCCGATACAAGAGTGCCTTACGAAAGGCTCGAAAAAGGAGAGACAGCCAGGCGTGTTAGAGGGGTTATAGCGGATATGCCGGAAAGTCTGCGGGAAATTTTGATTTTAGCCTATTTTAATAAATTTTCTTACAAACAAATGGCTGATATCCTGAGTATACCAATAGGCACGGTCAAGAGCAGATTGCATGCGGCTGTCGGACGTTTCGCCAAAGACTGGAAGGCAACCATAAGGAGCAAGAAACTTCAATGAGTACGTTGAACAATCAGCAAAGACAATTGATATTTGATTACAGCTTGGGCTTAACGACCGAAAAGGAGACTGCCGAAGCCGAGAGGCTGGTTGGCTCCAATAAGCAGGCTGTCGAACTTCACACCGCCTTAAAATCCATTACCAGCGCACTTGACAGCTTAGAGTCTGAGTTTTGCCCGGACGAACTGGTGGAGCGGACGATTTTGCGTCTTACAAATACTGCCCGCACAAGCCAGCTTCGCCTTGCTCAGCTGCTTGCAGATGAACAGGCGAGGAGCACTGCCCGGCCGCAGCGTTTGTGGTGGAATGTAGGACGGGTTTTGGCGGCGGCGGCGGTGATATTGATAGCAGCGGGTATGTGGTTTGCCCCTTTGAATTTTGTTCGCCAGAAATACTACCAGGTCCGGTGCCAGACGCAGCTTGCCCGGATTGCGGAGGGGATAAAACAATATATGGCTGACCACGATGGTCAGATTCCCGCTGTCGCAACGACAGTGGGGTCGCCGTGGTGGAAGGTGGGCTACCAGGGAAATGATAACTACTCAAATACCCGCCATCTGTGGCTTCTGGTACGAGGGGGTTATGTCGAGCCAGTCAACTTTATCTGTCCCGGTGCTATGCAAGGTCAAATGGTCCGGCTCGATGGTTTGCAGGTGAAAGATTACAACGATTTTCCCGACAGAAAACACGTTACATTCAGCTTTCGAATAAGATGCGATAAGCCGCAGGGTGCATATCCGAGCGGCCAAAGGATTTTAATATCGGATTTGAATCCGCTTTTTGAATCGCTGCCGGGGCCGGATGCCAAAGCACCCGTAATTCAACTCAACAAGGAACTGTCAAATTTCAACAGTATCAATCACAATCGCAGCGGACAAAATGTTTTATTAGACGATGGGAGTGTGAAGTTCCTGAAGACGCGATGTTTCGGTGTCGCAGGGGACGACATATTTACACTGCAGAACACAAAGGTCTATCAGGGAGTTGAAGTGCCGCTGAGCGAAACAGATACTTTCCTTGCCCCGTAATTTACCCTCATATCCGCCGTATTCCAGATTGATAATTGACAGAGGATAATCGATAATCAATAATCGATTAACCAGCCGAAGTGGCGGAACTGGCAGACGCGCGGGACTCAAAATCCCGTCGGGCTTAACCCCGGTGAGGGTTCGACTCCCTCCTTCGGCAATTTTCGTCGCGCGTAATACGTGTTGTGCGATAAACGGGAACGAACGGAGAATATATGGCACACATTGACCAGCTGAGAAATCAGGGCAACTGGCTTTTCCGGTGGAGAAGTTTTCTGCCGTTGGTCGTTGTGCCGTTGTTTATCATAAGCTTGAGGTATTACACCTATCCTGAGGGCAGCCATTTACTCGACCGGCTGTGGGAGCTTTCCTGCTTTGCAATCTCGATGTTTGGGCTGGTGATAAGGGTATACACCGTAGGATATGTACCTGCAGGGACGTCAGGAAGAACAACAAGCGGCCCCAAAGCCAAGGAACTGAATACTACGGGGATGTACTCCATCGTCAGGCATCCCCTTTATCTCGGGAATTTCGTAATATGGGTGGGAATTGTTTTAGCTGCCCGTTCCATTCCGTTGGCGGTATTTTGTTTCCCTGCGTTTTTCCTGTACTACAAAAGAATAATCATCGCAGAAGAAGGATTTCTTTCGGAGAAATTCGGTTCAGCTTTTGCTCAATGGGCCGAAAAGACACCGACGATTATTCCGAGATTCAAGCTTTGGTGCAAGCCGGCTCGGCCTTTTTCCTGGCAGGCCGTCCTCTCGCGTGAATACTCGGGATTTCTTTCTATAATAGCTTCGTTTACCGCTATCGAGGTCCTCGGCAACCGGTTTTACGAAGGCAAGTGGCAGCTTGACTGGATGTGGATGATAATATTCTGCGTGGGTCTGACTGGTGTTTGTGATATTCAGAACTCTCAAGAAGATGCGAATAATCAGACACCCCTAAAATCCGCCCTGCTGAGCAATCACCACGAAGGCGCGATGGGAAACCATCTGTAGGACAGGTCGGTATATTGAGATTGATATATGGGCACCTACAAAAACAGACTGTTATTCAAGATTGCACGCGGGCGGATAATGGTTTCTCGCGTTTTCGGCGTCCTGGTACTGTTTCTGGTACTTTTTACGACGCACTCCTTCAGTCAGAATAGTCTGATAGATATGCTTTTTGAGATGTTGGGTTTATTTCTGCTTACGGTTTGCAGCGCCGGCCGGCTGTGGTCATTATTATACATCTGCGGTTACAAAAAACGTGAGCTTATCATGGAAGGTCCTTACTCGATGGTGCGGCACCCTTTGTATGTTTTCAGCCTCATAGGAGCGATTGGCGTCGGATTAGCATCAGAAAACATCCTTGTTCTGGCGGTGCTGGTCATTTTCTATTTGTTGTATTATCCTCTGACAATTCTTGTGGAGGAAAAGAAGCTGGCAGACAAATTCGGTCAGGCATATCTCGATTACATCAAACGCACGCCGCGATTTCTACCCAGACTGTCGTTGTATAATGGTAGTACACAGTATCAGGTAAACGCTGACATTTTCGTAAAGAAACTGGTACTTGGGATGTGGTTTGTATGGATTTTTATTATTCTGCACCTTATAGAGGCACTTCAACAGAGCGGCCATATACCCGTGCTTCTGAGGGTGCCGTAGGCTGAGGAAATTTCCCATGCCTGTTACCCAGCGACGAAGGGCGACAATTCGCGGAGGCGGTTGACGATAGACGGCAATTTTTCGATTGTGTAGTCAACTTCCTTTTCGGTGTTGTATCTGCTGAGGCTGAAGCGGATTGAGCCGTGGGCAGCGGTGAAGGGGACGCCCATCGCTCGCAGGACATGGCTTGGCTCTAATGAGCCGGAGGTGCAGGCGGAGCCGCTGGAAGCACAGATGCCAAATTTATCGAGCATAAGCAAAATCGCTTCGCCCTCGATAAATTCGAAGCTGATATTGCTGGTGTTAGGCAGACGGTTTTTCCTGTCGCCGTTGAGCCGGCAGTCCGGGCAGCTTTTCAATATTGCATTTTCAAGTTTATCGCGCAGCTTCCTTACTCTTTCGTTTTCTTCTTTAATGTTTTTGGCGGCCAGTTCGCAGGCTTTGCCGAGACCGACTATGCCGGGGACATTTTCGGTACCTGCCCTTTTGCCGGCTTCCTGATGACCACCCAGCATAAACGGCTGGATTCTCGTTCCTTTCCTGATATATAAAGCACCTATGCCTTTTGGTGCGTGCAGTTTGTGGCCGGAAAGGCTGAGCAGGTCGATATTGCTTTTTGATAAATTCAGCGGGATTTTGCCGACCGCCTGGACGGCGTCGGTGTGAAATACCGAGCCTTTGCTTTTGACCAGCTCGGCGATTTGCTCAATCGGAAATATGACGCCGGTCTCGTTGTTTGCATACATTATTGTGACCAGTGCGGTATCGTCGTCGATTTGTTTTTCGAGCTCATCCAAATCGAGCCGACCCTGCTTGTCCACTTCCAGCTCTATCACTGTATAGCCGTGATCTTTCAACTGTTTACAGACCGACAGGACAGCAGGGTGCTCGACGCGCGTCGTGATGACCTTTCGCTTTTCGGGATAGGCAGCGAGTGTCCCTTTTATAGCAGCATTGTCACTTTCTGTACCGCCACTTGTAAATATAATCTCGGCTGGGTCGCAGCCTAAGAGATTGGCTACCTGCTCGCGTGATTTGCGGATTCCGGCGGCGATTTGTCCGCCGAAGGTGTGCATGCTGGAGGGGTTGCCATAAAGCTCGCAGAAGAACGGCTTCATTTCCTCGAATACTTCCTCGGCCACCTTTGTGGTAGCGTTATTGTCAAAATATATCGTTTTCATATTACTTTCTGTGGTTGTGCGGTTGCTTTGCTGAGTCTTCGCATTCTTCGACGAAAAGGTCTTCTGAGACGAATTCTCTGAGTTTGGCCTCAACGAGGTTCTTCACTGTGATGTTTGCAAGCGCACACTGTGCGCACATTCCGCGCAGGGCGACAATGACTTTGTTGCCGTCCACATCGATTAGTTCGATATTACCGCCGTCTGCCCGCAGAGCCGGCCGAATCTGTTCGTTGATTGTCTGCTGAATCAACTGGATTTTCTGAATGTTGGTCAGCTTGTGACCTTTCGTCGGCATTGCCATTACTTGCTCCTTTGCCCTTTCGCCCTGAATACGCTCGATTATTTTTTCGATTTCGCCTTTGCATCCGCCGCATCCGCCGCCTGCCTTGCAGTAGTTGGTTACCTGCTCAACGGTAGTCAGATTATTATCAACGATTACCCTTTCGATTTCCTTTTCAGTTACGCCAAAGCAAGTGCATACTACCCTTCCTTCAAGCTCGTGTTTTTTTCTGCCGCCGGTGTGGTAGTTTTCAATGGCAGCCTCGAGGGCTTCCCTGCCCATAACGGAGCAGTGCATTTTCTGTTCGGGCAGGCCGCCAAGATAATCGGCAATGTCTTTATTTGTTACTCTGGCTGCTTCCTCGATTGTCATTCCCTTTATCATTTCAGTCAGGACCGAGGATGTGGCAATCGCACTTGCGCAGCCGAAGGTCTTAAACTTTGCATCAGCGATTCTGCCGTTTTTGTCGAGCTTGAAGGTTAATTTCAGGGCATCGCCGCAGGCCAGTGAGCCGACCTCGCCGATGCCGTCAGGATTTTCTATTTCACCGACATTTCGAGGATTGAAAAAATGGTCTTTTACTTTGTCCGTATATTCCCACATTTTTCACCTTTGGCTTTTTTGTAGGGCCTGGTCGAAATCAGCTGTTATATCATCGATGTGCTCAGTTCCTGCGGAGACGCGGATATAATCTTCAGTGACACCTGCGGCAAGCTGCTCAGTTTTGTTGAGCTGCTGATGAGTTGTGCTGGCTGGGTGAATCACTAAGGTTTTGCTGTCGCCGATATTCGCAAGATGGCTGGCGAGCCTGACACTATTGATAAACTTCTTGCCTGCCTTCATTCCACCCTTTATTCCGAAGCCCAGAATAGCACCTTGGCCATTCGGAAGATATTTTTTGGCTAACCTGTAATCCGGATGCGATTCGAGGCCGGGATAATTGACCCAGTTAACAGTTTTTTGCTTTTCGAACCACTTTGCGAGTTTGAGGGCATTTTCAGAGTGCCTCGGCATACGAAGGTGCAGCGTCTCCAGTCCCTGGAGAAACAAAAAGGCATTAAACGGCGACATACAACTGCCCATATCGCGCAGGAACTGGGTCCTCGCCTTTATGATGTAGGCCAGCGGGCCGAAACTTTCGACATATTTGATGCCGTGATAACTGGGGTCCGGCTCGGTTAACTCGGGGTAGCGGCCGTTGGCCCAGTCGAATTTGCCGGAATCGACGATGGCCCCGCCGATGCTTGTGCCGTGGCCGCCGATGAACTTCGTGCAGCTATGAACGACAATGTCGATGCCATATTCAATCGGCCTGAACAATATGGGGGTCGCAACAGTGTTATCGCAGATAACAGGCATACCATTATCGTGAGCGATGGCGGCTATCTTTTCATACTGCAAAATGTCGTTCTTGGGATTGCCAATGGTCTCGATATAAATCAGCCTTGTATTGTTTCTGATTGCCTTTGCGAAATTGTCGGGCTTCTTCGGGTCGACAAAAGTTACTTCGATGCCGAGTTTGGCAAACGTCTGACTAAAGAGGGTGACCGTTCCGCCATAAAGTGAATTTGAAGAGACGATGTGGCCGCCTGAACCACAGATATTAAAGATGCTGACATAAATGGCTGATTGTCCGGAGCTCAGTCCCAAGCCGCCTACGCCGCCTTCGAGGGCAGCGAGGCGCTTTTCGAGCACATCGGTTGTGGGATTCATCAGGCGAGTGTAAATATTGCCGAACTCTTTGAGCGCAAAAAGATTCGCTGCGTGCTCGGTGTCCTTAAAACAGTAACTGGTTGTCTGGTAAATCGGTGTTGCTCTGCTTAAGGTTTCCGAATCGACTTTCTGGCCTGCGTGCAGCGCTAATGTTTCCAAGTGGTATTTTGCCTGTTCGTCCATTTTAAGTTCTTCCTTATTTTGTGGGCAAAGTCGCTACCATTCTGTCGAGGGCCTTTTTGGCTTTTATCCGTACATTGTCCGGCACCGTAACCTTATACTTCATATCTTCCAGCGACCAGAGTACTTTTTCCGCGGTTATCCGTTTCATATTGGGGCAAATTGCCCGTTCACTGGCTGCGATGAACTCGGACTGCGGATTTCGCCTCTTCAGGGCGTATATCATACCTGTTTCGGTTGCCACTATAAACTGCTTTACTGTGCTTTTGGCGGCGAAGTTTAGCATTTGACCTGTGCTGAGCACTTCGTCAGCGAGGGCATTGACCGGCTCAGAACATTCAGGGTGCGCCATCACAATCGCGTGTGGGTATTTTGCCCTGGCGTTTTTGATATCGTCTTCGGTAATCATCAGATGAGTGATACAGTAGCCCGGCCAGAGCATAAGATTGCGAGCGGTTTTTTCGATGACAAACCGACCGAGATGCTGGTCCGGCACAAAGATAATCTCTCTATCCTGCGGCAGAGATTCTACCATTTCAACGGCATTGGAACTGGTGCAGCAATAATCACTCTCGGCCTTTACTTCTGCTGAGCTGTTGACATAACATACTACCAGCGCATCCGGATACTGCTGTTTGAGTTTTCGCAGCTGGTCTGCGGTTATCATATCAGCGAGGGGACAGCCGGCCAATTCGTCCGGCAGAAGTACTGTTTTGCGGGGAGAAAGGACGGCGGCGGTCTCGGCCATAAACCGCACACCACAAAATACGATTACGTCAACGTCGGTTTCGGCTGCTTTTATGCTCAGTCCGAGAGAGTCGCCGGTGAAATCCGCCAAATCCTGTATCTCGGGTGACTGATAATTGTGCGCAAGTATCACGGCGTTTCGCTGCTGCTTTAGCTTCTTTATTTTTTCAATCAGATTCTTGTCCAAAAAATTTCCCCCTTAGTCAGTTTTTTGTGGGCGTTTTTTTGTGCTTTGTGTAGACCAAATCCGGACTTGAGGTTGTAACGGTAACGCCAGGTGGTATGGACTCTTTTATCCAGACATTGCCGCTGACTATCGTGTCTTTTCCAATAACCACATCGCCCAGTATTGTGGCCTCGGCGTAGATTGTTACATTGTCTTCTATGGTAGGGTGTCTTTTGCCGCCCTTGATTATCCTGCCTCTTTCATCTTTTGGGAAACTCAGTGCGCCGAGCGTCGTACCCTGATAGATTTTCACATTGTTACCGATGACGGTGGTTTCACCTATTACCACGCCTGTGCCGTGGTCGATGAAAAAGTTTTTGCCTATTTTTGCGCCGGGGTGTATGTCGATTCCGGTCTTTGTGTGTGCGAATTCGGTCATCATTCGGGGAATCAACGGCACATCTTTTACATACAATTCGTGGGCGATGCGATACGTTGCGATTGCGGTGATGCAGGGATAACTTAACACTATTTCCTCATAGGATTTTGCGGCGGGGTCTCCATCAAAGGCGGCGGCGACGTCGCCTTTGAGCAGCTCCCTGATGTTCGGCAGTTGTGCCAGCAGATGCTCTGCGGCGTCTTCGGCCATTCTTCGGCAGTCACCTGTGTCGCACTTTTCCATTCTGCAGCGATATTTGAAGGCCAGCTCTATCTGCTCGGAAAGCTCTGTGTAGACGTGATAGAGAATATCAATGACAATGTAATTGACGTTTGCTTTTGTGATGGTCTCTTTTGCCGGTATAGCCGGGAAAGAGGATTTCCATCAGCAACTCCAGCACCTCGAGGATTTTGTCCCGCACAGGCAAATTGGTCGTGTCAATGAAATTTATCCCTGAATCGCCTGTATAAGTGTCCAGGATTTTGCCGACCAGCTTTTCTATCTTTTTGCCTATAAGCTCGTTCTTTTCCATTTTGAAAGACCTCTACAAATAATCATCGGGATTCTCTGACAGTAATCGTAAACATCTCCACAGCGATGGGCTCAAATACGACACTGTAATTTTGCTTTTCGTTTATATCTGATAGTCAGCTTTAGCATTTGTCTGTGTTTTGTCAACTAAATCCTGCAGGGTCGTAGACTTCAGGACATGCATCATAGCTGCCTGTAACTGGGCCCAGAGCAGCCTCGGTGCGCAGTCTGCGGCACGACTGCAGAAGTTGTTATTTTCGACACATTCAACAATAGTTCCGGGTCCCTCCAAGCAATTGAAGATGCGGTCAAGTTTAATCTGATTCGGGGGTTTGGCAAGGATGTAGCCGCCTTTAGAGCCTCGTACACTTCTGACAAATCCCGCTGTTTTAAGCGTCGCCATCAATTGTTCGAGGTATTTTATCGATATGTCCTGGCGGTCAGCAATGGTTCTAAGCTGCACGGGAGCATTACTTTTGCCTGCAGCCAATTCGAGCATAGCTCTTACTGCGTATCTGGTACGGGTCGAAAGCCTCACCCCAAATCTCCTTTATTCCTACTTTATTAGTAGTGTATTATACCAGTTTTGCAATTTTTGTCAGGAAAAAAGCGAAAAAAATAAGCAAAAAATTTGATTTTTTTCAAAAAATTGGGTTTTTTTACCAGTTAAACGGCGGCGAACAGGGCAAAAAAGGAGTCTTTACCCGACCTAAACGGTCAATTTACTTGACAGTCTAACCAGATGCAGTTAGAATCAGACTATCTTTCATTGGGGCTATTTTGAAAATCAAACTGGGTGTTAGGGATGGTAAGAAGTACCACAAAAAAAGTGGCGTTTATCTCTTCCTTCCCGCCACGGAGATGCGGCATCGCGACCTTCACCTCTGACTTAGTCAACAGCCTAAAGAGCTGCGGCAAAGGGCAGTTCGAGCCATTGGTGGTTGCGATACGGCAGGATAACGACCTAAAATACGCTGTGCCGGTGCGGTTTGAAATCCGCCAGGATGTGAAGAGTGACTATATCTGCGCCGCCGACTATGTAAATTTCAGCCATATCGATTTGGTGTCGGTCCAGCATGAGTTCGGATTGTTCGGTGGTGAGGCAGGCTCTTACCTGAGCCTGCTGCTGAACAGATTAAATGTGCCGGTCATAACAACACTTCATACCATTCTTGATGACCCCGCACCCGCCCATTACAAGTCGATGATAGACGTCTGCAGCGCTTCCTACAAAGTCATCACAATGAATGAACACGGGGTGTCTATGCTGCGGGACATCTACGGCGTATCCGAAAAGAATATCGAGTTAATTCCGCACGGCATACCGGATTTGTCCTTCGTTGACAGCAACTACTATAAGCACAAGTTCGGTATGGAGGGCCGAAAGACCATTTTAACGTTCGGGCTGCTAAACCCAAACAAGGGCATAGAGATTATGCTAAAGGCCCTGCCGACCATAGTGAAGGCAGAACCATCCGTTTTGTACATAGTGCTTGGCATGACACACCCATCGGTGTTGAAATACGACGGTGAGTCTTACCGGTTCAGCCTGCAGCAAATGGTGAAAGAAATGGGGCTGCAAAAATACGTTATTTTTCACAACCGGTTCGTAAGCGATGAAGAATTGCGTAACTTTTTATGCGCGGCCGACCTTTATGTTACACCGTATCTAAACATGAAACAGCCGACAAGCGGTACACTGTCTTTTGCGGTGGGTTCGGGCAAGGCTGTTATCTCGACGCCTTACTGGGCTGCTATGGAATTACTGGCCAAGGGGCGTGGCAGGCTCGTGGGATTCGGCGACTGGAAGCAACTGGCTGAAGAGGTGGTCGGGGTACTTCGTGATGATTCGCTATATTACTCTTTACGAAGAAAGGCCTACGACTACGGCAGGTCGAGGACTTGGCCGAAAATAGGCCGGATTTATTGGAAACTCTTTACCGCAAAGGGGGTTTCGGTTCGTGTTGCGGCTAAAGCCATACCATCTAAAGCAGAAACCATAACCAGTATTGAAGTACCCGAACCATCGCTGGAGCACCTGCAAAAGCTAACCGATGCTACCGGCTTGTATCAGCATGCGATATTTACCATTCCAGATCGTAAATGTGGTTACAGCACGGACGACAATGCGAGGGCTGTGATTGCGATGACGAGGTATTACGCGCAGTACCCCGAGCCACAGGCTCTGCGGCTTTTCGAGACCTATCTATCCTTTGTCCTTCACTCACAGGACGTTGACGGTTCTGTCAGGAACTTTATGAATTTTGACAGGACGTGGGTAGAACATGAGCCTGAGAACGATGCTTTCGGCAGGGTATTATGGGCACTGGGAACGGTTATGGCGAAGCCGCCTTTGCCGTCGTATATGTCGGTGGCAAAAGAATGCTTCGACAGGTCTGTGGGGCTTGTCGAAAAGCAGTACGCCAGGAGTATGGCGTATTCGATACTTGGTATGAGCGATTATCTTAAACAGTTTCCCGGCGTCAGTGATATAAAACGGCATTTGACTGTTGCCGCTGACAAGTTGATGACGCTGTATGAGAAAAACAGCGACCCGGCCTGGCAGTGGTTTGAGAACAAATTGACCTACGATAATGCTGTTTTGCCGCATGCGCTGTTTGTGGCGGGTCTGACTTTTGAGGACGAAAAATATCTCGACGCTGCGAAAAAGACCTGCGAATTTCTCCTCCAAAACACTTTTACCGGAAGCCATTTCAGCTTCATCGGCAGCAATGGGTGGTTCAAACGAGGACAGACAAAAGCGTCATTCGACCAGCAGCCCATAGAGGCGGCAGGTACCGTTATGATGCTAAAAGCCGCTTATGATGCGACCGAAGACCTGCGATTTATTAAACTACAGAGGAAAGCCTTCGACTGGTTCTTGGGCGAAAACGATTTGCACATTCCGCTTTATGACTTCAGGACCAAAGGCTGCTGTGACGGCTTGGGGTCAGGCGGAGTCAATATGAATCAGGGAGCTGAAAGCATTCTGAGCTTTTTGGTAAGTTTGTTGGCGGTGATTGAAAACTACGCTATTCTTGACGAAGTCGCTCGCACTACCGAGGTATCACCGGAGAGTACATTTTTATCGGAAAAGGGGACGGTGCAACAGGCAACTGAAAGACCGGCACCGATAGAAAGTACACCTGTCAAAACCGAATCTAAAAAAAACCAGGTTGAGGAACTTGCATAAGGCTGTTCTTGAGTTTTTGAAGGCTCGCCGCAAAATGGTTCGACTTCGCTCACCATCCCGGGCGCAGTCAAGGGATGAAATCCCACGCAGCTAAACAGGTAAATTGTGCTATTTTCCTCCTTCCAGGGCTTGAGCGCCTTTTTCACCGGTCCACTTAATATCGCCTCCTAAACCATGGACAGTTTGACAGCTTATTAACGAGAAGCTCAAGATAATTAAAATAGCACACAAGATTATTTTCTTGACCATCTTTTTAAACTCTATTTGTTTGGTTTGAAACAGTATTCGAAGATATTTGTAGAAAGCCATAAATATCCTGATATATTATGCATTCTTCTGGCGACCTTACCAATGGATTCGGTAGGCTCACCACATAATACGATTTATAGCGTTCGACGAGTCCATATAATACTATCGGACAAATAGTTAGACTCACAACGATTTATGCCAAAGGCGGCTTAAATGAAAATTGCCAGTTTCAACGTTAATTCATTGCGCATCCGATTGTCAGGAGTGATCGGCTGGCTGGGGGAGAATCGACCTGATGTTTTGTGCGTTCAGGAAACCAAGGTTCAGGATGTTGATTTTCCGATAGAAGCCTTCAAGCGGACAAAGTACAAGTATGTCTTCAAAGGCCAGAAGAGCTATAATGGTGTGGCTATTTTCAGTAAGACCGAAATCAAAAACGTAAGGTTTGGCTTCAGCAGTGAGCCTAAAGACGAAGCTCGCCTGATTACAACTGAAATCGCCGGCCTTGTCGTCGTCAATACGTATATTCCGCAGGGCTACTTGCCCGAATCCGAGAAGTTCCAGTACAAGTTGAAGTGGTTTGAGCGACTGTTGAAATTTTTCAAGAAGAATTTCGACCCCGCCGACCCAATCGTGTGGGTGGGCGATTTCAATGTGGCGCCACAGCCAATCGACGTATATGACCCCAAAGGATTATTAGGGCACGTTTGCTTTTGTCCGGAAGTAACCGAGGCTCTCAATAAGGTTGTCAAATGGGGATTCGTCGATGTATTTAGAATGCACTGCAGCGAGGCTGGGCAGTACACGTTCTGGGATTACCGCCTGCCAAATTCTTTTAAGCGTAATCTCGGCTGGCGATTAGACCATATAATGGCTACGATGCCGCTGGCTGAAAAATGCACTAATTGTTATATAGACAAAAAGCCCAGGACAGCGGAAAAGCCGAGCGACCATACCCCCATTATCGCGGAATTCGACTGGTAAAATCAGTTTCCTTCTAATTTTTTGATTGTCTGGTCGGCTTCTTTGCGAACATCCTCACTTGAGTCTTCCACCCTTGCTTTTTCGAGGGCAGGCAGGGCTTTTGTATTCTTTACTTTGCCGAACGTTTGTGCAGCTTCTTTTCGCAATTCCGGGTCGGGGTCCGAAAGCAAAACATTCTCGAGGGCGTGTCTAACGTTATCGTCAAAAGAAAATCCTGCCAATTCCTTTATCGCTTCCTTACGCTGTTCTTTGTCTGGCGTCTGGAGCATTTTGAGAAGTTCGCTTTTTTCGTTTTGCAGTTTTTTGTTTAGTTCCAGCGTGCTTTCATCGAATCCCTGCGGTTGTACGGACACTATTTGTTTTTCAATTACTACAGGTGCTTTTTCAACTACCACTGGTGGAGTAATAACATAATAATCCGGCCCGTAGTCGTAGTAGTATCCACCGCTGACAATAACGGTTTCCCTGTACGGATAATAGTACTGCCAAGGCGGTCCGAAGTAATAGGGATGATGGTAAAACCCGTAACCGGGGTGGTAGCTATGATAAAAACCCGGATGGCCGAAGCGGGCGCCTACATATACATGAGTGTGTGCCGAAGCCGCGTTTGACAATCCAATCAGCAAACTTACTGCTGCTATTATTTTAACTAATGTAAATCTTAACGTTTTCATCTTTATCCTTCCTTAACTTACGCCTGGCCTAATTTTCCTACTGGAAAATCAGCCTTTATGTTCAACTGGTTTTGTTTACTAATTTAGACGTTCTTGACCAGCCTTTTATTGCAAATCACACTGAAAAAATTATACCATAAAACGCCGTCAATGTTCGACGTCAGCAAAATCAACCTCAATCTGGGTCGCATATCCGGCTATAAAACGGAATCCGGTTGCAGGGTGGAAACATCCCAACAATACGTATGTAGTCGAAGCAGACGTAATAACATA
>CAVXEF010000037.1:0-41100 GCA_963760535.1 uncultured Phycisphaerales bacterium
GAACTATGTATTGCTTATGACATCTGGTTTTTAGACGAATTCCGTGGCTGTGGTGCGCGGGATCAGACGGCCGGATTGCCACAACCACGGACGGCGGGGAGAGCTGGCAACTCGCTGACTGCGGAATGGGACAGAAGCTGCGCGGAGCGGTATTCCTGGATTTAATGCACGGGATAATAGGCGGGGAAAACAGCGTCCTTCGGGTGACCGAGGACGGCGGCCAGACGTGGCGAAACGTTTCGGGAACGAAGAAGGCTGGCCGACTCTGCAAGCGGTGGCTTTCGACGAGTTGGGGATTTAACGGCTGGGCGGTCGGGCAAGGGGGAGCAGTGCTGCAACAACCGACGGCGGTTACAGTTCTGGGCCGCGCAATCCAGTGAAATGTCGTTTCGACTGCATGACGTAGCGCTGGCGGAAGCGATTCGCTGTGGGCGGTCGGCGAAGGCGGGGATCATGATACGCACGACCGACGGCGGCGAAACCTGGAACGCGGAAGTGATCTGCAACTACTATTTTACGGCGTGACGTTGATAGATCTACTGAGATGGCTGGGCGGTGGGCGGCGGCGGGACGATTCTCCACACGACTGATGGCGGGAAACTGCGGAAACGCAATTCTCCGGGTCACGAATACTATCCTGGAACGACCTCTCGTTTACTTTGCCCTGGACCCGGCTGCGCGGTAGGTGATCTCGGAACCATCGTATACACCACCGACGGCGGCGCGACCTGTAATCCGGCGAACTCGGGAACCATCGCGGTGATTCACGGCGTCTTTGCTGCTCCCCGGCGGCCGAGGCTGGGCGGGAGCGGGAGAAGGGCGAATTCTCTATACTGCCGATGGTGGTGCAACGTGGGGTTCGATCTTCATTTGTCTTCCACAAACTGGCGCGATCTTCGCCTATCTGGGCGACTGTAACGATCGCTGGTCGGTGACATGGCGGCCAATCCTGCGCAGCACCAATTTGGGAATACAATCTGGTTGCGCCGACGCCACCGGCGTCAGCGATCGTCTGTTCGGGCTGCACCGCTGCGCAAGACGGCCGCTATGCGTGGGTGGTGGGCGAGAACGGCGTAGCGCCGCACTGCGGGGGCGTGGTGTATCGACCTCCCACCCGCCCGGCCGGATGCCCCAATAATTTGCGTGAGATCCTGAGTTGATCCCAATCCGTTCAATCCGAGCGCAACGATTGCCTCTGATATTGCCTGAAGAGTCACCGCCCGCGCGAACCTGGTCATTTTACTGACGTGACCGGGCTGATAGTGGAGCGGCTGGCGGACGGCGTACTTTTGGGGCGATCTCTCATGATGAATTTTGACGGCTTTCCGCCTTCCAAGCGGTAATCAGATTCGCACGGCTGGAAACGGAGAACGCGTCACGAACACAGAAGTTACTCTTTTCCGGTAGTGCCAACCCAACGAAACAAAACAACTTTTCGATAGGACACATTTCATGCGAACTTCTTCGCAACGATTCTGATCTGCGCCGCGAGCGCGCTGGCGATTGCGCAGCTTTGGTGAATGCCGCGCTTGGCGAGCGGCCCGGCGCGTTTTGCGCGCAGCCTGAGTTTGGTCATGCGTATCTGACGGTATCAATCCGGCCCGGCCGCGCTGATGGGCAACCCCGCTACTATGGCGGCGCAGGAAGCGCGCTGGGTGGTGGACGTTTCCGCCGACGTTGGCGTGTGAAAGAAACGCGCAAATATCCCGTCTACGATTCGTTCGACGCGGTCGAATCACAACAACTACGATCAATGATCACCTCTACTCCGCAACCTTATGCGGAAGTTCCGCCGCGCCGATTCAGGCGGTGCGCTCGCTGGTTTGTCGGCGGCCAGCTATTTGACCTGATCGCTTTGACTATCGCTATCACGGAAGAAGTCCGCGACCGCTACTCCGGGCGGCATTCAGGATCGCCGCTTGGGCGAGAACCGGATTCACGTAGACGGCGATTTGCGCTCTATTTCGCCTTGGTGCGGCCGGCGCACCAACGGCCCGCTGGCGGTCGGGTTCGGCCTCGCCGCCGACCGGATCGTGGGACTACGTGCGCGCGCATCAACGTGAGCGAGAGACTTCACTGAACCTCTTGCAGATTACATCGCCTTCGAACCGGACGGCACGCTGGCGGAAGTGTCGCTAGGTGCCAGATGCTGGAGTTAATCCGCGCATCACCTTCGGCGCGCGCGCGTTGCTGCCGGCGG
The DNA here is from genome assembly GCA_963760535.1 of uncultured Phycisphaerales bacterium. Lineage (GTDB taxonomy): Bacteria > Planctomycetota > Phycisphaerae > Sedimentisphaerales > Anaerobacaceae > CAVXEF01. The sequence continues at coordinate 2,201 of CAVXEF010000037.1, forward strand.
GTGATTTCAAATTCAAGCAGGACGTCCAGCAGAGCGATTTCATCGAGAACGTGGATCTGGTGCTGTCGTCTTTGCTGGCGTCACCACCACCTATCCGAGTCATTTCGCGCTGGAGTGTGGTTTGTCGCAGCGAATTTCTGGCCGATCCTTATGCTGGAGGTGTATGCACTGACAGCGACGTGAGCGATGCGTACGACAACACGTTTGAAATCCTGGCGTCAGCCGAGCAGGAAGTGGTGGCCGGAACGCCGGTGCGATTCGGATTTGTCTATCGTCTGGCGCGCCGGAGGACAAGGAACGCGCGACCACGCTGTTCACCGCCGGAATCGGCTTTCACTTGCAGGCTCGGGTGATTTTGCGATGGTAAGTGGGCAAGGTTACCACCACGTCACCTGATCTTTTCCCGGCATCTTACGGTATCCGGTTCAGGTGAAGGTAGTTTTGCCTTACGCTTACGTAACAGCCGAGTCTGGGCCCAGGTCTATTTATTTTCGATGTTACTAATCCCGCTGCCCCTGTTTTTGTCGGCAGTCTGGAAGGCTGGGGCGCCCCGAATTTTCTGGTATGGGTTACGGTATCGACATCGCGGGTCACTACGCTTATATAACCGCCAGGTGGGATGATTCACTCACCATCCGTTTATATATCAAATCCAGCCGCTCCAACTTTTGTCGGACACATAGATGGCGCTGACGCCCCGAAGTTTTGGGCGCCATGCAGGTTCGAATCTCCCGGGAATTATGCGTTACGTTGTATCTGAAAGAGATTGCGCTTTATCGATATTTGATATTACCAACCCGGCAGGTGCCAACTCTGGTCGGGAAGCCTCCAGGGGCCGGCGCACCGAACTTTCTTGATTACGTCCATGGCATCGCTTTAACGGGGAGACTATGCCTATATCGCCTCATCAAATGACAACGCCTTAACGATAGTAGATATTTCCAACCCGGGCGGCTCCGGTTCTGGCAGGAGTATCCAGGGGGCCGGCGCTCCCTAACTGGCTGCAGGAACTGCGGCCACAGCGTTAGTTACTCCCCAGAGAAAGTCTCGACACCGCCGGCAGTAATGACATCGGGGTATCCAATGTTGGGCTTGATTCGGCAATTCTAATTGGGAGAGCTAACTATGACGGCGGGTGAACCCTGCGAGGTTGGTTTTCAGTGGGGACCGACTACCCTCTACGGCAAGGACACAACTTGGCAGGGAGGTAAGCAGACCGGAGATGCCTTCTGGCAGGTTATCGCCAGCCTGGAGCCTGACACCGTTTACCATTTCCGAGCGCAGGCCAGGAACAGCGTAGGGACAGGCACCGGGGAGGATATGGACCCAAGACAAAAAAGATAGAGGACCGGTAGATTATTTCAAGGACAAGCTGCCGATACTCGGCGTCTGCCTCGGCCATCAGGTAATAGCGCAGTATTTCGGCGGTAAAGTTACTCACGCCCCTGAGCCGATGCACGGCAAGCCCTCACGAGTAACACATAATGAAAAAGGTATATTTGCCGGCGTCGAAAACCCGCTCCAGGTAGGACGCTATCATAGTCTTTGTATCTACACGCTGGAGATTCCGGACTGCTTAAGGCAAACGGCTGAACTTGAAGGCGTCTGTATGGCTATTGAACACAAAGAGCTTCCGATATATGGTGTGCAGTTTCACCCGGAAAGTATTCTGACTCCCGCAGGCGGCAAAATTATAGAAAACGTTTTGGCAATCGCGGCCGAAAAACGCAAAAATGGATTCGACAAGCTCACCATAAAGTGAGGAGCTGAATATGGCGGCGATAACCGAATACATCGAATCTTTGTTACAAGGCAGGGATTTGAGCCTTGAGCAGGCGACGAGTCTTTTGGATGTCATCTTTGAAGGCGGCGTCAGCGAGGTGCAAATCGCGGCGTTTCTTACAGCGATGCAGGCCAAAGGCGCAACATCGGCTGAGTTTGCAGGTTTTGCCAAATCGCTGCGTCAGCACGCCGTCCGTGTAAAGGTCAACATCGGGAATCTGGTTGATACCTGCGGAACAGGCGGCGGTGCCATTAAAACCTGCAATGTCTCGACCGCTGCGGCAATAGTGGCCGCGGGCGCTGGTGTTTACGTCGCCAAGCACGGTAATCGCGGGATAACAAGCGACTGCGGCTCAGCGGATGTGCTCGAGGAATTAGGCGTCAGGATAGATGCCCCACCTGACGTCGTGGCAGAGTGCATAAAGCAGGCGCATATCGGATTTATGTTCGCGCCGATGTTTCATCCTGCAATGAAGTATGTCCAGCCTGTACGAAAGGCCCTCGGTTTCAGAACGGTCTTTAACATACTCGGCCCTTTGGCAAATCCCGCCGGCGCACTGAGACAGGTGCTGGGTGTGGCGGATGAAAATCTGATGCAGCCGATAGCTGAGGCACTTAAACTTTTAGGTACACAATACGCAATGGTTGTACATAGTGAAGGACTGGATGAAATAAGCACTGCTGCGGTTACAAAAATCGCAGAGTTGAAAAACGGCCGGATTACAAACAAAAAACTGAATCCGGAAAATTTAGGTATGAGTCTGGCGACACTTGAAGAGCTTAAGGTTACCGATGCCAAATCGAGTGCGGAGGTATTAAGGGACATAATGGGCGGCAAAGAGACTGGAGCACGCAAGGATATCGTCGTCCTGAATGCCGCTGCCGCCATAATTGCCGGCGGTTTGGCTGACAATTTTGAATCGGCGATTAAACTGGCAGAGACCTCCATTAGTGATGGCAAAGCATTAGTGTGCCTGGAAAAGCTAATCGAAGTTTCCAATAGAATGTAATTGAGAGACAGACTACGAACCACGAGCGACGAGAGACGAGCGACGAATTATGCTGATAGTGAAAGTTAAAATTTGCGGAATCACAAATTACCAGGACGCCGCTGCGGCGATGGATTTAGGTGCGGACTTAATAGGCTTTAATTTTTATCCTAAAAGCCCGAGGTTCGTAACGCCGGAGCAGGCAGCGAAAATAATCAATAAGCTGCCAGCATTCATCCACGTTGCCGGCGTATTTGTGAACGACTCGATTGACCGGATTAAAGATGTTATCAGCGAGTGCAACTTGGACTGGGTGCAGTTGCACGGCGACGAAAGTCCAAAATTCTGTGATTCGCTGCGTTCTCTTAATGTAAGAACAATGAAAGCGATTCGTGTAAAAAACCAGGCGGATATCGAAAAGGCGGAAAGTTTTTTCACCGATGCCATTTTGCTGGATGCCTTCGACCCCAAAAAATACGGCGGCACGGGCCTAAAGTTCGACTGGAACATAATCGGACATATCAACAAACGCGTTTTCTTAGCGGGCGGAATAAATCCCGATAATGTGGCAGGCCGCGATTGAATTGGGAGTTTATGGAATCGATGTTTGCAGTGGTATCGAATCAAGGCCCGGCAAAAAAGACATTAGAAAAATGAGGAAACTATTCAAAAACATACAACAAATTAGAGGCTAACTAAAACGCAAAGCTAAACAGGAATAAAATATGAAATATAAAGGCAGATTCGGAGATTATGGCGGCTTCTATGTGCCGGAGGTTTTGATACCGCCGCTGGAAGAGTTGGAAGAGGCATTTTACCGCTTCTATGAGGACGAGCGATTCGTGGCTGAGCTTGCGCAGTTTTTGAAGGACTACGCCGGCAGGCCAACACCGCTTTACTTCGCGAAAAGGTTCAGCGATTATGTCGGTTTTAAAGTGTACTTAAAGCGCGAAGACCTTCTGCACGGCGGAGCACACAAGGTCAATAATACCTTAGGACAGGGCCTTCTGGCAAAATATATGGGCAAAACGAAACTCATCGCCGAGACCGGTGCTGGCCAGCACGGCCTGGCAACGGCAATGATTGGCGCCTTGTTTGGTATGGAAACAAAAATCTTTATGGGCACAATTGACATCGAACGGCAAAGTGTCAACGTCCACAAGATGAGACTGTGCGGCGCAGAGGTTGTGCCGGTCGAAGGCGGAACAGGTACCCTGAAAGACGCTATCAATGACGCCCTTCGCTACTGGACGGCTCACGTTACCGATACATTTTACCTGTTTGGCTCGGCTGCGGGGCCACATCCCTATCCGACGATAGTAAAACATTTTCAAAGCTGCATCGGCAAAGAGGCAAGAAGTCAGTGTCTCGAACAAATCGGAAGACTCCCCGATATGGTCGTCGCCTGTGTCGGCGGAGGAAGTAATGCTATCGGCATCTTTTCAGGCTTTTTAGATGACAGGGATGTGAAGCTGATTGGCGTCGAGGCAGGCGGAAGAAGTTTAAGCAGCGGCAAACACGCTGCGACATTAGTCGCCGGTCGCGTCGGCATCCTGCACGGTGCAAAGGCCTACCTGCTGCAGGACAAAGAAGGCCAGGTTAATGAGACCGAATCCGTAAGCGCAGGGCTGGATTACCCTGCCGTCGGGCCTGAACACTGCCTCCTGAAAGATACGGCAGGGCTGAATACGTCGCGGCGGAAGATGACGAGGTGCTTGATGCGTTTGAGCTGCTTACTAAAAGCGAAGGGATATTGCCGGCTCTGGAAAGCTCACATGCACTGGCGTACCTAATGCGCCAAAAAGGCAAATTAGACGCCGATACTGTTGCGGTTGTGAATCTTTCCGGCCGGGGCGACAAGGACGTCTCGATTGTCGAAGAACGCAGAGGCGAAATCCGCCTTCGCTAAAGCTCCGGCGGACAAGAAGGACGAGTTTTATGAAAACGTACAAGCAGGTTTTTTCCGAGTTGAAAGAGTCCGCCCCGACTCGTCGGGGCGAGACCTCGCCCAAAGGCGGGCAGCGTTAATACCGTTTTTTGTGATAGGCGACCCTGACTTCGAGACCAGCCTCGCAATTGTCAAAGCGGCTATTGACGCCGGGGCTGACATCCTCGAATTGGGCATACCGTTTTCCGACCCGATAGCGGATGGCCCTACAATTCAAAAGGCTGACATCCGCGCAAGAAACAGCGGTATGAATGTCGCAAAGGCGCTGGAGTTTATCGGCAAAGTCAAGGATTACAAAGATATTCCCATCGGATTGTTGATGTATTACAATCTGGTTTACCAGTACGGCACGGAAAAATTTTTCAGGGATTTTCATCGGGCAGGTGTTAACAGCGTCTTAGTTGCTGATTTGAGCATTGACGATGCTGACGAGATTGCCGGACCAGCGGCCTCGGCAGGAGTTGATACTGTTTTTATGGTCACGCCAAACACTGAAGCCAAAAGAATTAAATTGATAGCCTCGAAGACGACCGGCTTTATTTACGCAGTCTCGCTGTTGGGTGTTACCGGCAGCAGAGAAAAACTTTCCGATATGGTCGAAGGATTGGTCAGCAAACTGAAAAAATTTACTAATGTTCCTGTTTGCGTAGGCTTTGGAATCAGCAAGCCGGAACATGCAGCCGAGGTCGCAAAAGCCGGTGCAGATGGTGTAATCATCGGCTCAAAAATAGTTGGAATTATCGAAGAAAATGTGGATAATACGGGCCGGTGTATGAGCGAAACAGCAGCGTTTGTCGGTAAAGTCAGGGCGGCACTGGAACAGCAAGCCGCCAGAAAATGATTAGGGGTTTTGAATCCTTCACGGAGGGTATTATGAGTAAGGTACTTTATATCAAGGCGTCGCCGATGAAAGAGCGGTCTTATTCCGTGGCGGTGGCGGATGCGTTTGTAGAGGCATACAAGAAGAGCGCATCCCAAAGACGAAGTGAAAGTGCTGGACCTCTTCGCAGGGAAGCTGCCCGAGTTTGATTTTGTGGCGGCATCGGGCAAATACAAGATAATGCACGGTAAACCCCACATCAAAGGAGGAAAAGGCAGCGTGGGAAAATGTCGTTGCGGTCATCGAGGAATTCAAAAGTGCGGATAAGTTCGTGTTTGCCGTGCCGATGTGGAATTTCTCGATACCGTATCGGCTGAAGCAGTATATCGACATCATTGTCCAGCCGGGCCTGACATTTTCAATGGATGAGAAGGGGAATTATATCGGCCTGGTGAAGAACAAGCCGGTTTTTATTGCTTACTCACGCGGCGGCAAATACCCGCCCGGCTCCCAACAGGAAGCTTTTGACCTCCAAAAAAAATATTGGGAGTTGATACTTGGCTTTTATGGGATTAAGTAACATCCGCTCGGTTATTGTTGAACCGACTCTTCTTGAAGGCCCGGAAGTTGCCCAAAAGCAGAAAACAGAGGCTGTGGAAAAAGCAAAAAGGATTGCTCTAACTTTTTGAACCGCCTGCTTAATTTTTCCGTATTTTATTTTTTGTCTTTTGAAAGAGCAAAACAGGCTCCCTCACCTTTCGGGACTCAGGGATTTCGGTTCAGTGGCGGTAATAGTATCGCGGATACCAACCTCCGCGACCGAGTATCCTTTCGTTGCTCTCTGACCCTGTTATCGAGGTCTTTAAGCTGCCGAGTTATGTCTTCATTTGTTTTCGAAACATTCGCTTCGAGTTTTTGGTAGTTATCCTGCACAGCCGCTACTGTCTTTTCAATTTGTTGCATACTTTTATCTAACTGCTGGCTGGTTGTATTGAGCTTGTTTTCAATGTCTTTGAGCTTCTGCTCAATTGTGCTTTCAAACTCCAGCTTTTTCAGTTTGGCTCGGGATTCAGCTTCTCTCGTCCAGACTTCCCTGTCTGCCTGAAGTTGTTTTATTTTCTCATCTATCTGATTTGTTTCGTTGTCCCGTCTTTCGGCATTTGCCAGTAACTGCTTGGCTTTTTCGTAGCACCGGATTGCCTGTATAAAGTCGTCGGGGTCATTTTGGAAATCCCAGGTTTTGGTGGAAAAGTATTCAGCAAGGCCCAAATAGTATTTGTATTCGAGTATATTTTTTGTATCCAGTGTCCTTGGGGCAATTTCTTTTTTGCTGTAGGTCGATGGTGCCATACCGCCTTCTTGCACTTCTTCGACGACGATTCTGTTTTTGTCTTCCGAAATCAGTCTGCCGGAAACAGCGGTTCCGTTGTTGAGTTGAAAATCCACCGTTTTGATAAAATCCATTTTTTTGCCTGGCTTCTCAGCCTGTTGAGAAGTTTGCCTCGTTTCGCCTTCTGCTTTGGTGGAGTTTCCGTCTGCGTTTGTTTCCGCAGGTGCGCCGCTGACCGAGCAGTTAAGAACCCAGACGAACAACAATATACTTGCGCTTATTGTGATAGTGGCTTTCATTGTTTTGGCCTCCCGAATAATTAAGTTTCCAGACAGCTTCCATTATATCATAATATTTCGGCCCTGTGGCGGAAAAGGCTGGAATATGATAAACTGCTCCGAAGCGGTATGGGATGGACAGAGTTCGGATGACGAAGAAAGGGTGGATGCTTCGCAATGACCAAGGGCCCCGATGAAAAGCTGACGCCTGCGATGATGCAATTTTCTCGCTTCAAGCAAAAATACCCCGATTGCATATTGTTTTTCCGAATGGGGGATTTTTACGAGACCTTTTACGAAGATGCCGCGATATGCTCACGCGTTTGTGGCCTTGCCCTTACCAGCCGAAGCAAAGGCGACAATCCCATACCTTTAGCCGGCGTGCCGTACCACGCAGTTGACGGATACCTCAAGAAGATGCTCCAGGCCGGCTACAAGGTAGCCGTTTGCGAGCAGGTCGAGGACCCAAAGACCGCAAAGGGCGTTGTCAAACGTGACATTGTGCGGATTGTTACGCCCGGCACACTTACCGACGATATTCTCCTGGATGCAAAAAAAGATAATTTCCTCTGTGCGCTGAGCCTGGGGACAAAGTCGGGTGCCGCGATTAGCTGGGTCGATATTTCCACCGGCCATTTTTTCGTTCAGCACGTTTCGGAGGAAAAAGTGCTCGATGAACTTTTGAGACTTTCGCCGGCCGAGTGTCTGTTGGCCGATAGACGCGGCGAATTGTTCGAAGCCGAAACAAAAAAGCTCACCGCTGATATTGCTCAACTGACCGGCGCTGTTGTAACCGAGCGTCCCTTATGGTACTTCGACCCTTATCAGGCAAAGCAGAGATTGTTGAAGCATTTCGGCACAGCAACGCTCGAAGGCTTTGGCATCAAAGACGGCGATGACGGCCTTATCGCCCCCGCCGGTGCCGTCATCGAATACCTTAATGAAACGCAAAGGACTACGCTCGGCCATATTCAAAGCCTGAAAAAAATCGACCGCAAAAAATTTCTGGGGATTGACCAGACCTCGCTGCAAAGCCTCGAAATCCTGCGAACCATTCGCACCGAAAGCAGGAAAGGCTCACTTCTCGATTGCCTCGATGAAACGCTGACCGGAATGGGCGCCCGCAAGCTGCGAAACTGGCTCTGTATGCCGCTTTGTGACCTCGGTGCTATTGAACTGCGTCAGGACGCGGTCGAAGAGTTAAAAAATAGCGACACAAAACTATCCCAAATCCGTATGCTGCTTTCACAAATAGCTGATACCGAAAGAATCGCCGCCCGCATCAGCACCTTCCGCGCAACCCCCCGAGACCTGCTTGCCCTGGCGGGCACGTTGCGTCAGATACCACATCTGCGGCAGATTTTGCAGACGTTCGGCGCCGACTTACTTTTGCAGTTAGCACAAAAATGTGACAGTATGGATGACTTGGCTGATTTGCTCGAATCGGCGATTGAGCCGGCAAGTCCGCCGCACCTTCGCGACGGCGGCGTGATAAAAACCGGCTTCAGCGAAGAACTCGATGCGCTGCGCTCAATTTCCAGAGACGGCCGGACCTGGCTGCGAAACTATCAGAAAACCCAAATCGAGCAGACCGGCATCGGCAATCTGAAGATAGGCTACAACAAGGTCTTCGGCTATTATATTGAGGTCAGCCACTCATCGGCCCACAAAGTGCCGGCCAACTATGTCCGCAAGCAGACAATCAAAAACGCCGAACGTTACATCACCGATGAGCTGAAGAGATACGAAACCAAGGCCCTCGGCGCCGAGGAAAAAGCCCTCGAACTGGAGCAGCAGCTTTTCGAGCAGCTCCGTGCCTCCGCCGCCCAGTATATCAGCCGATTGCAGAACCTCGCCGAAACCATCGCCCAGTGTGATTGTCTTTGTACCTTTGCGCATCTGGCAAAGCGCCGCAATTACATCCGCCCGAAAATTACCAATGGCGGCGAACTTGTCATTCGCGAAGGTAAACACCCCGTCCTCGCTGAGACGCTCGGGGCTGAGTTTGTGCCGAACGATATTGAGCTTGGCGATAAAGCCGGCGATGTGCTTGTCATCACAGGCCCGAATATGTCCGGCAAAAGCACATACATAAGGCAGGTCGCCCTTTTGGTCATAATGGCCCAGGCCGGCTCCTTTATTCCCGCTGAAAGTGCTGAGATTGGCCTGGTCGATAGAATCTTTACGCGTGTCGGCGCTTCCGACGAACTGGTTCGCGGCCAATCGACATTTATGGTCGAGATGACCGAGACCGCAAATATCATAAACAACGCAACCGGGAAATCACTGGTGATTTTGGATGAGGTCGGCCGAGGCACAAGCACTTACGATGGCTTGTCTCTTGCCTGGGCGATTACCGAGCACATCGCAAACAAACTGAAATGCCGAACGCTTTTTGCTACGCACTATCACGAGCTGACCGAATTAGCTGAGCTGTTTACGAATGTCAAAAATTGTAACGTCGCCGTCCGTGAATGGATGGATGAGGTCGTGTTCCTGCACAAGATTCTGCCCGGCGGAACGGACAAATCTTACGGCATCCACGTCGCAAAACTTGCCGGCGTACCAAAACCAATCCTCGAAAGAAGCAAGGAAATCCTAGAAGAACTTGAAAGCACCTTTGCAAAAGAAGCGACCGGCGAACGCCTCGCCCGCCACAAAACAAAAGAGCCTGATAAAGATTCCCTCTTCGTCCAGAAGCACAAATCCGTCCTTGAAAAACTGTCATCAACCGACATAAACAATCTAACGCCGATTGAAGCGATAAATTTGTTAAACGAAATAAAGCAAGAAATCAATGAAACGTAAAACAACAAAAGTTTCGATAGAACAAACAAAGCTATCTGATAAAGAATTATGCGAGATGGCGAAAAGCAAATCCGGCGTCATAGACGCCCGCATAATCTCTCCATCAGAAGTTGTAACTGCCGGCTGGGTTCGGCTGAAGTGCCAGTTTGGATGCGATGGTTTCGGCCTATGCCTCGTTTGTCCGCCATTTACGCCGACGCCGCAGCAGATGCGTGAGGTCCTCGATGTTTACCGCCGGGCGGTTTTGATACATTGCGAGCCGGACGCCGACGTAAAAGCGATAGCTGCCGACCTTGAGCGGGAGATTTTTCTTTCCGGCTATTGGAAGGCCTTCGGCCTTGGCGCAGGCCCCTGCTATTTCTGCAAAGAGTGTAACTTAGAAGAAAGGCAGTGTCGTCATTCTGACCGTGCCCGCCCATCGATGGAGGCCTGCGGAATCGATGTCTTTTCAACAGTTAAAAAGGTCGGCTTTCCCATCGAAGTCGTTCGCACAACCCGCCAGTGCCCTAACTACTACGGCCTAATACTGATTGACTAATACCTGTAAGGCCGATATTCTGCAATTATGGCTGAAAAAGACATAAACAATCCGGCTGGCAATAAAGTAACTCACCTTGGCCGGCTTTTTCGCCTCGGCGCTTGATATGGAAGAGGAGATTAGCAACAGCGTCTACAAAGACTATATGGACGCGAAAAACTGGCCGAAAAATCTAAAGCCGAAAGTTTTTCAAAACATAAGGCAATACCTGAACGTCCTTATAGAAGATACACAAAAACACAAAAAAATAATCTCAGGACTTATTAAACAATATGGCCAGGGTTAGCGAGCAAAATAAAAAGAAAATCATCCGCGAGTTTCAAATGATGAAAGACTTTGAATTGAGCTGCCAAGGACCTCTACATCAAAATTGCCGCCTCGCCCGACGTAAAGCAACAACAAATAAAGGACACCTTCGCAACAATAGCTGAAGATGAGCAGCGCCACGCCGAAATCGTACAGGAAATCATCAATATAGTAACAAAAACTCTGTAACCTTCAATCCCTGCAATTAACACAACTGTTCCTACAGGTCTTTTGCGGCGCAGCAGCCGGCCAATGCCCCGGTTGACCAGCACATCTGAAGATTATAGCCGCCGCAGGGCCCATCGACATCGATTACCTCGCCGGCAAAAAATAAACCCGGACAAATCTTCGATTCCATAGTCTTTGATTGAATCTGCTCAATGCTTACGCCGCCCCGTGTAACAATCGCCTCATTTAGCGGGCGAGTGCTTACCACGGAAAACGGCAAGGCCTTGAGAAGCCGCACAAGTTTTTTTCGCGCATCCTTTTTAAGCTCACTGCCTAAAAAGCCGGCATCAAAATTAAATGGACTTGGCCATGCCTGACGGCACTGTTTGCACAAAATTGTCGCTGCACGCTTAGGCAGAAAAAACACCAAAATGCCGGCAACAGTCTTTTTGGGATTTGCGACAATCCGCTCACGAATCTGTTTATCAAGCTCAGATTCATTCGCCCCCGGAATCAAATCAACATAAATCGCAATCGGATTCTCATTGTTCGGCAGGTAATCGGTCAGGAACCTGCTCAAATCGAGCACCGCAGGTCCTCCAATCCCGTCATCGGTGAAAATCATCGGCCCGGACACAACAACTTTCCGGCCTTCAACAACAGCGGATATCCTTACATCTTCAAGACTTGCACCAGCCAGTTCAGCCGGCCAGCTCTCGCGTGTTACCAGCGGCACCAAAGACGCCCTCGGCTCGATAATGCGATGCCCAAGCTCCTGCGCAAACCGGTAACCATCGCCGGTCGAACCGGTTTGCGACCACGATAAACCGCCGGTCGCAATAATTACTTTCTTCGCAAAAATAATCTCACCTGCTGTATGGATAGCAAAAGAATCCCCTTCTCGAACTACATGCTTGACAGTTTTGCCGAAATAAAGATGCACGCCGCGACTTTTGGCGCACTTTACTAAAACGTCCCGTACATCGCCTGCTCTGTCGGTAACGGGAAACACACAGCCATTCTGCTCAACCTTGCTTTCCAATCCGCATTCGCGGAAGAACTGCCGGACCTGCTCCGGCGTAAACCGATGCAAACTATAGCTTAAGAATCTGCCCTTTGGGCCGAATGCCCGCGCAATCTCATCGGGATTGGCCAGATGTGTAAAATTGCACCTGCCGGCTCCGCTTTGAAGAAGCTTTCTGCCCGCCGCGATGTTGCTTTCAATCACAATAGTTTCAGCATTTGCGGTGGCGCAGTGAATAGCCGCCATCAGTCCCGCCGGCCCAGCCCCGATTATGCAAGCATCTGTCCGCATATAATTGTTCGTCGTTTGTGTCTAAAAGAGGCCGATAACGACGCTTAGTGAGATTATCGAGAGGATTGTGCTGACGACGATTATTGCAGCGGAGAGTTCCTCATCGCCGCCTAATTGTTCAGCCACAACATAGGACGTTACGGCTGTTGGACAAGCCAAAAATATCAGCGCTATTTTCGTTTCACCGGCGCCAAGACCAATCAAACGAGCCGCCCAAAGACCAACAATCGGCGAGATAGCTACCTTGATTATCGAAGCGGCAAGGGCGGGTATTCCGCTGCCGGCAATCTTACTTTGAGCCAGAACGGCACCAATACCGATAAGCGCCAGCGGCAAAGATACTTGGCCGACGGCGCTGAAACTTCGAGTGATAGCAAGCGGAAGAGGCGGGAAAATATATGAATAAATAATTCCCGCCGCACACGCAAGGAAAAGAGGATTTGCAATTATCTCGCGGGCGATTCTTGCCGGAGCATAGCGGTCAAGCTTGTGCTGGCTGGCAAGTAATACAATAACACTTCCTATATTATGGATGGGAACCAACAGCGCTAGTACAAGTATCGCGACATTCTCCATCTCAGCCGACGTCCTGGAATCAGCACCGGCAAAAATGTATATTAATAGTGCCAGTCCCACATAGTAGAGATTACCCAGGAATGTCCCCTGAACGAATGTCCCGACCGCTCTGGGCCGGATGCGAATAATAAATGCAACTATGTATGCTAATATAATACTGCCGAGCGTACCCGCAATCATAACAAGGGTGGTTTTGCCTGCAACCTCGTAATTGTGCTCAGCGGTAGCTATCTTGTAGAACAAAAGGCACGGCAGACCTACCCAGAACACAAGCCGATTCAGCCCGGCAACAAGCTCGTCTGAGAAAAATTTTATCTTCCTCAGAAAAGCACCCACAGCAATTATTAAAAACACCGGCAGCAGCGTATTTATAATTTGCATGGCGAGCATTATTAGTCATAAACAAAAGCAAGTCAAAGTATTTCTCCGGCCAACTATGACAGCATCCGCGACTTTCTGTCCTTGTAATCGTCATTTCTCTTTATATAATGCTGCTTATTATCTCTGCGTTAGAAGTGAGATTACTGAGGAACTTGACTATGGCTAAAATCACAAAACTTGACGACATCGTAAGCCTGTGCCGGCGAAGAGGCTTTATCTTTCAGTCCAGCGAAATCTATGGCGGCCTGGCAAGCTGCTACGACTACGGCCCGCTCGGCGTCGAACTAAAAAACAATGTCAAGAGCGCCTGGTGGAAAGCAACTGTGCAGATGCGCGACGACGTCGTAGGTCTGGATTGCAGTATCCTTATGCATCCATTGGTCTGGAAGTCGAGCGGCCACGCCGACAAATTCGCCGACCTGATAGCCGAGTGCAAAAAGTGCAACACCAGAACCCGCATCGACCATTTAGAGGACAGAGGACGGAAGACAGAAGACAGAGGACAGAGGGCAGAGGACAAACGCTCGTTGCTCGAGTCGCGAGACACGGGAGACGAGTCACGGCAAGAGCATACCGAACATATTTCAATCGAAGCGGCTCAGGCAGCCGCCCAGGATTTAAGCAACAAAGTCTGCCCAAACTGCGGCTCGGTCGGCCAATTTACCGAGCCGATGCTGTTTAAGCTTATGTTCGAAACACAGATGGGCGCCAATGTTGACGATTCGATGACGCTGCAACTGCGTCCCGAAACCGCGCAGGGAATCTTTGCCAACTTTCGCAACGTGCTTGACACCACCAGAGTCAAGATACCATTCGGCATAGCGCAGATTGGCAAAAGTTTCCGTAACGAGGTAACCACCAAGGCCTTTATTTTCCGCACCCGGGAATTTGAACAGGCTGAGCTTGAATTCTTCTGCGAGCCGGGTACCGATGATGAGTGGTTCGAGCACTGGAAAGAGCAGCGATTCAACTGGTATCTAAATCTCGGAATAAAAAAAGAAAACCTGCATTTCCGCCAGCACGATGCCACTGAACTTGCTCACTATGCCAAGGCCTGCGTCGACATCGAGTATAAATTCCCCTTTGGCTCAGGTGACTGGCAGGAGCTTGAAGGTATTGCAAACCGCACCGATTACGACCTTCGTCGGCACCAGCGCGGAATCAGGACCCTCAGCCGATGGTTCGAGAATGACCGGGACATTACCAAAACGAAGTTAGCTGATGAGGCCGACGATTACGAAAAAGGCCCGCTCTCATACTTCGATGATGAAAAGAAGCGCCGTTATATTCCCTACGTCATTGAGCCAAGCGCCGGCATAGATAGAAGCACTTTAGCTTTTTTGGTTGACGCCTATGATGAAGAAGAGGTTCGCGGCGAGCAGAGAAACCTGCTGCGTTTCTCTCCTGCTCTTGCGCCGGTCAAGGTCGGCGTTTTTCCGCTGGTCAAGAAAGATGGTATGCCGGAAATAGCCGTGAGGATTTACAACGACCTGAAAAAGCACTTCAATTGTTTTTATGATGAAAAAGGCGCAATCGGCCGACGTTACCGCAGGCAGGACGAGGCCGGCACGCCTTTTTGTATTACCGTCGACGGCCAGACTCTAACGGATAGCACCGTTACCGTTCGCGACCGCGACTCGATGGACCAAGTGAGAGTCTCAACCGACCAGCTTCTGAACCACCTCCGCGAAAAACTGGATACATAACCATCATACAGCGTATAGCGTTTAGCGTAGAGCGGTTAGGGGGTATTCTGAATCAAAATCAGTACGGCGTCCTCAGATTTCCTCTGATCAATCCGATTGGTCTGTATTTAAGAATAACCCTCTGGATATTTCTGGAATACACTCGGAGGGTCTGGCAACATAAACACCCTGCACATTACAAATGAGATTCGGACACTCTGGGGGGCGAGTATGATTTATCAATCTTTTATCATTTGTAAGAAACCATACTGCTCCCAATGCGATTGCTTCAGCTAGGTGCCGTCTGTCTTTATCTTTGGGTTGAAATGGATGAAGTGATTGTTCAATTTGTGTAATCGTTTCCTCATCTGCATCATTAGCCTCTTGTTGTCCCCCTTCCTCCCAAGTTTGCAGCAGAATAGAATAAACTCTTCTCTGGTTATGAGTTGGCTTGCAGAGTAATTCTTTCATCAAGTGCTTTGGAGCGCAAACATGCCATCCTTCTCCTAATCGTTCCAGTTCAACAATTTGTTGAAGTGCTTCTAATTCCCTCAGTAACTTGGGTTCATTAATAGGAGGTACATCATTCCACCCCCAAATAAAATCTTCGTAATCGGCACAGTATTGTGCCAAATTAGCATCTATATAAATTAGCATCGTAATCCTTTGAACGGCCGCGCAGAATACAACACCCCAGAAGACAGTGATGCCGAAGAGACCTGCTTATATAACCAAGTCGAAAGGCAATATTAACAATAGCCTCAAACCCTCCGCTTGGCTATAGTAACTCACGGCAGCGATGAAAGGCTGTTCCGCCTGTTCAGTTTATCCTCTTTTTGCCTGGCAATCCCGTTAGGGATGGCTGACGCCATTTAGATTAAGTCAGAGAGTTTTACGTTCTTGAGAACGCGTTTGGCCGCGTCTGTTGCGTTTGCATGTACCTTTTCAGCTTTGATGCCGAACTTATCTCTCGGCGCATGCTCTGCTATCAGCAGCTCACTGGAGAGCGGTCCTTCGACGGCTTCTATAATCTCGAGCATCGTGATTTTGCCCGGTGCTCTCGCCAGCGAAAATCCGCCCCGCGGCCCTCTTTTGCTTCGCAGGATACTTGCTCTGACCATCTGCTGCATTATCTTAAGAAGGTATTCCAGTGGTATATCATATTTTTGGGAAATGGTATCCGACAGAACAATCTTCTTATCTTTGTGTTGGGCAATGTAGCCGACCGCCAGAAGTCCATAACCTGCAGACCTGCTAATCCTCATCTTGTTCTCCTTTTTTTAGATTGTTTTTTGTTATTACTGCCCGATTAAATGTCTGGGCCTTGCCGGTCAAGATAACAGATTTATTGCTGCTATGCAACTTTTTTGATATTTATTTTTTTTGATATTTATCCACCTTAGGCGGATTTATTTGAGTAACATTTCCAGAGAACCTGGAGGAACTTTCTACAACGTTTGTGTCACCTGTCTATTTTAACCAGCTTAAAGTACGCCTGGCGTGATTCGAACACGCAACCTTCGGTTCCGTAGACCGACGCTCTATCCAATTGAGCTACAGGCGCCTGCTTTTTAAGTGTCTGTAATATAACAACTTCCTGCGGCCCCAGTCGACCGCCGACAACAAACAAAATGAGCTGATGGTGTCAAAAAGTGCAATCTTTTCCTTTCATCAGCTATGGTCTGGGACTATTACTCTCCGCAGGAAGCGGCTTTTTAACCGGAGCATTTGGGCCCTCAGGGCGCGTAACAGCCGGTTTTGTTGACGTATATATCAGCGCAACATTATTCGTGCTGCCGCTTTTGCTGTCGGTGTATTTGTAAGTTAGCTGATAGTTATAGCCAGTTCCGCCGTAACTAAGAATCACAGGAGCATCTTCTGTTCCGGCTCTGGTACCGTTGGCGTCCTGGACCGTATCGAATGTGCCTATGACACTACCGCCGCCCGTATTCCTAATAAGAACAATATCAGCCTTCGGAGGCGCAGCAGTTGCACTAACAAGCAGATTTGCCGTAGAGCCTGTTCCTGCTGGGTCAATGGAGATACCGCCCGAAATCTCAACCGGACTTACACCATCGGAGCCAATTCTGAATTCGAGAGTGCCAGCAGCGGCTTTAGTTCCCATGTCGCCACCGACATACAGCTTTTTCATCTGAATTTTAGGACCAGTGCCTACCACGGTAAGTTTCCCTTCGCCGCCCCGGCACCCCAACCAGAGGCTGCCTTCGCCGTCGGTGTATGTAAGGGTTCCGCCGCTCATAGTGTATGTAGAACCTTGTGAACCATTCGCGTCTCCCACCTGAAATTTCGTATTATCACGGCCCCTTTTAAGGCGTATCGTTCCTCCTGTTTGCATAAGGTGGCCGGGACCTTGTGCCGTTCCAACGCGCACCCAGCACACGCCCGCGAGGTCTCCTCCGTTTACAATTGTTAAATTTGCGTCCCCAAATACTCTGAGCCTGTTGGTGCTGGCCCATGACGCTCCGACACTCGTATTCAATGTGCAGCTTGAATCGCCATACCTGATTTGGATTTCGCCGCTGCCGTCCGGAATACATGGGTCCCATTTGGAGGCATCGTTCCAGTTGCCCGTTTGGTGGAACCAGTTATTCGAGGTTGCCGCGAGGGCGTTGCTACCGACAAGACTCACCAATAAAACAGCCACACTTAACTTTTTCATATTTTTTTCTCCTTCTAAAGAATTTGTAACTAAACTCCCTCTCGGTATTCTGATATATTGGGCACCACGCCAAACATCAAATACCTTAGATTTCTTAATTTCACTTAGATTTGGGCATTATGGCATAAGGAAGCGCGATAGGCAAGACAATTTTCGCAACTTGGCAAAACGGTCTGCCTTGTTTTTTGTGCTGTGGATTGGCAGGGTCCTGCTGACTGTGCCGGTCAATTTTCTTGACTGGCGGTCTTTTCTTGATTTTAATATCGTCTATATTAACGGTATTGAGAGAATGCGGGTTCATCCGCCTCAGGCGGATTTAGAAAGTACGAGCGCGGAAAATGAAGGTCAGCGAACGAGCCGGAAATGTCCCTCCGTCGGCAACATTGGCGGTAACGGCAAGGACGAAGGAACTAAAAGCGCAGGGCGTCAATGTGATTGGCTTTGGAGCGGGCGAGCCGGATTTTGATACGCCGGAATATATCAAAAAGGCGGCAATTGAGTCCCTAAAGGCAGGCAGGACCAAGTACACGCCGGCCTCCGGCACGCTTGAGCTTAAAAAGGCCATCGCGGAAAAACTGAAAAGGGAAAACGGCCTTGAGTACAAGCCCGAGCAGATTGTCGTCAATATCGGCGCAAAGCATTCGGTTTATAATGCGATGCAGGCTGTGCTGGACCCGGGTGATGTGGTGATTCTGCCAACGCCATACTGGCTGACTTACCCTGAGGTGATAAAGCTGGCTGGCGAAAGGTAAAGGTTGTGAAAACAAGCAGCCGATACAACTATAAGATTACACCAACACAATTGAAAAAGGCTGTCGGCAGGAAAACGCGGATGTTTGTGCTTAATTCGCCCAATAATCCCGGCGGATTTACCTATACTCCCCAGGAACTTGCTGACCTTGCCAAAGTGCTCGAAGGGACGGATGTCATTGTGCTCTCGGACGAAATTTACGAGCGGCTTATCTACGGCGACACAAAATTCATCAGCTT
This sequence comes from uncultured Phycisphaerales bacterium, assembly GCA_963760535.1. Classification (GTDB taxonomy): domain Bacteria; phylum Planctomycetota; class Phycisphaerae; order Sedimentisphaerales; family Anaerobacaceae; genus CAVXEF01. The sequence continues at coordinate 20,795 of CAVXEF010000037.1, forward strand.
CGCATCGTTGAGTAAAGACGCATACAACAGGACATTGACGATAAACGGCTTCAGCAAGACCTATTCGATGACCGGCTGGCGACTGGGTTATACAGCCGGGCCTGTGGACGTAATAAAGGCAATGGGCCGACTGCAGGACCACTCGACCTCGAACCCCGTGACATTCGCGCAGGATGCCGCGATAGCAGCGCTTAAAGACCCCACAGGCGAGGTCGAAAAAATGCGACTTGAGTTCGAGAAACGCGCCAAATGTATGGCTGAACGGCTCAATGCCATAAAAGGTGTTAAATGTCCCCAACCGACAGGGGCGTTTTACTGCTTCCCCGATGTATCAGCGCATTACGAACGCACCATTGGCTCAGTCAGAATTACCGGCTCTATGGACTTTGCCAGAGCGCTGCTCGAGCAGGCCAACGTCGCTGTGGTCCCCGGATTACCCTTCGGATGCGACAAAAATATCCGTTTGAGCTTTGCCTGTTCAATCGAGCTGATTACCGAGGGACTTGATAGACTGGAAAAATGGCTCAGGGCATAGAATTATCGATTTACAATCACCAACGCCGCTTGAAAAACTGAAAAGATGAAATCCAAATTGGGAGTAGAGATTTGAAAGTCGAAAGTCAAAAGTCGGATGTCAGCAATCAGGCGCCGAGCGTCGAGTCCCGAGTTGCTTTGTCTGGCTGGCCGATGATTTTGGCCTGGCTGGCGATGCTTATTTTCGCCCTGCATTCCACCACGCATATGGTCGGTGCCGGCGACACCTGGGTTGCTCTGGCCAGTGGAAGGCACTTCATAAATCACGGCGTCAGTACTGTTGAGCCTTTTAGTGCCAATTCACACAAGGCCGGACCTACACTGGAGGAGATAAAAACCTGGCCTAAATGGGCACAGTGGATTACCGATAAGGTCGGCCTTGAGACCGTCAAATACTGGCATCCGACCGGCTGGGTAAACCAGAACTGGCTGACACATGTCATTTTCTACTGGCTCACACATCTGTCGCCGTTTGCCGATGCTGACACCTTCTCATTCAATACTCTTGTTTACTGGAAGTTCGCCGTATACATAATTACTGTTATTTGTGTCTATTACATCGGCCGCCTTTTGGGGGTAAATCCCGCCTTGTCAGCGGTCTTTGCCTGCTTTGCGATGTTTACAGGCCGCTCATATTTTGACATCCGCCCCGCCGGCTTTTCCAATCTCCTCGTAGCTGTATTTTTGCTCGTACTTGTTCTCGCCACCTATCGAAACATCCTGTACATCTGGCTTGTTGTGCCAATTGTTGTTTTCTGGTGCAACGTCCATGGCGGTTATATCTACGCCTTTATAATGTTGGTTCCATTCACAGCTTTGAATTTTCTGACGAGCTTTTTCCCGAAAAGGTTTGTCTCAATTGGTCGAAAAGGCGTGTACCATACGGCCGCTGCTGGTCTTGCCGCTTTTATAGCGATGGTTGTGTTTAATCCGTTTCACTTAACGAACCTGACTCACACCTTTGAGATTAGTGTCAGCAAGCACGCCGAGAGGTGGCGGACCGTCAACGAATGGCATCCAGCTTTTGAATGGGACAATCCGGTCGGCACAAGTTTTCCGTTTTTGGTGCTTTATGTTTTAGGTATTGGTCTGCTCGTACTTTGGCTTCTCAGCCGCTTTCTCAAGCCCAGATTACTAAAGGCGCCGAAGAACGAACTCGAGGCCCAGAAAAAGCTCTTTACAATCCTTTCCGAGATATTTGGCTGTGCCGCCGCTGTCCTTATTGGCTGGGTGGTATTTATAAGCTTTTCTTTTCTTAACCTCGATGTCGGCAGCTTTTTTATCTGTGCCGTTTTTACAGCTATTGTGCTGCTCAGTGTGCGTAAAAGTGTGCACTTTATCTATTTTACGGTTCCCCTGATCTTGCTTGCGATTTGGTCCACCGATGCCAGTGTCGGTTTTGTCAGCAGGTACATTTATCCGTTTGTTCTGCTGCCGGCTTATGTCATAACACATATTATTGCCTCGCTGCTCTCGAAAACCGTCAAGCCCAAACCGAAGAATATTATTTTTGTAGCTGTCACCGCCGTTGCGGCTTTAATCTTGATGACCGTATTATTTAATCCTTTCAAATTCAAGTTGCCCGTTTGGCACGTAGGGCAGTTTTTGAATCTGTACCGATTGTGGCAGCCGGACTATGAGCGCAATCCAAGCCTGAGCTATACACATTTGTTCGGTATTCTTTACGTCGTGAACATTGTTTTGGCTATCGTTTGGTTGTTTTTACCCCGCCTGCTAAAACTGCTTGCTGAGCAGTCGCAAACCCGGGCCCGGCAAACGCAGCCGCAAACCGACACTTATGAGCTGCCTAAAATTGATTTAGCTTTGATTGTCGTTGCTGCTCTTACTATCTATATGGCGATTCGTTCCCGCAGATTCATTCCGATAGCAGCCATTGCCGCCTGTCCTCTTGCTGCTATGCTTATCGACCAGATTGCTCGAACAATTTCGGCGGCACACAACTTTCATAGAAACAATCGCCTTGTTGTCTCACCGATGCCTTATTTTCTGCAGTTGTTCTTCATCTTCGTGGGCGCCGTTGTAGTCTTGGGTCTGGGAACTTGGTGGACGCTTAAATTCAAGCGTGTTTACCTTGACCCTTGGCACAACGACCCGAAATTAACTTCCGTCTTTATAAGAATGACAGCGTCGGATGCCAAGCCGTTTTACGCCTGCAGGTTCATAAGAGACAACAAGCTGGGGGGCAAAATGTTCAATTACTGGACGGAGGGAGGTTTTATTGCTTGGGGGCAAGACCCCGACCCCAACACCGGGAAGACGCCTCTGCAGTTATTTATGGACGGCCGCGCCCAGGCAGCTTATGACCGCGAAGCATACGACCTCTGGGCGAATATTATGTTTGGCGGCCCATTTGTCCAGCGCGCCATGATAAGAAAAGAAAGATTCAATTACGCAGAAATTGGTGAATGGATAAGCACAGAGCTGAGAAAGCAGAGCGTTTGGGTTGTTTTGATGCCTGTCGGGTCAAACACCGATGTTTTTGTAAAAGCCCTTGAACATAATAGCGATTGGCCGATTGTTTTCCTTGATGATAGGCAAAAATTGTTCGTCGATATAAAGACCGCTCAGGGCAGGGAACTTCTTGAAAATATGGTGCAGGATAAAGCGGTCTACCCCGATGATTTTTCCAAAAACCTTACTGTCGCTCACAGTCTTATCTTGTTCGGCGAGGGAGAAGCCGTGCGTAAAAAGGGGATTGAAATCGCTGTCAGAGCTCTCGAATTATCGCCTTCAGCAACCCCTATGTTGGAAATAATATTCGCGGGGCAAAAGTCTGCCGGGCTAAACTCTATCATCTATAGTTTCCTCAGTAGTTACATCGACGATTTTGCAAAGAATGAAAGCACCTACGCCAAACAGAATGGATTTTTGAACAGAGTCATAGCTGCGAGAATGGCATGCGAGTATTTGCAGCAAGTAGTTGAAAACTCAAAAGATATGAAGCTCGCGCAGTTTTATGGCACCAGGATTAAAGAATGTGATGATGAAATAAGGCGGTTACGCGATGCACAGACGTGGTAATCTGTGAAGGCGATTTACCAGCAGAGTTCTGCTGGATTTGAGTTGACACTGCCGCGGTGGAACATTGAAGCGTTTTACCCTTTCTAAGAGTAAGAGGCTTGTCAAAAATGAGCAGTTCAGGACTGTTTTGGCTCGCGGACTGTGTAGCAATGATGGCTTGTTGACGATTTATATGGCCGAAAACGATTGTGGCCACCCCAGATTGGGTATCTCCGTTAGTAGGTATTGTGGCAGTGCTGTTGTGCGGAATCGTCTAAAAAGGCTCTTGAGAGAGGCTTTTCGGCAAAACCAGAACCAGATTCCAGAGGAGTTTGACTATCTGATTATGGTTTCATCCGGATTTGCAAAGCCGAATAAATCCGCAGCCGCTAAAGAGCTCTTAAAGCGCTTGACGTTTGAACATGTAAGGGCTTCGTTTCTTGCTCTTGTAGCTGAAATCACGAAAAACAAATAAGGATATTGCAAGGGAAGTTATCAGGGTGCTTACCTGTTGGGCATTGATTAATGAGTGCTGAAAATCGCAAATCGTTGTTGCCGATAGGTGCCGCAGCAAAAAAAGCTGGCATTTCGCGGCAATCTTTGCAATATTACCTTATGGTCGGACTGCTTGAGCCTACTATGGTTACGCCGACCGCAAGGCGGATGTTTGATGAGAAAACAATAGAGCGGGTCAGACTGATAAAGAAGCTCAACGATAGTGGCTATCCGCTGCGTGCCATACGTGAATTATTTTTGGAAGGTCGAACTGATTTGAAGGGGAGAAAGAAGTGAGTGATTACGAAACCGCCGAGAGAAAACGAAATATTATTGTGGGCATATTTGTGCTGGTGGCCCTGGGTGCGTTTGTCTGGTTAATATTTATGTTTGGCGAGCTGCCGTCCGCCGTCACCGGCTTGGGCTCATTTAGGGTTTTCGTCCAGTTTCCGACCGCTCCGGGTGTGCAGAAGGATACGCCGGTTCGTCTTTGTGGTTATCAAATCGGCAGAGTTGCGGACGTAATGGCTCCGGAAATCCGTACAGATTTGAATACGAAATTAGCTTATCATCAGGCCCTTGTCGTTCTCAATATCGACATCAAGTACGCCAATATCCCCTCCAATGTCCAGATAAAACTGATGACCCGCGGCCTCGGCAGCAGTTATATCGAACTGACCGTCGACCCTGCTTTGCCGTTGACGCCACGCGACTCAAACAGACCGGAAACAAAATTTCTGGTCGACCAGATGCTCCTGCAAGGCTCAACCGGCGTCACCAGTGAGTTTTTCCCTGCCGAAAGTCAGAGAAAACTGGAAGAGCTGTCCAACAACCTCGACATTCTTATCTCACATGCCAACGCCATACTCGGCGACCCCCAAAACAAGGAAAATATAAAGACAAGTTTAGCTAATTTGTCCGATGTATCCAGCCGGTTTAAAGGCACTCTCGACGAATTCGAGCAATTTCTCGCTGCCTGGATTGGCGTAAGTGAAGAAATGAGCCAGACCACGAAGGAGTTGGGGGCAGTTTTGGAAAAGATAAACACCGGCCAGGGCACCGCAGCCAAATTTATCAATGATGGCCAGTTGTATGACGAACTGCTTGAGAATACTCAGCAGATGCAGGTATTGCTCCAACAGTTAAGAACCTTCATCGAAAGAGCTAACAAAGAGGGTTCCTTCCCTATTAAACTAAAGTAAGATTGTTTGCCAGGGGCGGTTTTCACGGAAGGAATACAGCACGCTGTTCTTCAGGTACTCGCAGGCAGATTCTGTCGCGAATTCTCTTGCAATTTTTCTTTCGGCTGATGTTTCCACCTGCGGTGCAGCCACCAGTACTGGCTGGGGTCTTCTCGTATGAATTGTTCGATTGCTTTGGTGTATTCGGCTGTAACCCATGTGAGTGGGTCGTCCTTGTCAGCCCATTCTTCGGGAAAAATGATGCGGTTTACTCCCATCTCAAAGTAAAAACGGTTATCAATCCTTCTGCTGTAGCCTACAACTATCGGAACATTATTACTTATTGCAAGCAGCCCTATGCTTTTGTAGGTGCTTGCCTTTCGGCCGAAAAAATCTACAAATACTCCTTTTTTCCCTGCGTCCTGGTCGGCTATAAAGCCCAGCGTCGCCCCCCTTAATGTAGTATTTGACATCAGTTCGGATGCTCCCTTTTTGTCGATTATTTTTTGGCCTTTCCGTCGACGAACATCGTACAGGTATCTGTTAATAAACTTGTTATCCAATGGCCTGGCAATGCTGTAGATATTGAAGCCGAAAAGGCTAAGCATATAGCCCATAATTTCAAAGTTGCCGTAATGGGCTGTCGCCGTTATCAGCCCCTTACCCTCGTGCATCAGCCACTTGGCTTGTTCAGCTGCTTTGAACCGGGAGTACCGACGCCAGTTATGTTTTCCTACTAATCGCGGCGTCCAGAGCACATCGATTGCCAGCATCACAATGTGTTCAAAACTTCGCTGGCCGGTCTGCCGGCGCCATTGTTCGTCTTTTTCCGGGAAGCTCGCGCAGGTTGTCCAGCGCCCGCTCTCGGCCACGATGGTAGTATTTCCACAACAATCGCCCCAGCAAACATGCTGTTTTTAGATTTGTCTCAACATCAAATAGGTAAATGAAAATAACAAGAATCCGAAGTGCAATATAAACGAGCAAGTCCGTAACCACGTTGTTTTTCTTCTTCCTCTTTTGTCGCGATGAGTCAGCCATATTTGTTATGTGGGTCATCCGCTGCCATAGCCGTTAAATAATCCCGATTATCAATAGCACTATCATAGCGGCTCCCAATGCGAGCATAAAAATACCGGTAGCTAAGTGGAGCCTTCTGAGCCATTTTAGACGCAGTTTTTCCACTATCGCCGGACTGCTAAGGCCGAACCCGACGCATAAGGTAATAATTATAAACGGCAGAACAAATATGACGTTATATATTAGTAGCCAGCAAATCGCCTGTATTCTGGTAGCCGTATTGCTGAGCATACCTATAATCACCACGTAAGGTCCTGACGTGCATGGCAGCAGCAGGACACTCACTAAGCAGCCGATGACAAAAGCACCTGGTGCTGAGGTAACGCTGCGGGTAATTCGTTTTACCAGAGGCCGCCACGACTGCGGCACCTCGATATTTATCCCCCCTTCGTACCAGAAGAAATCCTTCGTGTTCCACAGGCCTACCACGATAGACAGGATACTGACACCAAGATAAATATAGTGTTGTATGCCTGTAACCCGAATGGCGGTAAACAGTCCCATTCCCATTAAAAAATAGCAAATATAGGTGGCAGCCGTGAAGGCAAGACCGGCATTTATAACCCGGCTTCGAACATTCGACTCACTCGACCTCGAAATTATCAACATAGTGCTCAACAAAAGTGTCAGAACACCCCACTCACACGGATTAACGGAATCCAATGCTGAAGCTCCGAGCACAGCCAATATGGTCAATTGTTTTCTTACACCTTCTTTTCCCCCTTGGCGCTCCTCGGCAACTTGTTTCTGCCATTTCTGCTGGGCAGTACCTACAATGGAAGGAGTTTCAGAACTAATCGCAGCTCGAACTGCTTCTTCGACACCTTTTAACACTTCCGGGCTGCTACCCTGAAAGGCCTTGTCGCCCACAAAGACCACCGGCGTACCTTTTTCGATGACCTCTTTCGCATTGTAAGCCTCAGCCAAACCCAGCATCAGATTAGCGTTATCGGGCGTGTGAATCTCATACTTGCTGATTACTACAGGATAATTTGGCTCAAGATGCTGCTCAAAGAATTCCTCTAATTTCTCACACGAAGAACAGCCGGCTTCATAAAAATAGAAAATCTCAACCTTCTCGACCTCGCCGGCGAAACCGGAAGGATTAAACAGCAAAAAAACCGATAGTAATACAGGAACAAACAAATGCAATGGCATCGCCATATTACGATTGATATGAGCCATTTCTTAATATCTCCTAAAAAACAGGCAGCTTCTGAATTGTAAGTGTCTTTCTTCGCTACCGCTGTCTTTTGACAACGCCTCTTTAGCTTAACAAAAAAACGCACTTAAGCAAGGGGTTAGCCTGCCCAGGCGACTTTTAGCGTTTTATTTCACTTAAAATCTCCCGTGTGGGGTCAATTTTATTTAAGGTATAAAAATGTAGTCCCGGCACGCCGCCTTTAAGCAACTCTTTACACTGCTGAACAGCAAACTCTACGCCCGTCTTGTAAGTGCTTTCTGCATCACCATCCAGGGGCTTAAAAATATCATGAACCTTCTGAGGGATAGTCGCCCCGCAGGTATTACAGAATCTCAGCAAAGTCTGGTAATCCGTAATTGGCAAAATCCCCGGGATAATTGGCACGTTCACCCCTGTTTTTCTTATCCTGTCTAAATATTCAAAATAGTCCTTGTTATCAAAGAAAAGCTGGGTAATTACAAATTCACCGCCGGAATCAATTTTAATCTTCAAATATTTGGAATCGGTTTCCTTGTCCGGGCAATTGATATGTCCTTCGGGAAAGCCGGCCACGCCGATACTGAAGAAACCGCCAAAATTGCGAATAAGCTCAATCAACTGATAACAATACTCAAAGCCGTCTGGAGCGGGTTTCCAATCTTTTTCGCCTTCGGGCGCATCCCCGCGAAGGGCGAGGATGTTACGAATATTCCTTTTTTGCATCTCTGTGATAATGGCCTTTAGTTCACTCTTACTATGCCCCACGCAGGTGAAATGGTGCATTACCGGAACATCAAAACGCTTCTGCAGCTCATCCGCAATTTCCATGGTCATCGCCCGCGTAGAGCCGCCCGCCCCATAGGTTACCGAAAACCAATCGGGTTCTAACTTGGCAAAAACACCGGCCGCTTCAAAAAGCTTTGCCCTCCCTTTTTCGGTTTTGGGTGGGAAAAACTCAAAAGAATAGGTGCGTTTCTTCTCTTTCAAAATATCCGCTATTTTCCTGGTCATTCAGTCTGTAATGCCTCCCATTATCAGCTTTGTACGCTATGTTTTCGGATATATTTTTAGCCTAAAATATTAAATTCGTCTTCGGAGGTTTCACGCCTTTGCATATAGAGCGACCTTGTTAGCCCCGTCCACCACTGTAATCCTGGCGTTTGGGTTCTCAGCAAGCCAATTGTCCACGACGGCCTGCGGCTTATGGGTAGCGCGCAGATGTATCGCCTCGACAATTCCATCGGGTATCTCCGAAAACATCCAGATTCGCCGCAGCCGCTTTATCAGTTGAGCAAATTTATACGCCTTGTGACTGAACAGTTTATATTCATTCTCAATTGATTTAAGTACCTCATCAATCGGAGCGGTCAGGCGATTATAAAAATTCTCCATCGTTCGCTCCGCGCCGATGCCATTCGGACACGCCGACAGAAACAATATCTCACCGCCGTCTTTGACAGCGTTTTTTGTCAGCTCGAGCGCTCTTTGAGCGTTGTAAAGGTCTATATCGTTCGGCAGTCCTCCGGGCGAGACGATAAGATGCTCAACCGGCTTTACTGTATGGGTATTCATTTCGTCGGCTATGCTAAAAGCTACCCTGCTGACCTCCTCTGCTTGTCCGAATCGCACCCACTGAATCCGTCCCAGGCTGCTGATTGTCACCAGTGCATAGACCGGTCGATTCTTTACAATCAGCCTCATCCCCTCAAGCTGGTCTTCGGCAAGCGGATTATCCTTTCTGCTTTCATCCCTGTGCCAGGGATGCAGCGCAAATGTGGATTTGTTATCAAGTGCCAGACTATGGTTTTGCTCCGCTGTCCGGTATGCGCATATCCCCGGCACAAAATTCTTTATTGGATTGGAATACCCCGCAAAATAGTGGCATTTTACATCGGATAACACCAAAAAAATCCGGGCATCGTCCGCTTTAGCATTAAACGACACCACCGTACCGCGGGATGTGCGACCTGCCTGTATAAATCCGTCCTTCTGACAGTCGTGAGCGTGAATTTCAAAATTACAAAGTTCGGTTTTGACGGCAGCCCTCTCTATTTGTTCTTTGATTTTGCTGTTCTCTGTGGTTTCAGCATTGTGCGTTCCTGTACATATCAGGAACCGGACCGGCGAACTGCTGCCTAACACGGGGAAAAGTTGTCCGAATATATCATCAAATGGCATATCACGCATGCCGTCCGTCAGTAGTACACAAAGACACTTGCCGGCGGCTTCTTTCACAAAGTCGTCTTTCTCTCGGCACGCCAGCGCTTGACTTACAAGGGTTACATTGTCCGTATTTCCCTTGTTCTGCCGGGGCCGTATTATATCACTGACATTCTTACGTGGGATTTGCAGGGTTATAGCGGCCCTTCCGTAGTGAAGGTCAACTTGCATCTCAAACTCACAAATCAAATATTTTGCCCGGGTTTAAAATATTGTTGGGGTCCATCGCCTTTTTAATTGCTCGCAGCATATCGATATAATTCTCAGACACCACACACGGCAGATATTTTTTTCTTTTATGTCCTATCCCGTGCTCACCCGAGATTCGCCCCTCCACCTCAGCGGTCAGCCGGTACAATTCGTCAAGTATCCTGGGCAAAGTTTCATGCCACTTCTCGTCAGACCATTCTGGTTGTGAAACGATACGCGCGTGGATATTGCCGTCCGCCGCATGTCCGAAACAGGGTATCATCACATCATATTTGTCCGACAATTTCTTCATCATAGCAATCATCGTGCCGATAGCAGCCGGTGGCACGACAATATCCTCCGGGCTTTGCCGGCGGGATATGACGTTGTAAGCCTCGCCGATATTCCTGCGAACCTTCCAGATTCGCTCGGACGTCGTAGCATTGTCAGCAACGTAAACCTCGATAGCGCCGGCATCGAGGCATAACTGGCCGATAGACTCGTATTCCCGTTCTACCTGCCGTTCATCTGCGCCATCCACCGTGATAAGCAGCATCGCTCCAGCCTGCTGGTACGGAATCGACTCGTTGAGGTATTCGCAGGACGCCTTAATTGAGCTTGCGTCCATAAACTCGATAGCTGTTGGAACTACACCGCTTGAGGTCACTATCTTTGGAACAACTTCAAGTGCTTCTTCGGTTGTCTCAAACAGGCACAGAAGGTCAACCTGTGCCCTCGGCAGAGGCATTAGTCTGAGTGTAATCTTTGTGAATATCCCGAGCGTCCCCTCCGAGCCGACCATAAGCTGAACCATATTATATCCGCTGACATCTTTGACCAGTTTACCTCCCAGCTCAATAATTTTTCCGGTTGGTGTAACAACCTCAAGCCCGAGAACGTATCGGCTCGTTACTCCGTATTTGATTGCTCTTGCCCCGCCTGCATTTTCCGCCACGTTACCGCCGATGTAACACGTCTCAAGACTCATTGGATAGCCGGCGTAGAACAGACCATACTCCTTGAGAAACTCATTTATCTCGTTTGTGACAACTCCCGGCTCGACAACTAACATCATGTTTTTTACGTCTAATTCGAGGATTTTGTTCATACGGTCCATTGCTATCACTATGCCGCCGTAGATAGGAACAGCTCCGCCGGACAGGCCCGACCCGGCGCCGCGCGGTGTAACCGCTATCTTTTTCCGATTCGCCAGTTTCATAATCGCAGCGATTTCCTCAGCAGTCCTCGGCCTGACCACCGCCTCCGGAATATGAGCATACTCTTTGCCGGGAATCTCGTCGTGTGAATAAGGTTCGAGTTTCTCCTTGTCCTCGTAAATAACGTATTTGGCGCCGACGATTGTCCGCAGCTCATCGACGATTCTCGGCGTCACCGGATTATATTTCTTTTTATCTTTCACGATTTTTCTTTTGTTTTATATGCGCAGTTAAAATCGGCACAACTTCAAAAAGGTCGCCCACTATCCCAAAATCTGCAACCTTGAAAATCGGTGCATCATTGTCGTTATTGATGGCTACTATAGTCTCGGCAGTCTGCATTCCCGCCAGATGCTGAATCGAACCAGAAACTCCTATGCCGATATAAAGTTTTGGATTGATAGTTTGGCCGCTAAGACCCACCTGATGAGGATAGCTCAGCCATCCCCTGTCCACCACGTCGCGCGTAGCGCCTAATGCTGCCCCGAGGTTCTCTGCCAATTCACGGACAAGAGGTATATTTTCAGCCTTTTTAATTCCTCTGCCCACAACCACAACGGTATCAGCTTCACTGAGAGTCTGTTTTTCCTCGTTGGCCGTAAAACCCATTCTTTCGATTCGACTGTTGAGTTCTTCTTTCGATGCGACAAGACGAATTATTTTTCCCCTCCTGCCCTGCCGTTTTGGTGCCGGCTTGGTTGAACGAGGCCGAACGGTTGACATCTGAGGGCGAAATCTCGGCGTCTTAATGACTGCCATTATATTGCCCCCGATGGCCGGCCGTATCTGAAGAAGATTATTTGTCTCTTTTTCTATATCAAGTCCGGTGCAGTCAGCCGTCAAACCCAAATGGGCCTTGGCTGCCACATAAGGCATCAACGTCCTGCCCGTTGACGTCGCACCCGCAATGATTATTTCCGGCCGGTATTGCTTGATTAGTTTCAGCATACAGGCTGCATAGGGCTCAACAAGAAAATGTTCCAGCCCCCCTGCCTCCATCGCTATAACCTCATCCGCACCACGCTCTATAAGCTCTTCGAGGTCATTAGTGTTTATGTTACAGCCGAAAATCACAGCAGATAGTTTACAGTTGCATTTGGCTGCCAGCTCAAGTCCGCGCGTAAGCAGCTCCTGTGAAATCCTCTGGACTCGACCATCTCGCTGCTCAGCCAATATCCACACGCCACAGTACTCCATCTAAATCAGCTCCTTGTGTCGAAGAAACCCCGTGAGTTTATCAATCGCCTTCTCTGCTGACTCTTCATCTTTTGCCGGAACTTTCTCACATTCCCTCGCAACCTTCGGCTTAAAGATTTTTACCACCTGTGTAGGCGAGCCGTTTACACCGACCTCGCTCAGCTCGACTCCCAGTTCATTACTGCCCCAGACCGGAATTTCTGTTCTTTTAGCCCGTTGCTTGCCTCTCAAAGTGGGTAAGCGAGGAACGCTTATTTCTTTAACAACTGTTAAGACACAGGGCAGAGAAGAAGAAAGGTTTTCGTAGCCGTCTTCTATAAGTCGTTTTACCCTGCAGCCTCGGCCGTTGATTTCTTCAATCCTGCTCACATACGTAATCACCGGCAAATCTAAAAATGCAGCGACAGCCCGGCCCTACCTGTCCTGTATCGCCGTCGGTGGCACGCTCACCGCAAATCACTAAAGAAAAGTCTCCTGTGCGTTTTATCGCTTCTGCTAATATGTAACTGGTTGCCCACGTATCAGAGCCTGCAAAAGCCGAATCACTGACGAGAACCGCGGAGTCAATTCCCATAGCCATTGCTTCTCTTAGGGCCGTTATTGCCTTGGGCGGCCCCATTGATATGCCGATAATTTCTCCGCCGAGTTGTTCGCGCAATTGGATGGCCGTCTCGATGGCGTAAAGGTCGAGCGGATTGACGATAGCCTCTACGCCCTCGCGGATAACTGTGCCCGTCTTCTCATCCATCTTCACAGATTTCGTTTCCGGCACTTGTTTTATTGGGACAACAATACGCATCTACTGCCATCCTTAAAGGGCTTCATAATATCTTTGGCTGCTATCGCAGGCAACAAATCTTTCTGTTTCTCCTCCGCTCCGGAGATTCCAACAATCAGGTTGCATAACTGTGCAGACTTGGGAAGAGTCGGGACAAATTTGCCCATAGGAGGGTTATCAAGATAAGCGCCATACCTGCGAGGACCCAGGTGCTGTTGATACGCGGATATTTTTTGCCGAACATATAACGGAAGTGGAAGTATCCGGCGTAAACCAGCCACGCAGCGAGCGACCACAATTCCTTCGGGTCCCAGTTCCAGTAGTCACCCCAGGCTAACTGGCCCCAGTAACTGCCGAGAACAAGCCCGAGTGTTAATAGCGGAAACCCAGCCCGAACCATATAGTATGTTGCCACCTCTGCGTTGAGCGGTTCTTCGCCGAGGTTGGGATTTTTGCCCGCAAATTGTGCAAGGGCCTGGAAAGCAGCCTTCGTCATAAAAATATATGAAAGCATATAGACTGCAACATGAGGGATAAATAACCAGCATTGTAATGCCGGCGGAAGTTGTTGAGGTTCTGCACTGAAGACAAAACCCGCAGGCACAAGAAATATCGCGCCGATGAGCATATCAGCACCATAGCCTCCAATGCGAAAGGCACGGCTGCAAAAGAGTGAGATCGGGAAAATCATCATACCGAGGCACAAAAATACCTCAAACAAATTCTGCATAGGTATATGGTGAACGTCGTGCCAGCGGTAAGCACAGGACAAAACCGCTGCTATAAATCCAGCCAAATATAAACTATGACCAGTCCTTTGGTATTTAAGCAATGTGGCTGCAAAAGCCAGAAGATAGCTTGCCATAGCAAGATAAATCAGCAGGCCTTGAACTGTATATTTAATTTCTATCTGGTACATCTTTTTTCCCGAATATATTGCGCAGCCAGAAATGCCGGATAACACCAACACAAAGCGATATGTATCCAGTATAGACAATGGCTAAGCCGCTATCAGAAGCAACCATAAGAACGCTGTATCGACCATCTTGAGTGTCGTATGAGTGCTGGTAGAAATAGTATCCGCCGTAATGCAGCGGATGGTTGACCTCCACATTCTTCTCCACAACGGTCTTGTTATTTTCGATAACAGCCAGACTGCTTATGTAATCGCGCACAGCGCCCTGCCGCAGCTTGGCAGAAATTTGTTCTCTGATTGCCTCGGGTATTTGGGTTCATAATAATCTACTTTAAATTCCTTCAGTTTTATTGAGAATGGCAGTTCCTTTATCTGGCTGTCTTTTTCCATTTTGACCTCGTTGCTTTCTTGGCCCTGATAGAGCAGCATCTATCCTTTGTGAATCTTGTTTATTCCCAGAAGTTTCTGCTGGAATCTGTGCCCCGCATCCGAACCCAGCATAGCCCCAAGAAGGACTAAGATACAGCCGATATGAATTAACAGCAGCCGCCGAAAGATTATGATTCCAGCTATGAGCACCAAACTCAGCACAAACCAGTAAGCTGTCATCGCTGGACGGTTGAAGAAGTCTCGCGCCCCCTCAGAGCCGAGGAAAGCACCGTAGACCGAGAATAGAATCAGTAATGTGATTATAATAAGAGCAGCCCACAGCATACTATGATGCAGTTTGTTCATTTACTTTGTCCGTTGGAAATTCACAAAAAAATCCTGTGTTGTTCGTGTACAATACTAACCGCATATTCCCGCAGCGCCAAGAGTATCCGGCTCAGGAAAAGATAATTATCGCGGGAAAATTTGTCTGCAACTGTACTCAGCAGATTTTGATGCTGATAACCTGAAGTTGAATACTTATGGAAGGAAATTCAATCGGCAATACAAATGAGGTTTCCGATTTAGCCGTCTTGTTGTTCCCTGATACCGGCTTCACCGCTTAGAACCAATTGCGCTTGTTTTTTCTCCGAAGGTTTCTGTGCCGGCATCGTGAACCAGAATGTCGAACCTTCGCCGTAAGTTGAGCTGACCCCGATATCGCCTCCGTGACGCTCCACGATTTTCTTGCAGACCGCAAGACCTATACCCGAACCTTCGTATTCCTGCCTCGAATGAAGCCGCCTGAACATGATAAAGAGATTCTTGAAATGTTCTTGTTTTATCCCGATGCCGTTATCCGCCACTTCCACCCGGACCATGTCATTATCTGCGGTGCTCGAGCGAATAGTAATCTGCGGGATAGCGCCTTTTTTCTGGTACTTTAGCCCGTTTGCTATGAGGTTCTGCATAAGCTGTCTTACCTGAGCAGGGTCGCCGTTGACAGTGTGCAGTTGCTCGGGAACCGTTATTTTGCGCCGGTCTCCTCAATTTTTACCGCCAGTTCAACGCTACGCAATTCCTCCACCACCTTGTTCAGGTCAACTGCCTCAAAATCCACTCCTTTGGTGGTTACCCTCGAATAAGTCAGCAGTGCATCTATCATTTGCTGCATTCGCTTTGCCCCGTCGACCATAAACCCGAAGTTCTCCTTATCATCGTCGTTTAGCTTATCTTTAAGGGAAGCTGACAAAAGTTCTCCAAATGCGGATATTTTTCGCAGAGGCTCCCGCAGATCATGCGATGCAATATAAACAAAGTCCTTCAGTTCATTATTTGCTCTGCCGAGTTTGGCTATGGTAATTTCCAAATCTTTGTTTAGCCGTTTCATTATTTCTTCAGCCTGTTTTTGCAGCGTAATATCGATATCCGAGCCTCTGTAACCGACGAGATTACCGGCATCGTCGAGTATAGGTACGCCGCTGACCATTAACCAGGCAGTCTGACCGTTTTTGTGTACATTTGCATTCAGAAAACCCTTGAAGGCCTGCTTCTCCGCAAACTTTTCAAGTGCCAGTCTTTTTACTTCGTCTCTGTCCTCAGCCACAAGCAGGTCATAAAAATGTTTCTTCCCGACAACTTCCTCCGGCTTATAGCCGAGCAATTCTTCAATCACGGGACTTGAATAGGTATAAAGACCGTTTGCATCAACCTCCCACACCCATTCAGAAGCATTACCGACAATCTCTTGAAACCGCTTTTCGCTTTCCTGTAGTTTGTGTTCGGCCTTCTTACGGATGGTGATATCGTGGAATATGCCTTGCAGTATTTTTTTGCCCCCAATTTCGAGTGGACTGGCTTTTATTGCGACCTCCCGGAGTTCTCCGGTTTTGGTAATAACCTGCGTTTCGAGGGTCTGTCCCGGCTTTTCTTCGAGATGTTTTTTGAAAGTTTCGCTAAATTCTCCGTTGATTTTTTCTGGAGGATGGAGAATCCGCTGGTGTTGACCAACCAGTTCTGATTTTTCGCGGCCAACTAATCTTGTTGCCGCCGGGTTACAGTCAATTAATATGCCTGTTTCAGCATCGGCCACGAAGATAGCATCCAATGCCCCCTCAAACTGCATCCTGTATTTTTCTTCAGCGCTACGTAACTGCTCTTCTGCCTTCTTGCGCTCCGATGCTTCTAATGTCAGGGAAACCATATCCGCTATAGATGCGGCAAAGTCCTGTTCCTCAGTCGTCCATGTTCTTTTAGGTCCTGTGTGTCCATGGCGTATAACACCCACAATTCTTCCATGAAGCCATAGGGGAACATCCATCATTGATGTAATACCTGTTGGCTCTAAATATCCCTTAGTAAATTCATTGGTCCTGTAATCTGTTCGAGCATCACTTGCTGCAATAATGCGACTTTCATCCAGGGACTGAAAATATTTGGGATAATCTTTTGCCTTAAGGGTTAGGCCTCTTTTGTGGATGTTTTCGCTCTGTTTGTAGAGCTCCTTACAAACTATCTCTATTCTCTCATCATCGAAAAACCAGATACCGACCCGTTCCACTCCCAGCGCCCTCGAGTCCTCCTCGGTTATCGTTTCTAATGAGGAGGCAAGGTCATCCTTTTTTATCTTCGCTAATCTCAGCAGTATATCACGATAAAGAATAGCCTGGTCGGTTCTTTTCTTCAGAACCTCTTCCGCCTTTTGGCGGACGACAACTTCCTGAGTCAGTTGTTCATTGGTGGTCTTAAGCTCGGCGGTACGCTCCTCGACTCTTACTTCGAGCTTTTCCTTGGCATCGACTAATTCTACGTCTCGATGTTGGATTTGCCCCAACATTTCATTGAATGCATCAATAAGCAACCCCACCTCATCGTTACTTTGTTTGATAGCTCGAGCAGAATAGTCTCTTTTTTCCGAGACAGCTTTTGCAACCTCAGCCAAACTTAGAATTGGTCTGGAAATAACATTCTGAAGTCGCGATAACACAAAAAAAGCAGCAGAAGAGGAAAGAAACAGAATGGCGAGGATTGCACCTGCATTATGCTTGAGCATTGTGTACATAGGACTCATGTCTGACCGCAGGCAGACCGTCCCGATAACTTCCCCTTCGAGAACAATAGGTCTGAAGACGGTTAGCAATCCTTTACCGAAAACGAACTCGTTTTCCTGAAACTTGGGTGGATGTACTTTTATCTCAGCATAACCACGATAATAAGTCGCAAAGATTTTTTTATCCTTGGTATAAATACAACCGAAGACAATAGAAGGTTCCACATGAAGGGCCCCCAATGTCTTCTCTGCGTCCTGGGCGTCTTGGAAAACCAGAGATGCTTTGCAGTTTTCCGCTATCATCTCTGCCTGCGTTGACAAACTCTGCACCATGTCATTGCGAAATGTGCTCCATCCCCGGATGATAAGTGTAGCGCCTGCCAGCACCATACCGGTAACGCATGTCAGCATGACAATCAATATCAGCTTATATTTTATTGTTATATTTCGAAAAACAGGCATAATCAGTTCTCCCCGCCCACAAGGATGATTTTGCTCCTTCATTTTCTTGGGCGGCGTTTTTCTTGACTAACCTTTTAGCTAATCGCAGGAGCTCAGACCTTATCTTGAGCTTAGCCTGCTCAGCAGCAGTGACATTGATTTCGAAACGAATCTTTTTCTCTTCCACAAACCATTTGATAATACCACCGGCTTCGAGAAAACCTTCCGTCTCACCAACCGTCAGGACATCATGGTCTTTAACTGTGTTTATGATTTCTTTAAGGTTTTTCTGCTCTGAAGAACAAATGAACAACAAGTAACATTCTGTAAGCGTTTTGATTTCCTGGCCCGATTCGGGTTTATCCTTCTCGGTGGATTTTTTCAGTTCTTCAAAACTCTTAAACCGCTTTATAACTACGCTTCTGCCTTTAACCTTTTTGTCCTTAATGGGCTCAAAGGCATTTCCAAAAGGGTCTTCGCCGATAATGCCTATGATTACTGGTTTATTGCTGTCGGCGGGTTTTTCTTCAGGCCAGTCTACAAATTGGAAAAAATTATATAAAAATGCCGCCTTTACTTGATACTCCAGGCTTTGCGCAGATTCAGCCTGGGCTTTTATTGCAGTTGATACTACAAATAAGGCCGGCATTAAAACTATTAAGATGTAAACTTTAATTCTCATTCTTCAGCACTTATTGGATATAACTGTTATCTGTCTTTTGTCCCCCCTGATTTTATAAAAAACAATCCTTAAAATCGCACACAATAGCGAAGGCCAACCACGAACGGTTCTTCGACCCAGGAAGTTCTGTCCGCGTAGGTACTTTTGTATCCGGAAGAGTATGAATATCTTTTATTGTCTCCGATAATTGGGATATTTTGAACAAACACACTCACATCTGCTGATTTGTTAATGTGATAGGTTAATGAAACGTTGGCTTTCACCTCAGCATCGAAGGCATCGTGGTGTTTAATTAACTGGATGCTAGCGGCATTCCCACCGGCTTGCTCAAAAGCATCCAAACCATTTTTGAGACCTTCAAAACCCCAGAATGCTACCGCATCTCCGTGGATGGTCACCTTCTTCTCGAGAAGGTCGATATTGGTATAAAGTTTCGTCGCCTGGTTAGCCCAGTTACTTAAATCATTTCCGTTTGAGCGGAGGACAACTCCGCTGCCGGCATTATAATAGTAATCCGAATAGCTGATACCGGAGTTTGTAATACCTTCGGCCAATTGCCAGGACAGTTGTTTCACAATCGAATGATTTATTCCTAAAGTGAAGTCGTCTTTATGGTATTTTGCTTCAGCTTCTACTCCGAAAAGTTCCAATGTTCCAAGAGGAGTAGCGCTTCGGGAAACTGAGTCCCATGCAATGGTCTTATTCTTATTCCAGAAGGCAGACGTCTGGTAGGACAAATGCTCAGTTGCTTCTTTCGTCCATATAAGTTCGAGCGAATCCAGTTTTTCAGGAAAGTTAGTTTTCCCATTCTTATCGTTTACGTATAATTCATCTATAGTATTCATTCGGACAGACCGTTGGATAATAAACTTCAGGTATTCATCTTTTTTAAGTTCCTGGATTAAGGCAAACCGCGGCGAGAACATATAATCGGTATAAGTGTTTTTATCGAAACGTCCGGATAATATCACCGTTGTCTTCGGAGCTAATTGGTAATTTAATTCACCGATGATAGAATGGTTTAAGGCTTCAAATCCACTGCCCACAGGAAAGTATTTGCCGGTCGATGATGAATTAACCTGTCCGGCGCTTGTCTGGGCTCCATAGGCGTATGAAGATGGACCGCTGATGATTCCATAATCGCTTCCAAGCCGCAGTCCATTGTTTTTATCTTTTCCCCATGCCGGGCGGATGAGGTCGTAACTCATCTCAAAGCCCAATGCTCCCTTAAGCTTGCTGTCTTCCGGCTCGTAATTTAACATAAATCG
Organism: uncultured Phycisphaerales bacterium; assembly: GCA_963760535.1. Classification (GTDB taxonomy): domain Bacteria; phylum Planctomycetota; class Phycisphaerae; order Sedimentisphaerales; family Anaerobacaceae; genus CAVXEF01. The sequence continues at coordinate 40,615 of CAVXEF010000037.1, forward strand.
AGTGAAATATGTCCACTGCGAGAATATCCAGCCGTAATTCCGCAGATTATCTTTATCGTTATCATTAGTATTGAAGATTTTAGTGGCAGTGCTGTTGGTATCGAATGATTTTTGAATATCGCGTACATCAGTCGAATTAAGACCGAATGTCGATTTCAAACTCCAGTCTTTGTTGAGGGAAGTTTGATTTTCCAGAGCAAATTGAAAATAACGGAATTGCGACAGGTAAAGGTTTCTATACGTACCATCGATGAGAATTTGTCTCGCAGATGACTGCGTTATTTGGGAAGATTCAGTTGCATAACGAGCCCAGAATCGCCAGTTGTCATTGAATTTAATATCGAGATGCGCTTTTATTTGAGGCTGGTTAAAGAAATCTCCCATATATGTGGAAGGAGGCGCGGGAGGATAAGGTCCGCCTGCTTTGCCGATATACCCTGTTCTGTTCGCCGAGTCGGTGCCAAATATGTCCGGTCTGATTCCTTG
>CAVXEF010000038.1:0-16084 GCA_963760535.1 uncultured Phycisphaerales bacterium
TGCAGCCGACTTAGCGATCAATATTAGCTCTTGTGCGGTTACAGATCCGCTGGCAGTCACAGAGTTTTTGCGCCCTTCTCTGTCAGGGTGCCATAACCCATAATTCTGGTTCCGCCGGATGGCCATAGGTTCAAGTCAAGTGACCTGTCTGTGCCATCATTGAACTGTATCGACCATTTGCCGCTCACGTTCATTGGCTGGACCTCTTGTTGTATTTGAGTCACTTGAGTCTGATTAGAACTCATGTTGCCAGTTTGGTTGAGTGCCTGGTTAGGATTGTTGTTTGGCTTGACTAGCGGCTTGGGGTTTGGCGGCTGGCATGTCCATATTAGGTGCAGAGATGATCGGCGCAGGCACGTCCATGTTCGGGGCGCTTATAGACGGCGCTGCGATGTCACCAGCATCGCCAGGACCGACAGCATGAGCCTGAATAGACAGACATGAGAGTAATATCGCTCCTAACAATACGCTTGCCGATCTTGATTCTTTTAACCTCACGTTTAGATGGTTACACGCAAAAAACAACCTTAAGGTTATTTCGTGGATTGCTAAAGCAAACGACACCTCTCTTAAAACCTGGATGTGTGGATGAGCGTGAGTAAATCCTTTCAGGGAAGAGATACCAAGCGTTCTCAGGATCGAGGAGTAGCTTACCGCAGACAGTAGAATTGTTAAATCTCAGAACCCAATTGCGACGATTATCTTCATTGCCTTTGTGAGACGGTAATCCTATAGGAAATCCACTAATTGGACTTTATTGCTCATATGCTTGGCCTTTTCGAGAGCAGCTTTAGCCTCGTATCCAAAGCCACTCTTCTCAAATGCAACACCTTTACCATACCAGGCTTCGGCAAATGCTTGGTTCAATTGAATAGCCTTATCATAGCTATCGATTGCAGCATCGTACTTGCTTTGACTGGAGAGCGCATTGCCTTTGTTATACCAGATATCAGCATTTCTCGGGATTTTTTCTATAGCTTTACAATCGACCAAATTTTTGGGCACAGGCCCGTCCAACCCTTCCCACCACGGCTGGTTGGCATCAACATCCAGGGCGGTGTTGGTAAAAAGAGTAGGGTAAAAATTATCAGCTTTTAGTGTCCTGACCATATTGGGGTTAGTCTTCATAGATGTTCCTGGCATCCCCGAAAAGCCCAGTTTCGGGATTGATAGCATATAACCTGCCATCCGGGCCGACGTTTAGCCACGCTATATCATCGCCTATAGTCCATACCTTATAGCCCCCATTTTTACCCCCAAAACCTAATGTTACCCCCCTGAAAAACATCCAAAAAATCACCTTTTTTTATAATTCTGGATGGTTCCAGTCTTAAATATCAGCGGGTCAGTTCGACAATTTCGGTAAATTTGACCAGCACATCTCCGCTCTGCTGACGCGTCTCAATTGTGCCTGTAATGCCGACCTGCTTGCCGGCAAATTTACTCAAATCCATCTGTGCTGCCGGCCCATCCGCAACAGCGTAGCAGATGGTCTTGTCGGAACTGTCAACGATGCGATAGTACGTCTGATGCTGCATCTGCGGGTCGTAAACACTTGAAATTTGAAACAGGCCTACGGCGGTATATTTGCCGAGGTCCGGCGCCGCTGCCAGCTTCTCAGTCCGCGTCTTGTCTATCTGCTCGCTAACCTGCTCAAACTGTGCATCCTGGAGGCGAACCGCTCTTTCCACATTAAAAGCCAGTTCGTACCGCCCTATCTGCTTTAGTGCGAATTGAGCATATCGAGCAGCTTTGCCCGCATCTTTATTATCAGCGATAACCGAAAGCGCCTTGCTTATAGCTGTATAATCCTGCTCTGCAACAGGCTTGGCCAGCTCGGCTTTGATTTGCTCCTGCAAAACGTAATATTCCTTCAGCTTTTCTGTCTCGACAGGATTTTCTATCGGGACCACAACAGGTGCTGCTTCCTGGGGAACGGGCTGGTGCTCAACAACTATCCCAGAACCCCCTGCCGGTCCCAGCGGCTGAGTATAGTCGGTAAGCGCCCACAGATAAGCACCCGCCGGCGGAACAATTTTGTAATAGTCTGCCTCCTCCACACCGGTCAATTCGACCTTGTCACCTTTATTGAGACGCAACTGTACGGTCTCACAGTGGATTGGCTCTCTATATTCGCTGCCGGCATAAACACTAACACTATCACCGCTAACCGTTCCGATACTGCGGGTTGTTCTGGTCAACAGCAACATACTGCTTTGAAATCCAGGAAAAACTGCCCGGCGGAGGAACAATGTGCGACCAGCCGAATTTAGTCGCCACAACCGTCACCTTATCGGTTGCGTTTACCTTGCCGCACGGGTAATAGTTCGTACCAGGGCCGCATCGCACATAGACATCGTCAGCGGTAACCTGCGCAACATAAGGAAAGGTCAACCCGGCTGATGCACCAGTAGCATTGGTATCATTCGGCGAAGTGACGGCTTCAAAAGCAGAGCAAACCGAAGCTGTGAAAGAAATGACGGTGAAAAACATTAAGCAGTTTTTAAAGAATCGCATCTTTTTATCTCCTAAAAAGTGTAACTTCACTCTGAAAAATAAACGAACAACCGAACGTTCTGCTGGTTTCTCCAAATTAGCAGCCAGCCTGGCAAATGTCAACTTTTTTATTACACCGAATCATGGATGAGCCAACAAGAGTACGCCTATTCTTCGCAACCGCCAAAGGCATACCGAAACCGTGCGGTGCTGAGACCTACAAAGTCAGTATGGAGCATCCTCTGCGAGGCAAATTCGGGCTCACACAATAGATATAAACAAGCGGCTCAGTTGCCGTGTTTTTGATGTTGTGAATTGTCTGCGGCGGTATATATGCAACTTTACCCTCGCCGACCTCGAAAGAATTTTCTTCTTCGCCGATTAGTGCTACTCCTTTGCCTGAGAGGAAGATTAGCATTTCCTCTCTGTCGTTTGTGCTGTGTTGGCCGCAGCTTTCGCCCGGCTGCAAATAGACCCTGCCCGAGCGCATCCCGCACGTTTGTGGCCTGCCCTGGAGAAGTTTCTGGAACTGGGCTGATGTTTCTAATTCGATAACGAGAATTTCTCCCTGCGACATTGCAAAATCTCCCTGAAGTAGGAACCGATTAAAAAGTGATTTTGAAGTCTTTGTGATCTCGGGTCCGGCGAACTTGCTCGATTTTAGTTTCTCTTATGTACCCGACAAACGACTGCTGTATGTCCCGGATGCAATCGTCTATCCCATCAGCCGGGCCCTGAGCAATCATCTCAACACTGCCATCGTCGCAATTGCGGACCCAGCCGGTTAGCTGACAACGATTGGCTGCGCGAAAAGCGACAAAACGAAAACCTACGCCCTGAACGCGGCCGGTGAAAACTATATGTCTGGCTGTCTCAGCCATTTCGTTGCTTATGATAATATGTAATGGTTTTCATTACAATCCGCCAACGGCGAAATAAATTAGGGTTCACGCAGCGGTCAAAGTCAAGTATAATCCGTGGCACGGCCATCTTGGCCGTGTTTTCACGGGCTGGAAGCCCGTGCCACAGCTTATAAACCGGTTGATTATTATGGCAAAAAAGACAAAAGAACAAATTGAACGAGATGAGCAGATTTATCAGCTCAGCACGCTCGCAGCCGGCAAGTTTTCGCTTCAGGAGGTGCTCGATAAGCTGGCTGAGGCTGCGGTCAAGATTACCGGCGTCAAGGCCTGCTCAATTCGACTGCTCGACGAAGAGGCAGGCGATTTGAAGATGCGAAGCACCTACGGACTAAGCGAGGAGTACCGCAACAAGGGCGTGGTCACAAAGGATGACCCGGTTATCAAGGCGGCCTTTGCCGGCGAAGCGGTGGTACTCGATGATATGCGCGACGATGACAGGGTCACGTTCAAGGAGGCCACAATAAAGGAAGGGTTGGTTAGTCAGCTTACTGTTGCAATGAAGTTCAGAGATAAACCGATAGGCGTTTTGCGTCTTTACAGCGGAAGACCGGTGCATTTTAACGACGGTGACATCGAGCTTGCAAGAGCAATCGGTTCACAGTGTGCAGTCGCGATAACCAATGCCAGGCTCTACGCAGAAGCGCTCGAAGGTGCACGCATAGCTGAGCAGGTTCGACTGGCTGGCGCCATCCAGCGAAGAATGATTCCGGAAAAGGCACCGCAAATAGCGGGTTTGGATATCGCGGCTACCTATATTCCGTGCTTCGACGTCGGCGGCGACCTTTATGACTTTCTCCAGATAGACCAAAGCCGAATCGCGGTTGCGATTGCCGATGTGATAGGCAAAGGTATCCCTGCTGCGATTATGACGAGTATGTTTCGCGGTGCGGTCCGGGCCTACGCCGAGACAGGATACAGCCCCGAAGCCATCCATAAAATTATCAATAAGCTCAACAGAACGGCATGCACCGACTGCAGAGACGGAGAGTTCATTTCATTGTTTTACGCGATTATTGATGTCAAAGACAAGACATTAACCTATTGCAACTGCGGACACGAACCGACCGTGCTGATAAGAGAAGAAGCTGTCACAGACCTGGAAAAAGGCGGACTCGTACTCGGAGTTGAGCAAAACGCCCAATACGAAATTGAAACCATAGAGCTTAAAGGCGGTGATTGTCTGCTGTTCTACACCGACGGGCTGATTGACGCAGCCAACTTTGACGGCCAGCTCTGGGGAAGAGAAAGAATGCTCGGCGCCGCGAAAAAATTCAGTACCGCCTCGGCTGAACAGATGGTCAAAAACATACTTGCTGAGAGAAGAAAGTTCGTTGGACTCGCCCGGCAGATTGATGACACGAGCATCATCGTTGCCAAGGTCTGAAGAAAGGCGTAACCCAAATTCAGCGAGGGCAATTGGTTTTTTAGATGGCTAATCTGATAATTACAATTGACGGCCCCGCGGCAAGTGGCAAAAGCACGGCAGCGCAGCTTCTGGCTAAAGAGTTAGGCGCAAGCTTTCTCGATACCGGCGCGATGTATCGCACCGTTACGTTAGCGGCGATGCAGGATAGAATCGATGTGAATAATGAACAGAAACTGCTGAGCATTCTGGAAAACAGGCGGCTTGAATTCTTCCCCAAAGCAGGTGAAATGGGCGCCTCCATAGACGGCGTCGACGTCACCAGGCAGATACGCAGTGCCGAGGTCACCGCCAACGCCAGATATATTGCCTCGGCGGTAAAGATTCGCGAGAAGTTAGTTCAAATGCAAAGACAGTTCGCAGCCGGCGAAGAAAAAATTGTTACCGAAGGAAGAGACCAGGGAACAGTGGCATTTGCCGACGCGGATATAAAATTTTACCTGACCGCCGACGCCGCCGAGCGAGCAAGAAGAAGACAAGCCCAGCAGAGAACCAAAGGAAACAGCGAAAGTCTGGAAGAGATACGAAAAGCCATCGCAGCAAGAGATAAAAGCGACCGCAGCAGACCGATAGGACCATTGACAGCAGCCGATGACGCTATCATTGTCGATACCACCAACTTAAGCATAGAACAGGTCGTGGAAAAACTTCTGGGGTTATGTGAAAGAAAAATGCTCAGGAAAGCTCTGAAAAAAGCGTGGTTCTGGTATGCGCGCTGGGTCTGCAAAGTCTTTTGCATTTTGTTTTTTCGTCTGCGTAGCTATGGGCTTCAAAACATGCCGGCCAAAGGGCGCGTTTGTGTTAGTCAGCAATCACCAAAGTTTTCTCGACCCGATATTTTGCGGAATACCTCTGAAAAGACATCTGCATTTCCTCGCCCGCGATACGCTGTTTACCAATCGATTTTTCGGATGGCTCATTTCTTCGGTCAATACAACGCCGCTCAGGCAGGACGAGGCGGATTTGTCCGCGATAAGAAAGGTCATCGCCAAACTCAAAGAAGGTTGCGGTGTTTGCCTTTTTCCGGAAGGCACCCGCACATCGGACGGAAAAATTACGCCTTTCAAGCCCGGCTTAGGCCTTCTGTGCAGACGGGGCCAGGCTGCGATTGTGCCGGTACTCATCGACGGCGCATTTGAGTGCTGGCCAAGGCATAAAAAACTATTTTCGCCGGGAAGCAGAATCTCCGTTTATTACGGCAAAACCCTGACAGCCCAACAGGTACAGGAAATGGACGACAAACAGCTGGCTGAGCACCTCACCAAGACACTTCGCCGGATGCAAAACGACTGCCGATTAAAGCACGGCAAAAAACCGTATGATTATTGAAGTGATTATTTCGGCAAACGTTTGTTCGCGGCCCCCAGGGCAAACTGTCAAGTTGGCGTAGCCAGCCTGTTTTTTATGCCAAAATTTGCACAGCCGACAGCAAAACCACAAGACACACATCTTTAGGAGGCGCAATTTTGCAATCTGTAACTACCTATAACAAAAGTAGTTACAAACAAACTTACCCAAACAGACTTCTGTGCAGACAAAAACTGGCATCTGCTTTGCTAATTTGTTATAAATTAGGCACAGCATTAAAAACTGAACGTTTCCAAGAGCAAATAGGAGAGGCAATTATGGCAGTAAAAGAATTGGCATTCGAATCTGATGCACGGGCCAAGCTGCTGGCGGGTGTGGAAAAACTCGCGGCGGCCGTCAAATCGACACTCGGACCCAGAGGCAGAAACGCCATCATCGATAAAGGCTGGGGCGGTCCGCTCGTAACCAAGGACGGCGTAACCGTGGCCGAGGAAATCGAGCTAATCGACAAAAACGAAAACCTCGGCGCAAAGTTAGTGAAGGAAGCGGCGAGCAAAACCTCAAAAGTCGCCGGCGACGGAACGACAACCGCCACGGTGCTCACCGAAGCAATGTTCAAGGAAGCTTACCGCAACCTCGCGGCAGGCGCGGACGCTATGGCGCTGGCACGCGGTATGAAAACCGCAGCAAAAGCAGTAACCGACAAACTCACTTCACTCGCAAAGCCCATCGACATTACTAAAACCGACGACATAATCAACATAGCCTCAGTCTCGGCCAACAATGACAGAGAAATCGGCAGGATTATGGCCAAGGCCTTCCAGCAGGTCGGCAAAGATGGCGTCATCACCGTCGAAGAAGGCAAAGGCCTCGAAACAACCGTTGACTTCGTCGAAGGTATGCAGTTTGACCGCGGTTACCTTTCGCCACACTTCGTGACCAACCCCGAGAATATGGTCTGTGAGCTGGAAAAACCGTACATACTCGTGTATGAGGAGAAAATCAGCAGCGTTGCAAAGCTCGTGCCGCTGCTTGAAAAGGTCGCAAAAAGCAAAAAGCCACTGCTGATTATCGCAGAAGATGTTGAGAGTGAGGTACTGGCGACACTGGTAGTGAACAAACTAAAAGGTGTTCTGCAGGTCGCAGCCGTCAAAGCCCCGGTTACGGCGACCGCAGAAAAGCAATGCTGGGCGACATCGCAGCGCTGACAGGCGCCGAGGCAATCTTCAAGGATTTGGGAATCGAGCTGGAAAACATCAGTATCAAACAGCTCGGCCAGGCCAAAAAGGTAACCATCGACAATGATAACACAATTATTGTCGAAGGTGCCGGCAGCAAGGAGGCCATCCGCGGCAAAATCAAGCAGATACAAAGCGAAGTCGAGACCACAACCAGCGACTATGACCGCGAGAAGCTGCAGGAACGTTTGGCCAAACTGACCGGCGGCGTCGCTCAAATCAACGTCGGAGCCGTAAGTGAAGTTCAAATGAAAGAAATAAAGGCCCGCATCGAAGATGCGCTGCACGCCACCAGGGCAGCCATCGAAGAGGGAATCGTCCCCGGCGGAGGCGTGGCGCTTATCCGCTGCATAGGTGCAATCGACCAGTTGAAACTCGAAGGCGACGAAAAGACGGGTGCCGACATCGTTGCAAAAGCACTTACGATGCCCTGTTATTACATCGCCGCCAACGCCGGCGCAATCCCCAACATCGTAGTTAATAAAGTTCAGGAGGGTAAAGGAGGCTTCGGCTACAACGCAGATACGGACAAATACGAAGACCTTCTTAAATCCGGCGTCATCGACCCTGCCAAGGTAACAAGAATCGCCCTCGAAAACGCCGTTAGCATAGCCACTCTGCTGCTGACCACCGACTGCCTTGTTACCGAAAAGCCAAAGAAAAAAGAGGAAATGCCGCAAGGGATGGGCGGCGGCTACGGCGGAATGGGCGGCGGTATGGGCGGAATGAAGACATGGATATGATGTGAGATAAAAATTAAAAAGGCAACAATACATGTGTCTACCACAAACTACGAATTCATAACCATGACCAATTAAGGAGGCAGTTATGAAACTCAGACCTTTAGAAGACAGAGTTGTCATAAAACAATCGGATGCCGAAGAGAAAACTACCGGCGGCATCATTCTGCCGGATACGGCAAAAGAAAAACCGCATATCGGCAAAGTCATAGCCATCGGGCCGGGTAAGATGCTCGACAACGGCAACCTAAGCAAAATGAGCGTAAAGAAAAATGACAAGGTCATCTACGCCAAATACATGGGAAATGAAGTGGAAATCGACGGAGAAAAATATGTGATTCTGCAGGAAAGCGACATCCTCGGAATCGTTGAAGAATAAGAACTCGAAAAACATAAGACAAAAATCAACAGATGGATAAATAACCAAAAGTAACCAGTAAGAGGTAATAAAAATGGCAAAACAATTGATGTTTGACAATAACGCACGGACGCATCTAAAAGAAGGCCTGTCACAATTGGCTGCTGCTGTAAAGATAACGCTGGGGCCGACCGGCAGAAACGTCATACTGCATAAAAGCTGGGGCTCGCCGAAAGTAACAAAGGACGGCGTCTCGGTCAGCAAGGAAATCGAGCTGCCTGAGCCGTTCAAAAATATGGGGGCAAAAATGGTCAACCAGGCCGCCAGCAAAACTTCGGATATTGTGGGCGACGGAACAACCACGTCCACCGTTTTGGCTGAAGCAATCTACACCGAAGGTCTAAAGTACGTAACCGCCGGCGTAAATCCCATGGCCATTCAGCGGGGAATAAACAAAGCTACTGAGATTGTAACCAACTACATCAAATCCGTCAGCGTGCCTGTTAAAGGTCACAGTGACATCGCGAAAGTAGCGACCATCAGCGCCAACAACAACCCACAGGTCGGCGAAATCTTAGCCGACGCAATCGACAAGGTGGGCAAAGAAGGCGTCATCGAAATCGAAGAAGGCAAGGCGATGGAAAACGAGCTTACCGTCGTCGAAGGTATGCAGTTTGATAAAGGTTACATATCGCCGTACTTTATGACCAACGCTGAGACCCTCGAAGCCGTACTTGAAGAAGCCTATATCCTGCTTTATGAGAAGAAAATATCAAATGTTCGTGAAATCCTGCCGCTTCTCGAAAGGATTGCTCACGTGGGAAGGCCCTTATTAATCGTCGCAGAAGATGTCGAAGGCGAGGCCCTCGCTGCTCTTGTAATCAACCGACTGCAGGGTGTGCTGAAAGTTTGTGCAACCAAAGCGCCCGGCTTCGGCGACCGGCGAAAAGCGATGCTGGCTGATATGGCCGTTCTGACCGGAGGACAGGTAATCACAGAAGATTTGGGCATCAAGCTCGAAAGCATCGAGCTTTCCCAGCTCGGCCAGGCCAAAAAAATCGTTGTGGAAAAGGAAACAACCACAATAATCGAAGGTGCCGGCAATAAAAAGGATATCAACGCCCGCTGCGACCAAATCCGCAAACAAATCGAAAAAACAACCAGCGACTACGACCGTGAAAAACTGCAGGAGCGCCTGGCAAAACTGACCGGCGGCGTTGCCATCATCAAGGCCGGCGCCGCAACCGAAACGGAAATGAAGGAACGCAAGGACCTGCTCGAAGATGCCCTGCACGCCACAAAGGCTGCGACCGAAGAAGGAGTCGTCCCGGGCGGCGGCATTATTTTCCTGCGCGCTATCGCCGAAGTTGAAAAGGCCAAACAAAAAGCCAGGGGCGACGAAAAAATCGGCTTCGATATTATAAAAAATGCACTTAAGGCCCCGACAATGCAAATCGCAGACAACTCCGGCGACCAGGGTGATGTCATCGTCGCACAACTGCTTGAAAAGCTCGAAAAAGATAACAACATCGGCTACGACGCCAACACAGGCCAGTTCGTGGATATGTTCAAAGCCGGCATTATCGACCCTGCAAAAGTCGCCAGGACCGCACTCGAAACAGCCGCCTCAGTGGCAGGATTAATGCTGACTACGAACGTGTTGGTAACAGAATTAAAAGAAGAAGATAAAGACCAGGAGCCTATACCAGGCTCGGTAAGATAGGAAGTTTCAAGTGCCTAAAGTTACGGATTATTTTTTCACTTTTAGGCATTTTAGTTCATTTTAGGCACTTTAGCTCACTTTACGACATTATGGCCAAACGGGATTATTATGAAGTTCTGGGCGTCGGCAAAAACGCCTCCGCCGATGAGATAAAACGCGCATATCGGCGGATGGCAATCAAGTGTCATCCCGACAAAAATCCCAACGATAAAGAGGCTGAGACCAAATTCAAGGAGTGCGCCGAGGCATACGAGGTCCTGAGCGACGCCGAGAAACGTCAGCGATACGACCAGTTCGGCCACGAAGGCCTCCGCGGTATGGGTGTGCATGACTACAGCCATATGAAATGGCAGGACATCGGCAGCATATTCGAGGACATTTTCTCAGGCTTCGGAGGATTCGGCGACCTCTTTGGGATGGGCACAAGAACACGCCGAGACCGGTCCCACTCGCGGCTATGACCTGGAAACCTCCGTCGACCTGACATTGAACGACATCGCCAAAGGCACTGAAAAAACCATCGAATTCACCCGCCAGGACATCTGCCCCGAGTGCTCCGGCAGCGGCTGTGCACCGGGAACCACGCCGGGCCGATGCCCAGCCTGCGGTGGAACCGGACAAGTCACAAGAGGCGGCGGCTTCTTCCAAATGGTCTCGACCTGCCCGCAATGCAGAGGAACCGGAGCGGTAATCACCAATCCCTGCAAAAAATGCAGAGGCACGGCAAGAGTACCCAAAAAGAGGAGCGTCAACATCAAAATTCCGGCCGGCGTACACGAAGGACAGGGCGTAAGAGTAGCAAACGAAGGTGAACCCGGCCAAAAAGGCGGGCCGAAAGGAGACCTCTATTGCTACGTCAGAATAAAACCGCACGAATTTCTCGAACGGGACGGGAACAACCTTATCGCCGTTGTCCCAATAAGCTTTACTCAGGCTGCACTCGGCGCCACTATCGATGTGCCGAGCCTCAACGGCACAAAGTCGCTTAAAATCCCGCCGGGCACACAATACGGAAGCATCTTCAGAATAAAAGGCCAGGGCCTGCCCGACATACGGACAGGCCGAACCGGCGACCAGCTCGTACAAATCGCCATCGAAACACCGACAAAACTAAACGACAAAACAACAGGAATTACTGAGAGAATTTGCCAAAACCGAAAACAAAACCGTCTCACCAAAATCAACAAGCTTCTTCGAAAAACTAAAAAAACATTTTGGTAACAACGTATGAAACACAAAGACAAAGAAAAACCAAAAGAGCAAAAAGAGGCTGCACCACAAAAAGACGAAGTGCAGCAGCTTCACCAGCAGGTCGAAGACCTGATTAAGGAAAAAAACGAAATCTTTGAAAAGCTCCAGCGGGTCGCCGCTGATTACGAGAATTTCCAGAAGCGGGTCCCCAAACAAATTGACGACACCATCGCATACAAAAAGGAAAGGATAATAAAAACACTGCTGCCGACCCTGGATAATTTTGAGCACACCCTTCAGAACGCACACTCAGCCGAAAATCTCAACGTCTTCGTTGAGGGTATCCGGATTATTTACGACCAGATGCTCGATGCCCTCAAAGCCATTGGCGTAGAGCAGATAAATGCGTTAGGCCAGAAGTTCGACCCTGCTATGCATGAGGCAATAATGCAAAAAGCCGAGGCCGGCCAAGAGGATGACACTGTGCTCGAAGAGTTTCAAAAAGGATACAAACTCAACGGCCGAGTCATCCGGCCGAGCAGAGTCATTATCAATAAGCTACAATCCGAACAAGACCAGCAAAAAGAAAAATCCGAGCCGGATGAGCAGGCAGTCGACGAATCAATAGATACGGAGTAAGTCTATGCCGACGTATGATTATCTCTGCGAAAACTGTGGATATGAATTCGAGCAATTTCAGACTATAAAGTCGCGGCCGCTGCGCAAATGTCCCGTCTGCAAAAAAGCCAGCCTCAAACGCCTCATCGGCGCCGGCTCAGGGCTTATTTTCAAAGGCTCCGGATTCTACGAAACCGATTACAGAAGCGAAGACTACAAAAAACAGGCTAAGCAAAGCGAAGAAACCGCTGCCGGCAAAACCGAAACCAAAACAAAACCACAAACCGAGAATTCAAAACCCTCCGACAAAACAAAAAAGAAATCGAAGTAGGCTACTTTACAAGTTTCGCAATCTGCTTGAATTGCGGGTGCTCAGCCGTTTTCAATAGCTCAAACAGCGCCATTTCAGTGCTGCTGACATTTACCCCCTCAGCCCTCAGTCTTTCAAGACCAATCTGCTTGTTCTCCAGCGTCCTTGAAGAAACAGCATCCGCTGCCACGCTCACTTCGTAACCTTTGCTGCGCAAATCAACAGCCGTTTGATAGATACAGACGTGAGTTTCTATCCCGCACAGCAAAACCTGTCGGCGGTCCAGTGAATTCAATTTGCTGATGAATCGCTCGTCGCCGCAGCAGCTAAAGCTTGCCTTATTTATCGGCTCTGTGTCACTGAGCAGCTCTGCAATCTCAGGGACTGTCGGCCCGAGCGACATCCGGCACCTGTTGGCACCATACAATGGGGATATCAAGAATTTTTGCGGCTTTGATAAGGATTTGAATGTTCGTAAACACAGCCTCCCTGCCATACATCAACTGCGCCAGCCTGCCCTGGACGTCAACGACCACCAGAGAGCACTTTTCAATATCAAGCATCCTTTATTCGCTGCTCGCAACAACAATAGTCAAAAGCACTTTTTGCTCTGCTTCGGTTCCACCGGCAGGCTTTGTAATCGGTCTTTCGCCTGAAGTCAAGACCGGCTTCGGTATCGTTATTAAATCATCCCCTTTGTAGCCAATCGCAGCAAACATCTCTGTACCGGGCAGCTGCTTTCCTATTCTATTGAAAGAGGCGATGTCCTTCGCGACCCTGATACGAGTTTCGGAGTTCTCCTGCTTGAGAATCTCGGCAATCTGGCCGGTCTTAACGTTATCCACGACCACCCTCTCACCCGCCTCGCCAGCCTCAACAACAAGGGTGGCTGAATCGAACTTGCCCCAGATACCGTCCAAATCACCCAAAAGTAGATTTACAGTCTCTCGGCTGCCGGCAACAGTATAAACACGCTCTTTTCCATCGCGCCCGGAAACACTGTACTGTACAAGTCCGCTGTCTTCAATCGCCCTGCTGATAGAGGCGTCCACCGCAATCAAAGCCTTTGTCTTTAACTCAAGTCTGCCGCTGAATCCCACCAAGAGTTCCTTTGCCGCCTCAATTGGTTTTCCTTGCTCCGCCGAGCGCTTACGCGAAGGCAAGTCGGCCTTGGTCACCACGGGCTGCACAGTCCCCTCAGACCTGATTTCAATCTTTTTCGCCGGCAGTTTCAAGTTATCCGCTACTATCGGCTGCTTACTTGAAACCTCAGGCACTAAAATCGTATAAATCACCACTCCTAAAACAGCCACCAGAGCGACCATCGCAGCCACAGAAAGCACCTGGCGAATCAGCAGGTGTCTGGCCCCTCTGCGCTGCTCAAACACCCCGACCTCGGGAGCCTTCACCGGCGACTTCCCCAGCGATGTCTTTATTCCTTTCATTATCTCTGCCGGCGCCTCGGCGTAAGGCAGTGAGCCAACCAACATCCTGCACTTTTCAAGCTCCCTCATGCGTTTTGCAACCTGTGCATCATGAGTTAAAAGCCGTTGAACCTCAATCCGCTCCCGCTCCGTCGCCTCCCCATCCAAAAAGCTGTTCAATAGCTCATCAATATTCAGTTCTTCTTTCATTGCACTATCTCTCCCAAAATTTCTCGAAGAGCGCCTCTGGCTCTGCTTAGTCTGCTCTTGACCGTACCCAGCTCAATCTCCAGCACCTGTGAAATCTGAGCGTAATTCATACCCTCAATATCCCGCAGAACAATCACCGCTCTCTGTGCATCGTCCAGCTTCTTCAGGGCTTTTAACACTATCTGGCACAACTCTTTATTTGCAGCAACAGCCGCCGGGTCAGGCAAATCATCGCTACTCAAAATCGCCTTTAACGCTCCCTTTGCCTGCTCGTTTTCTTCATCATTCTCAGCGTCCAGCGACCTAAAGGCCAGCCTCGAACCTCGCTGGCGGTAATTCAAGGTCAGATTAACCGCTATCCTGAACACCCACGTATAAAAGCCGCTTCTGCCCTCGAAATCACTTATGTTCTCTATTACTTTGACAAACGTCTCCTGCGTAAGTTCCGCAGCGTCGTCGGCATTCGCACAAATCCGCAATATCGTGTTATAAATCCGGCTGTGATACTTAATTATCAGCCGCTCCATCGCTGCGGAATCGCCGCGTCGGCACTGCTCCACTAAGAAGCTGTCCTCACTTGTTTGAGCCGTCTTCGGCTGCACTATCTCGCTCCTTATTTAGACCAACTTTTGCCACCCAAAGTTCCGTAAAATCGGCTGAAATCAGCCGATACGCCGATATAATCCCAGATTAACCCCCCGCGGTCAACCGAATTCACGTCCGCCTCCGGCGGGATCCTCGACTGCTGCTCACTTGGCCCTCTGTCGGGGACCCATTTAACTTGCCCGTCCCAGAATGTCTTTATCTGGGACCCAGTCACTATTCCCCAATTAACCAATTAACCATTTAACTATTTAACTAATTCTCCACGCGGCCTTGCCCGCCCCTTTTTTATAGGTTAGAATACCTATAATATTTCTAAGTTTTATTGGAAAAGTACCGGGGAATAACAAAATGGCAGAGAAATTGCCTGTTTTAGAACAACTGGCAACAGGCTCGGAGTTAATGAAATAAAAATATGCCAACAAACTATCGAGTTGTTCCTTACTTCGCCTGCATCCGGTTGAGGTAGTCGATCAGCGCAAAGATGCGGGCGCGGATATACGCTTCCGGGTCATAGTTCACATCGACGTAGTACTCGGCGGCCTTGACCTGGTAGTCCTTGCCCCAGATCGGCATGTCGCGCGAGCCGTGGCCCTTGACATCCTGGCGGCCGTCGATCGATCCGTAGACGCGATCGAACGGGAAAACCCCGCCGTTCTTCGTGACAACAGGGTCAGGTCGGGCGGCGTCACCTTCAGGAAATCGACATAGGCGCCGCCCTTCAGGTCCTTGCCGTGGCAGGCGATGCAGTTCGACTCGTACTCGCGTTTGCCGATATCGACCTTGTCTGCCGCCAGGGCGACGGTCGTGGTCGTGCCAGCGAAGGCCATGACGATAGCGCAAAGCAGATTCCGTGTTTTCATGTTGCGTCTCCTCTTCGGTTGATTCACGTTTCCCCACTACATGATAAGCGTAGTCGCAAACTCGCCGGTTGGCTACCCCGTTTTTCCCCCGGATTGCTCGACCCGCTGACCCGGACGCGGCAGGCAAAGTCACGCGTCAAAATCGGCTTCTTCCAGGGTCAACCGCAGTCACCGCGTAGTTCCACAGGTACGTCAATTTGCGCCAGATATTCCAAAATTACTTCTTGGGTTTCGGGGACCGTCCCGCGCCGCCGCCAATCACCACCGCAGTTTTTCCTTTTGACGTGACTTTGGCGCTTTCAGTCATTGCCAGCAAAGTGGCTAAATGTTCTTTTTGCAGCCAGTCGCCCGGTAATGGATAGGCTGCCAAATCCGGTTTGAAGGAAGCGATAATGTCGGCGGCTCTTTTCGGGGCGATAATTTTAACCATATCAACTCCGGCTCTAAAAGCCGCCAAGGCCGAGAGCGCGGGCGAGCCGGAATAAAATTCCGAGCCGCCAATCACCAGCAACAAGCCAAAATCATATTTTCTGCCACTGGCTGGTCTTTCTTTATAAATTTCTTTCAAAATTTTTTTATTTACTTCAATCATAATATAAATTTATTTTAAATATTTTTTAATTTATCTCCATATTGATGGTCCTTTAAAGACAGAT
>CAVXEF010000039.1:0-37469 GCA_963760535.1 uncultured Phycisphaerales bacterium
CATAAATGGCAAAGGAGAACTCAAGTGAATAGTATATGGATGGCAATTTTTTTACATTATGGTCTGCCTATAATTGTTACGGCGATTCTCTCTGCAATTGCTGCGAGGATGCCTCTAAAAAAAAGCGTTAGAGACCTGGCTGATTTGCTCGGGTGTTTGGACACTGCCTTGACAGATGATAAGGTAGACGCAGTGGAACTCAAGGAAATTTATACTCGCGCAAAAACACTTGGGCAAGACCTCAAACCTATTTTGCAAAATCTTTCTACAAGCAAAAGTCAAAACAAAAAATAACTGCAGAAAGGAGTAAGAGAAATGAGGCGGATAATTTTGGTCGCAGCTATAGTATTGCTGCTGACAGCAGGCTGTTCTATTTGGATGTCGCCGCAATATCAGCAACTTGTCGAGATGTCGGCGAACAATGTGGCAGAACTTCAAAGGCGTTGTGAGGCCAATGACATACCAGCCTGCAAGGAAGGCTGCAAAGAGTCATCAGTGACATTGAATCGGATTGTCGATGCTTTGCACAATCGGGACCCCAACACACCACAATAAAAAGGAGCGATAAATGGCTAAAATTGAAGACCTTATTGCTAAACTGCCGTCGGAACTACAACCTATTGCCGGCCGGTATATTTCCTTGTTTTTACAATCAGGGCAAGCCGAACTGACTGCCTGGATAAATATGTTTCTTTCAGGGGATTGGTTGGCGGCATATAGTTACGCCACCAGCAAAATGACTACTGAGGATTTGATAGCTGAGCAGCAGCGAATCAATGACGAACTATCGAGATTAAACGCAGAAAACGCAGCGAATGTGGCGGCTCAAAAGGCGCTAATACAGCAAGCCTTAACAATAGCGATAGGCTTGCTGCAAGTTAGCGTGGGATTGTAAAAGCGGCAACCGCATCAGTACCAACGCTTGATTTGCTGCAGCGCTGTGACACGAGGATAATTTGGGTCCTCCACAGCCATTAAGAAGGCGCAAAAAGGCCAGTCGCCACAAACACAACAGATCGTCGCGGAAGTGAAGGCTAATTCGAACAGTTGAAAATTCTTCCTGCAAAACCTACAATATGGGATTATGATAGTCGGTGTGTTGACAGCTCAACTGCATTTGCAGGGGATAGGTTCGCTCAAAGAAAAGCGAAGCATTGTCAAAAGCCTCATCGGCAGATTGAAAAGCAGATTCAATGTCTCGGTCTCCGAGGTGGACCATCAGGATAGTAAAACAAGTGCGGTTATCGGCATTGCGGTGGTCTCTAACAACAGCCGATTCGTAAATGAGCAGTTAGACAAGATAATAGATTTTATGCGCAAAGACGGCCGATTCTACCTCGGTACAATCGAACGAGAAGTGTTTTAGATTTGCGCACCCATTTCTTTCAAAGAATCCTGTCGATGATGAACCTTGCGGCAAGGAATATGTCAACTGCCGAGGCTGAGCAGAGAATAATCAGCCGAAGGGCGGCAATGCGCAGTTTTGCGCAGGCCATAAAAAACATGAGCACGATTGCGATTGTGCCGACCACGTACATTTTTGCATCTGCCAGAAAGAGCTTTGCGTATTTATCACCAAAGCCTGCAAACATCTGAGAGAACTTTGTTGCTATTAGCAGCGTTACGATAGAAAGGCCGGCCATAAAGGCTGCGCTCATTAGTATCCATTTTTTGTCGGCAAAGCCAGCCGAGCAAAGTCCCTGCAGGCCTGCGCCGATAATTACCGAGCAGCACAGCACAGGAAAGCTAAGCCAGATAATCGGGCTTACACCGAGTAGCGATTGACAGGATGCCAATACTATCCCGAGGCAGAAGATTATTAGTACGCTAAATCGCCGGGCAGCGAGGAGCATTGAGAACCCCATCACAAGTGCAGCTATCGGGACGTGATAGAAACCGACCAAAGTAATATTTTGCTGAGCCGCAGCAAGCGGAGCCACCAGGCCAAGAAGGTCAGCCAAATGCAGTTGAGTTTGCACCGGAGTTGCAAATAGTCTGTAGTGAGAGGACACCTGAAAAAACAGTATTATCGTTAAAGCTGGCAAAGCTGAAAGCGGTATTCTCAGCCACCTCCACTTTGCCTTCGGCCCGAACGCAGCCGGGCAGAACAGCCACGGAATACTTGCCGCCAGCAGACCGGCTGTTGGGTGAAATTTAGCCAGTGAGAGCATAAAAGGCCCAAAGCCATAAATGACCCCTGCGAACAGTGAGCCCCAGAAGCTCGACACCCACCGTCGACTCAAGACGTAACAGCCCAGCCCCGCCAGAAGGGCATTCACTACAAGAAGATACTGTGGTAAGTCGAAGTTTTTGAGGTGCGGAAGATGGAGATAGATAGCGAAACTGATGTAAACAATCGCTGCTGCGGCAGACTTGCCGAAGGTTTTATTCATCTGCCATTGCCGTGAAACTTGTCCTGAGCGAAATCGAAGGAGTGGAAATCCATATTTCTTTTTTATTACTTTAGAACTATTTTTTTAGTCCCTGTTGTGATTCTGCCTATGTTATAGACCTTTTCGCCGTAGCGGGTCAGTTTCTCAGCAATCGAGTCGGCGAAATCCTCGGCGACTATCAGTATAAACCCGACTCCCATATTGAATACTCTATACATCTCGTCTTCCTCGACGGGGCCGGTGGCCTGCAGAAATGAGAATATCTTGTGCTTGGGCCAGCTTTCTTTTCTAAGGACGGCGTCGCAGGTTCTCGGCAGTACGCGAGGGATGTTTCTGACCAGACCGCCGCCGGTGATATGCGCCATACCATGCACAATTTTTTTGACTTTGTACTGTGACAGAAGTTTTACGATTGGGCGAACGTAAATTCGTGTTGGCTCCAACAATACATCACCCAGCATCGCCCCATCGAGTTCATCTAAGCAGTCAGTCATTTTCAGATTTGCTTTTTTGAAGCAGATATTGCGAACAAGTGCGTATCCATTGCTGTGCAGCCCGCTCGATGCCAGGCCCAGTACCACATCACCCTTACGAATGTTTTTGCCGGTAATGATTTTTCCACGGTCCACTATTCCGACGGAAAAGCCTGCCATATCGAAATCATCTTTGGCGTAGGTATCGGGCATCTCGGCGGTTTCTCCGCCTATCAGTGCACAATCAGCGATTCGGCAGCCGGCTGCGACGCCTTTTATCAGCTCAGCGACTACGTTTAGTTCGAGCTTGTTCACCGCCAGGTAGTCCAGAAAGAACAACGGCTCAGCCCCCTGGGTTAGCATGTCGTTGACGTTCATCGCGACCAAATCTATACCGACGGTATCGAATTTTTTGATTTTTGCGGCGAGCTGTACTTTGCTGCCGACGCCATCAGTAGAAGCTACAAGCACCGGGCTTTTGTAGTTTTTCTTGAAGAGTTTTTCATCGTAGTCGAGCCTGAACATGCCAGCAAAAGCATTTTTCAATTGAAGTACCCTCGGCCCGAATGTGCTTGAAACGTACGACTGGATTTTATCTACCATTGCCTCGCCGGCCTCGACATCAACACCGGATTGTTTGTAGCTGATAAACTTAGCCATTATAGACCGAAGAACTCAAAATTGAGAATGCCCTTACTGCTCCAGTTCGTTCCATTCGTCGAACATGTGCATTTGATAATGTTCCAGGGCGAATTTGTTCAGCGCGATGTCCACCGGTATTCTGTATTTCCCGCTCCAGCATGCGGTGCAATAGTGGTTAGCCGGCAGCACGGCACAACTAAGCAGTCCTTCCAGTGACATATAGCCGATGCTGTCGACCTCAAGAAATTGCCTGATTTGCTCAAGGTCACGATTATGTGCCAACAGTTCCGTTTTTGTTGGAAAGTCGACGCCGTAAAAGCAGGGATATCTCAGAGGTGGGCAGCTTACCCGCATGTGGATTTCTTTGGCACCGGCCTGGCGAATCGCCCTTATTTTGCCTCTGGTAGTGGTACCTCGGACGATTGAGTCGTCTACCACTATGACGCGTTTGTCCTTGACGATTTCTTTCACAACAGCCAGCTTCAGTTGGACCTCCCTTTCCCTTAGTTCCTGGCTCGGCGAGATAAATGTTCTGCCGATGTAGTGACTTCTGACCATCCCCATATCAAAAGGTATGCCGCTCTGCTGTGAGTATCCGATTGCCGCCGAGGTGCCTGAATCCGGCACAGGTGTGACGACATCTGCTTCGACGGGGTGCTCTATGGCAAGGCGCATCCCTAGTTTTTTTCTGAACTCGTGTACGTTTTCACCAAAAATATAGGAGTTTTGCTTGGCGAAGTAGATGTGCTCAAAGAGGCAATGGGCTGGTGTTACTGAGCCGGGTTTGACAAAGAATCTGCTGGCCAGACCTCTTTTATCCAGCGTAACGATTTCACCTGGTTCGACTTCACGAATAAACTCAGCCCCAACGGCATCGAGTGCACAACTTTCACTGGCCGCGACGTAAGCACCCTCATTTGTCCGGCCGATACACAACGGGCGGATGCCATAGGGGTCGCGCGCTGCCTCGATGCGGTCGGCAAACAAAAACAGCAAACTGTATGACCCCTGCAGATGATTCAGCACATGGGCCAGCGGGTCGGGCTTACTGACGTGGGTCGGTTTTGCAAGCAGGTGAGTAATTATTTCGGTGTCAGAAGTTGTTTTGAACAGGCTGCCGTAAGCCTCGTACTCATCCCGCAGCAGTCCTGCGTTTATAAGATTGCCGTTATGTGCAACCGCCACTTGTCCACGGGAGTACTCAGACAGTAGCGGCTGGTTGTTTCGAGGGGTGCTGGAACCGGTGGTCGAGTACCGTACATGACCGATTGCTATCGGGTTGGCAAGTTTCGCCAGAAGTCCCGAATCCCTGCGGAATACCCTTCCTACAGTGCCCATACCGGTATAGCACTGAATAAATTCGCCGTCACTGGAGGCGATTCCCGCTGATTCTTGTCCGCGGTGCTGCAGGCTGTATAGGCCGACATAGGTCTTTTGAACAGCTTCGTTGTCGCCAAAGATGCCGAAAAGTCCGCAGTTTTCCTTAGGTCCGTGATGAGTAACTTGTGACAGACGGGTCATTTTTACCTTTGCCTTTTTATCTTTTGGTTTTCTGTAATAAGTTTAGCGAATTGCCTATGGTAAGTCAAACTTTTGTCTGGTCAGGCTCATTCCGGCAGGTGCTACTGTTTTGTTCTTCGGGATACAGAAAATCAGGCATCCGTTGAAGTTTACCTTGAGCATTTACGCACGCAAGTAGGCTTGAGCCTTCAGCCAGGATTGCCCCATCGCTGCAGCGACTGAGCTTATAGGTATGCTCAACCCTGCTCGGCGTTACCTTTGTGCAAATTGTTTCGAGTTGCAGTTTTTCGTCGTATTTTGCCGGCTGACGATATTTTACAAACAGTTCCACGACCACGAAGAAGATACCAGCGGCCTCGAGGTCTTTGTAAGCCAGGCCATTTACTCGCAAAAGTTCTGTCCGTCCCATCTCGAACCACACCGGATAAACGGTGTGATGAACCACGCCGCCCTGGTCCGTTTCAGCGTAGCGGGGCCTGATGGTTATCGTATGGCTCGCAATAGTGGTTCGCCCGGGGAAAGTCATCCTTCGGCTCCTTTTAGTCGCTCAGGATGACCCTGAGCGAAGTCGAACGGGTCATATTCGCACCTGTCCTGAAAGATATCAAAAAAACCGGCATTTGCAAGATAAAGCGTTTGACTTAACCGCCTGTTAATGGGATAATGCCGCTTTTATTTTTGATTAGAAAAGATTTTTAACGTTTTTGGCCTGTGAGAGGACAAAGTTATGAAGAGTTACCTGAAGAGTTTAGCTTGGATTGTAGTATTTTTTGCCGTTTTTTTTATTGGCTGCGAACCACAACGTTCTGCTGAAGTTGTTCAGCCAATTACCCCTGCTGAGCCTAAGCCAGAAGCGGTTAAGCTCCAGCCTGCAGCCGAGGCCAAGCCTGAGAAAGTCAAGCAAGAGCCTAATTTGCAGCAGCAGCCCAAAGCAGAAGTTCAGCCAGTTGTCCCTGCTGAAGTCGTTGCCGCTACTGTCAATGGTTTCGATATTACTGAAAAAGACATAGAAGAAAGGATTAAGCCTCGGCTTGAGCAGGTAGCTGCCCGCAACAAACAATTGCCGCCTGTTTTTATGGAGCAATTGAAAGCACAAATGAGAGGAGATGCCTTAGAGCAAATGATTGTCGAACGGCTGATAGACGAGCAGGTAAAAGCCGCCCAAATAGTGGTTACGCCGGAAGACGTAAATAATCTTATCCGCCAGATGGCAGCCGCTGAGAAATTGTCAGTGGAGGATATGAAGGCATTGATCGAGGCTTCCGGTCGAAGTTTTGAGCAGTGGAAGCAGCAAATGCAGCTTGAGAAAAGGCTGGCTTATCAGAAACTATTCGAGTCCAAGTTTGATGGTGAGGTAAACATTACGGAAGAAGACGCCCGACAGTATTACACGGAAAACCAGAAGCAGTTTGAGATGCCCGAACAGGTCAGGGCAAGTCATATTCTCATA
This sequence comes from uncultured Phycisphaerales bacterium, assembly GCA_963760535.1. GTDB lineage: Bacteria > Planctomycetota > Phycisphaerae > Sedimentisphaerales > Anaerobacaceae > CAVXEF01. The sequence continues at coordinate 6,480 of CAVXEF010000039.1, forward strand.
AAGCCGGACACCTCTGACCCTAACGTCGAGCCAGCTTTGGCAAAAGCAGCTGCCAAGGCAAAAGCTGAGGAACTGCTTAAACAAATTAAAGACGGGGCCGATTTTGCTGAGTTGGCCAAGGCCAATTCAAGCTGTCCATCGTCGGTGCGAGGTGGTGACTTGGGCTTCTTTTCCAGAGGTCGAATGGTGCCGGCTTTCGAGGAAGCAGCTTTTGCGTTAGGGGTCGGCCAGGTTAGTGACATCGTAGAAACCAATTTCGGCTACCACATAATAAAAGTTACCGACAAAAAAGAAGCCGCTACTAAAACATTTGAAGAGGTCAAAGACAATTTAGTGGCAATGCTAACGGCAAAAAGGCAGGGCGAACTTGCCGAACAATATGTCGAGTCGTTAAAGGCTAAAGCGAACATTGTTTATCCGCCTGGCAAAGAGCCGAATGTCAGTAATCCTGATTTGCCGAAGTAACTGCCTTTGGTGTACTCGGTGCACCTTGGTTTAGTGTTAGCATAATTTTTTAGTCGGTTGAGGGGTTTTTCTGCCCCCTGGGTTTTTCCATCTTGGCTTTGTGGGCATCCTGCAGCAGGTGCTCAAGCGTCGGCAAAGGCTTGGCGATAACGGCGATTTGATAGGCAAACAGCCCTTTGGAGAAAAAAATTAAGATACGGTTTATCAGCAGCAGAAAACGTGCCAGCCATCCGTTGCCGATTGCCAGCGGAAACGGTGCCGGCAGACCTCGCTTTTCGAGCACCTCATAGCCGTTAATCTCCAATGTTCTTTGCAGCGTTGAAAAGGTAAACAGCCTCTTGTGGTCCATATCGAGTATTCCTCGGTTGCTGTAGTGGAAACCTCCAAACAATAATCCGAACCTAACAGGAAAAAATGATACGTTTGCCGTAGTTATAATCAATTTCGGGTAATCCCTTGAGAAACGATGTCTTAGTCTGCGAAGCAATTTTTCTGGTGACTTAAGGTGCTCCAGGACATCCAGGATGAGAATGAAATCTATGCTGCCGAATTCATTTTCAAAATCATACTGCTCAATATCGGTTTCTATCGATTTCCAGGAGTTTTCCTGCCTCCTTGGCCGAAGGTTTTCACATATTGAGATTGTCTTAACGTTCTTTGCTGCTAATTTTTCAGGCATCGAATCGGGGCCGCCGCTGATATCGAGCACAGTCGTATCAGGCTGTATTTGCTCTAGCGCAAACTGATGCGAACTTGGGTATCCGAACTTTTCCTTGTAACGGCTGTTAGAGTTAAGCTCATAATCGAACTTTGGGTGATAGTAGATACCTAACTTGATTACCTGGGACAGCAGGCACGACCGGATAATCCGTATGCCGTATTTTATGCTGTTGACCCTGGAGATTTCGTCGCCGTAAAACGTCGGAATAGGTATCTCCCTTATATTTTTTTGCGTCTGCAGCATCTGAATGATTATGTCGGTGTCGAAATCGAAGTAGTTGGAATTGTGCTCAAACGGCACAGACACAAGGGCCGGCACACTGTAGGCCCGGTAGCCTGTATGAAATTCTGACAGCCGCGTTCTCATAAGTCTGTTCTGAATGAAGGTGAGGACATGGTTTCCAACCCATTTGTACAATGGCATACGGCCTTTGAGGGCATCCAGCCGGTGTATCATTCGTGAGCCGAGAACTACGTCCGCCTCGCCGCCTAAAATAGGCTCAATCATCTGTCCCAGATACTCCGGTGCATACTGACCGTCGCCGTGCAGCAGTACTACAACGTCGAAGCCCTTCTTGATAGCGTACCAATAACCGATTTTCTGATTACCGCCGTAACCCTGGTTCTTGGGATTGGATAAAATTGTCAGGTTCCACTGCGGGTGTCGTCGGCGGTACTGCTCAGCCGTGTCAAAGGTTCTGTCCGGTGACTGGTCGTCGATGATTAGTATTTCCGTGGAGAAACTTTTACTTTCCCAGATATCCTTGGGGATTCGGTTAAGCACCGATTCGATTGACTTCTCGGCGTTATAGCAAACGATAAATATCAGGACCTTCTTGGCCTTGGCTGCCGACGCTGCTTCGATGTTGTTTGTGTTGGCTTGTTGCATAAAACCTCCAGCCTCCCATTAGGGATGCCTTACGGCACTGCAGGCCGGATTACCGATTGGTAAGTTCAGCCGTCCTATAAAAGCTGCTGGCTGGTTGTTTAACAGAAAAGATGATGCAAGTCAAGGTTTTTGGTGGCCAAGGGCCGAGTGGGCAAATCAGCTTGCTCCGGTATACCGGCATAAAATTTTTGTAAAAATTTACAGCAATTTGTTGGTATGCGCCGATGTTTACTATAAGATTGTTCAGCAGGGTGATTGAGCATCGGTCTTAAAGACCTTTTTCAGGGAAGAAATGATGCTGCACCAGCCACGGTCGGTGAAAGTCTTAGTGGCGCTTTTGGTCTCAATGACGGCTGGGGCTATGGTCTTGATGGCTCTCGGTAATAACCCCCCTTCCGCAGGTCCGTTTTGTCTTTCCAGTTATTATCATCTTGACCGAATTGAGAAAGCCGTCCTTTCGCGGGCTCCTCAGTATCCGGGGCAGTGGAACTGCATCGAGATTTACTATAGCGCTACCAAAGCCGGCAACATAGAGCAGTTGGCCTCGCTCAGCGGCCTGGCCAGTCCCGACGAGCTTAACTGCCACTTTGTTATCTGTAATGGTCTTGGCGGTGATGACGGACAAATCCAGCCGACGGAAAAGTGGCAGAGACAATGGTCAATCATCCTTGGCCGCACTTGGCTTGGCACTGGTCAGACCATCCGAATCTGTATCATAGCGGATGGCGAAGCCGCGTCTCTGACCGACTCCCAGGTGAAAAGGACCGAGGCGCTCGTGGAGGCGCTGTGCAGAAAGTTTGAAATATCCCCCGAATCTGTTTTTTATCCGAGTGATTGGCGGTAGCCACAAAGCCCCGTAAAAATCCGCAAAAGGTATGGCGGTTGTTTTAGCGAGCCTTTTTCAGCAGTCCGAAATCCTCTTTTTCTGTCAGAACCACCCACGCCCGCCAGTCGTGTTTGTTTATGAACACAGGCTTTGTACGCCTGACATCGGCCAGCCGGATAAGCACGCCATATTTACAATCCCGTTTGCTTTCCCAGTACTCATTCTCACCGAGTATCGAGCTGTTATACTGTGTTTTCAATTGTTGGATTTCGCCGGGCGTAAGGTTTTCAAAGTGTTTAACCGCTGCTGCGGTTGCCGTTGCACACACCGGCCCGCTGCTTAGTTTCAGGAATATTTCGTCCCCGCGGTAAATTTGTCCGAACATACGGATGCCTTGTCTTTGTAAAACGCGACTCTATGGTCTTCCGCCCTTCGATAATCGCGTCCAAATAAGGCTTCTTCAGGATGGCAAGGTGATGATTTTTCATAAGTTATTTTTATAGTAAAAACTTCGCCGATAAATAGCAACTGCTTTGACGCCAGCCTGTTGAGAATCTATAATCGAAGCGATTTTTTGAAGGGCAGGCGTATGGAACTGATTTTAATTGTTGTGGGTATGGCCCTGCTTGTGGCCATAGGCTGGCTGATAAGCGTCGGTTATCGCCAACAAAAAAGAACTGAGAGAACTCAGGGACGCCCAAAGCAAAACCTCTGAAGGTCTGCAAAAGTCATTGCTTGATGGCCAAACCAGCCTGAATACAAATTTACAATCCAGCCAGCAGGTTTTGGGCCGGTTGAACACACAGATTGGCGAACTTCAGGGGACAAATAAGCAGATGCTGCAGCTCGGTACGGATGTAAGACGTCTGCAGGATATCTTGGCAAGTCCTGAAGCTTCGGGGCAAGATGGGCGAATGGTCGTTGGAGAATTTACTGTCACAAATTTTGCCGAAGGATAGCTACGAACTGCAGCACACTTTCAGAGACGGCAAGGTCGTTGATGCGCTTATAAAACTGGCGGATTTTTCCGTGCCGGTTGACGCCAAATTCCCGCTGCCAGCCTTTGAGAGATTAACCGCAGCCCAGACACGACGATGAAAAGTCAAGACTGCGTAAGCAGTTTATAAATGATGTTATCAAACATATCGATAAAATTGCCGCCGATTATATCAGGCCTGTCGAGGGCACGCTGGATTTCGCACTTGCTTATATACCAGCCGAGAATGTTTATTACGAGACGGTTGTAAAATATCGCGGATGATACGAAAGACATTTTGAAGTACGCGCTCGATAAAAAGGTCATACCGGTTTCGCCCGAATCTACTTTATGTGTATTTGATGACGGTTGTGATGGGTCTGCACGGCTTACAGATAGAAAAGCAGGCCGCTGAGATACTCCAGAACCTCAAAACATTAAACGCATCATTCGCGGAATTTGTCTCCGCCTTGGAATGCTCGGCAGTCACCTTCGAAACGCCTCAAATAAATACGACGAAGTCCAGCAAAAAGTTAGACAGATTCGGTATGCAGTTAGAACAAATACAAGGTGAATCTAGCAATGATTTACGAAGACCTGAAGGGCAAAAAGGTTTTGGTTACCGGCTCGAGCAGCGGTATCGGTGCTGCGACGGCTGTCGCCTTTGCAAAGCAGGGCTGTTTCGTCGGTGTGCATTATTTTAGGACAAAATCGGGTGGCCAGCAGACACTAAAGAAGGTCAGGCAGCTAAGCGATGGCGTTCTGCTTCGGGCTGATGTCCGCGACGAAAAGCAGGTTAGCAAAATGGTTGAGCGGTTCGCCAAAGAAGCGGGCGGCATCGACATCCTTATCAATAATGCCGGCGACCTTATCGAACGCCAGCTTTTTGAAGTCAGCAACACTGGACTACCACGAGGATATATATGCCACTAATGTCCGCAGCGTATTTCTGGTAACAAGGGCGGCCCTTACTCACCTGAAAAAGAGCAAAGGCAGTATTGTCAATATCGGCTCGGTTGCCGGTCACGACGGCGGCGGAGGAGGCTCAGGAATTTATGCCGGTGCAAAAGCCGCAGTAGCAACATATACAATCGCTATGGCCAAGGAATTTGCCAAATATGGCATCCGGGTCAATAGCGTTATGCCGGGCCTTATCGAGACAAGATTCCATATGCGATACAGCAGTGCCGACCGAAGGAAGAAGGTAGCTAAGCAGACGCCGCTCGGCAGAAACGGCACCGCTGAAGATATTGCAAATGCAATTTTGTTTCTCGCCAGTGACGCAGCCGGCTTTATCACCGGCGAATATATCGCCGTCAACGGCGGGTTGTATATGCGAGCTTAACCCGCCGCGGCGGGTTAAGCTATTGACTATTTGACGCCGACTACTTACTATTGGCTAAATAGCTTTTATACGCCATAGGCGTATTTATTTCATAAAGGTTTGAAGACAGATGCAGCTTACGGCAGGGATGCGACAGGGTAGGCTTAAAAGCCCCTTAGGGGCGGCGAAGCAATGGGTTGTTCGACCAAAGGATGCTCGTTGTGACCAGCTCGCCAGGTCGCTTTCGGTTTCACCTCTTTTGGCGCAGGTCTTAATCAATCGCGGCATAACCGAGTTGCCGCTGCATCGGCTTTTCTCAGACCTAAGTTGACTAGCCTTATCGCCCCTGAGCAGATGCCGGCAATTGAGGCAGCGGTTGCCAGAATAAAGCGAGCTATCGGTAATCGCGAGAAAATCACCGTCTATGGCGATTATGATGTCGATGGCATTACGGGCGTCGCAATCCTCGTGGCAATTCTAAAGCTCTTTGGCGCCGAGGTTGATTACTATATCCCGCACCGCCTTGATGAGGGTTACGGCCTGAATGTTGAGGCGGTTCGGTCGTTGGCGAAAGCTGGCAGTAGTCTTTTAATCACCGTCGATTGTGGTATCACTTCTTTTGAGTCTGCACAGCTTGCTAAACAATTGGGTCTTGATTTGATTATAACCGACCATCATCAGCCCGAGTCGCAATTGCCGATTGCCGTTGCCATTGTGCATCCGGCGATTGAACCTTCTTACGCCAATCAGGACTCCTCTGGCTCGATGGTCGCCTTTAAGTTAGCCTGGGCGATTGCCAATGAATTCAGTGCCGGGGCAAGACTCGCCCCCCAAATGCGCGAGTTTATGCTGAATGCTACTTCCCTCGCTGCTATGGGTACTATTGCTGATGTTGTGGATTTACGCGGTGAAAACAGGGTTCTGGCAAGTTACGGCCTCAAAGCCCTGCCCGCGTCCAAGCTTTTCGGGATACAGGCTCTGATTGAGTCGGCCGGTTTGTCTGGACAGCAGCTCGATAGTTTTGACATCGGCTTTCGGCTCGCACCGATGCTGAACGCTGCCGGCCGAATGGGCCACGCACGACTGGCGGTTGAGCTTTTGACGTCAACCAGCCAAACTCACTCGATGCAAATAGCGGATTATCTCAAGCAGCAGAACAGTCAGCGCCAGCAGTACGAGCGGAAGATATTCACCCAGGCCTGCGAAATGATAGACCGGCGAAATCTGCATTCGTCTTCCCGCAGAAGTATTGTTATTGCGGACGAAAACTGGCACCGTGGCGTAATTGGTATCGTCGCCTCGCGAATAGCAGAAAGATATTGTCGGCCGGTGATTATGATTAAAACAGCCCGCGGTGCTTCTGCGGGTTCGGCACGCTCGATAGCAGGTTTTGACATATTAAGTGCTATAAGAGCCTGTTCGCAGCATCTAATTAGTTTCGGCGGGCACAAAATGGCGGCAGGTGTAACTATCGAGGCCGAAAAAATAGATAAGTTCGCATCTGATTTTGAAGACTACGCAAAGCAAAACCTCAGTTTCGAGGATTGTTGCGCAAAACTTTACATCGATGCTGTTGCCCGCTTGGATGACCTCAGGCGGGAGGTGGTCAGTGAGCTGCAGATGCTCGGGCCTTTCGGCCAGGGCAATGCCGAACCGATTTTCGCAACAAAAGGTGTACGTCTTGCTTCTGTCCCGCGAAGAGTCGGCGTAAAGGCTGACCATCTGCAGCTTGCGATAACTGATAACACCGCCTCGGTCCGCTGCGTTGGTTTCGGAATGGCAGAGCTGGAGAAAAAGCTGTTGGAAAATGAATTTTTCAATGTCGCCTATCAGCCGCAGATAAATACCTATAATGGCACCGACAACATCGAATTAGTCGTTAGAGACATCCAGTTTGAGTAGAGCTTGATGGTAATGCCCCGTCTGGAAGCGGATACGATATACGCAATTCGCAGTACTAAACTATGACTTTCAATGAACTTTTGGCGTTGGTTTCTTCAAACAACGCCCCTGCTCTTTGTACTGATTCACGTCTTGTCGAAGCGGGTGGTATCTTTGTGGCTCTTGAAGGCACTGCTCGCGATGGCCACGATTTTATCAACGAGGCTCTCAGCAAAGGGGCTAAGTATATCGTTTCTCAAAAGCCTTACCGTTGCAGGGAGGCTGAGGTAATTGTGGTTGAGGATTCCGCCGAGGCCGCAGCTTCTTTGGCTCAGGTGCGCATGGGCAATCCTGCTTCGCAATTAACCAATCTCGCTGTTACCGGCACAAATGGAAAAACCACCGTTGCCTTTTTCGTTCGCTCCTGCATACAGGCGGCCGGCCACAAGTGCGGCCTTATCGGCACAGTCATTTATGATACAGGTTCGCAAACCTCTCAGGCGACCCTGACGACACCTGATTGTTTGACTATCGCTCGGCAGCAGTCGCAGATGGTTAAGGCCGGTGCTAAATATATGGTCATCGAGGCCAGCAGTCACGCCCTTTCGCAGAATCGGCTCGCACATATCGACTTCAAAGCGGCTGCATTTACAAACCTCACCGGCGACCATCTCGACTACCATAAAACCCCCAAAGAGTACCTCGCTGCAAAGGCGAAACTGTTTGAGCGGTTATCACCTGGGGCTGTGGCGGTGTTGAATAGGCAGTCGGTGGAGGCGCAGGAAATTGCCGAAGCGACAAAGGCAAAAATCCTCTGGTATGCCGTTGATGAGCAGGCGGACATCACCGCCCATATCGAATCGCTCGATGTTAATGGGACTGGTTTTCGTTTTGGAATATGCTGGCAAAAGACAGACAGTGAAAATTTCGTTTCTGGGCTGGCATAATGTTAGTAATTCCCTCGCAGCCGCTGGCTTGTGCATCGCCGCAGGTTTGGATTTGCAGACGATAGCAGCCGGCCTTTCAGCTTTGCAGGGTGTGCCAGGCCGATTAGAAAAGGTTAGTTGTACGGGTCACGAGCCACGAGTCACGAGTCACGTATTTGTTGACTATGCTCACACCGACGATGCCCTGAAAAATGTGTTGACTGCGCTTCGGCCGTTCTGCGCAGGTTCGCTGATAGTTGTTTTCGGCTGTGGCGGCGACAGGGACAAAACCAAACGGCCGCGTATGGCTAAAGTCACTGAAGAACTGGCTGATTTTGTAATCGTTACCAGTGACAATCCTCGAACTGAAAAACCGCAGGACATCATAAATGAAATTGTCACTGGCTTTGAAAATCCCAGTTCCCCGAAGATTACAGTTGAACAGGACAGGAAAAAAGCCATTGCGCTGGCGATAGAAAAGGCTGCAAAAGGTGATATTGTACTTATAGCAGGTAAAGGCCACGAAAATTATCAAATCATCGGCACGCAGCGATTCGATTTTGATGACAAAAAGGTTGCTCTGGAGTTTCTCAGGAAGCGGAAATGAAAGAATTCGAGATAGCAGACTTGGCCGGATAATAAAGGCATGTCCTCTGCAGAATACGAGCGACGAGCGACGAGCGACGAGTCACGATTATTTCACCGGTGTCAGTATCGACTCGCGCACTATCAAATCTGGCGATTGTTTCTTTGCAGTCGCCGGTGAAAATTTCGATGGGCACAATTACGTAACCGAGGCCTTTGCCAAAGGTGCAGCCTGCGCCGTCGTCTGCAGGGACATTGATTCCGGTGATAATTGTCTGTTGAGGGTAAGTGATACTGTAAAAGCCCTCGGCGACTTTGCTGCCCAGTACCGCAGAAGGATGAATTTCAAGGTTGTGGCGATAACCGGCTCGGTTGGAAAAACGATGACAAGGCAGATTACGTATCACGTCTTGAGTCGGCATTTTCGTACCGATTACCGCACTGAAAAATTTCAATAATAATATTGGTCTTCCTCTGACGCTGCTTCGTGCTGACTCGCAGGATGAGATTGTCGTCGCAGAGCTTGGCAGTAACCACGCCGGCGAGATTGCCCAACTAACTCGAATTGCTCAGCCCGATATGGCGGTTGTAACTAATGTTTACCCAGCCCATTTAGAGGGCTTCGGGGACCTGCAAACTATTGTCCGGGAAAAGTTATCCATATCTGAGGGGTTACGGACTGGCGGCACTTTTATTATCAACGGCGATTGCGATAACCTGCTCGAAACCTGCCGGGATGAGGGTATCAATTTCGTAAGTTTCGGCAAATCGAACCGATGTGATGTACAAGCGAGGAACATCACTCAAATCGATTCCGGCTGCCGATTTACCATTGAGGGCAGGGAAATTTTTCTACCACTGCTGGGCGTCGGCAACGTGGAAAATGCGCTCGCCGCGTGGGCTGTCTGCAGCCGATTCGGAATTGGTATTGATGATTTTGCTGAGGCCGTAAAGACGCTTCGGCCTGTCGCTATGCGCGCCGAACTGCTGCAGATTGGCGAGTTGACGGTATTGAACGACTGCTATAACGCAAATCCTGCCTCGATGAAGAACGCTTTGGATATATTGGCCCAATTGGGCTCCGATAGAAAGGGCCGGCTTGTTTTTATCTGCGGTGATATGGCTGAGCTTGGTGCACAAAGCGAAAAATTTCATACGGAACTCGGCGTTTTAATCGCTAGGGCTAATGTGCAGCTTTTGCTGGCGGTCGGTAAATTCGCTAAGGTCACCGCCGCCGCCGCAAAAAGGCTTGCTGGTCACAACCTGCAGGTTGAGTGTTTCAACGATGTTTCTGCGGTTTGTAATAGTCTGCAAAAATTTATAAAAAATTCCGATATAATACTGGTTAAGGGTTCGCGAGCAGCTAAGTTGGAAGGCACCGTTGAGAAACTAAACGAAATTTTTGGTAAATAGATAGAAAAGTCGCCGACGCTCCATAGCTTTGGCGACGGAGCGTAGCCAATGATATATCATTTGTTATGGCATTTTCGTGAGGTTTTTACCCATCGGCTGGGTTTTTATGCCTATCAGGATGTGATGTTTCGTTCTGTTTTGGCTGTATTGACCAGCTTTTCCATAGCGATTTTGCTTGGCCCTAAGATTATTCGCTTTCTCGTGCGAAAAAAAATCGGAGATAGACCTCAGTTTAATCATGCCGCCCTTAATGAGCTGACCAAAGATAAAGTCAACACCCCTACGATGGGCGGTTTGATTATTATCCTCGCTGTTCTTTCGACGACGTTTCTGTGGGCAAAGCTCAATAATCCTTTTGTGCAGAAGGCGATTGTGCTTTTGATTTGGTTCGCTGTTCTGGGGGGGGTCGATGATTGGCTCAAGCTCACCAGCCAGCTTTGCCACCGCAGTAGAGATGGGCTTAAGCCCTGGGAAAAACTCGTCTTTCAATTCGGCGGAGCTGTTCTGGTTGCGTCATTTCTGTACACGGACTTCACTAACATAAAAGACGGCAAATTGCTCTGGCTGCCCTTTTACAAATACGGCCTGCCGCTGGCTAATTGGGCGTTTGTTTTGATAGCCATTTTTTACATCTCAGCCACAAGTAACGCTGTTAATTTCGCCGACGGCATGGATGGCCTGGCAGTTGGCTGCCTTGGTATGGTGAGTTTGGTTTTAGTGGTACTTTGTTATGTTGCCTCTGAGACGATGACGCGAACCAGCCCTGTTGCTTGGGCGAGTTATCTTCTTCTGCCGGCTATACCGCAGGCCGGCGAGTTAAGCATTTTCTATTCAGCTATCTTGGGGGCCGTGCTCGGATTCTTGTGGTATAACTGTCATCCTGCCCAGGCCTTTATGGGCGATGTCGGCTCGCTGCCCTTGGGGGCGGCGATGGGTTACGGTGCACTGGTTACCAGGAACGAAATCCTGCTTTTACTTATTGGCGGCGTATTTGTACTCGAGCTGATAAGTGTCGTGCTGCAAATCGGCTATTTCCGATACACCGGCGGCAAACGCCTGTTTAGATGTGCCCCCATACATCATCATTTCCACTTGGCTGGCTGGAGCGAACCGCAGGTAGTTGTCCGTTTCTGGTTGCTCGCCGCCGTCTTTGCCGCTATCGCCTTGGCCACCCTCAAAATCCGATGAAAGCTACAAATCGTAGTATTCCTCGGTGTGGATGCGGACATTTTTCCTATAACCGTTTGTGTCACTGCGGTTCATCTTGTCCAATTTCCTTTGCGTCCAGAAGATTTTCAGGCTGGTGCCTATACAGCCCAAGCCGGCAAGGGCAAATACAAAGTGCCACAAGGGCGGCGAAAATCTCCGGCAGCGCAGATTATAATCACCCCGAAGCCTATCAGCAGCAAACCCGTTATGAAAATCCATGCTGCCACAGTTCTCGACGCCTGCGACATCATATTTGTGTAATAGCGAAAGAGCATAAGTTCACCGTAGCCCTGAAAATCGGCGGGCCCTGCTTGGAAGCCCGCCTGACGACATATCTTGCTCAACTTGACCGTTTTTTCGTCATTGTTTCATTCTGATACTTGTTGTAAACGAGCGACGAGTCACGGGGCACGAGCGACGAACTAATACATTCCTCCACCCGGCGGCATCGCCGGCGTCTCCTTCTTTTCCGGTATCTCGCTGACTATCGCATCGGTTGTCAAAAGTAGTGACGCAATAGATGCGCCGTTCTGCAAAGCAATTCTTTCGACCTTGGTAGGCACGATGACGCCAAATTCAATCATATCGCCATATTCTTTACGTAGAGCATCGTAGCCGAAATTTTTCTTTGTGCTCTCCATAACCTTTTGGGCGACGATTGAGCCGTCCAGCCCCGCGTTCTCAGCGATTTGCTTGATTGGAGCGACTATCGCTCTTCGTACGATGTCAACACCGATTTTTTCATCGCCCGTTACTTTGATTTTGTCCAGAGCGGGCAAAGCTCTTAACATCGACACTCCGCCTCCCGGCAGAATGCCCTCTTCGACTGCCGCTCGGCAGGCGTGCAGTGCATCTTCTACGCGTGCCTTCTTTTCTTTCATTTCCGCCTCCGTTGCAGCCCCAACATTAATCTGGGCCACGCCGCCGGCCAGTTTTGCCAGCCTTTCCTGAAGTTTCTCGATATCGTAATCACTGGTGGATTTGTCAATCTCTGCTTTTATCTGTTCGATTCTGCCCTTAATCTCTTCGGTGGTGCCGCCTCCTTCGATAATGGTGGTGTTTTCCTTGTCGATGGTAACACGCTTGGCCCTGCCGAGCTGGCTGAGTTCGATATTTTCCAGTTCCAGTCCTAAATCCTCAAAGATGGGTTGCGCACCGGTCAGAATCGCGATGTCGCTTAACATAGCCTTTCGCCTGTCGCCGAAGCCGGGTGCCTTGACGGCGGCTGCCTGCAGCACACCGCGAAGCTTATTGACCACCAGCGTGGCTAATGCCTCACCTTCAACATCCTCAGCTATAACCAGCAGGGGTTTGCCCTGCTTGGCCACCTTTTCGAGAAGCGGAACGAGTGATTTTACGGAACTGATTTTCTTTTCATGCACCAGAATGTACGGCTTTTCCAGCACAACCGTCATATTCTCAAGGTTGTTAATGAAGTGTGGGCTCAGATACCCCTTGTCGAACTGCATTCCCTCAACTAATTCTACGGTTGTTTCAAGTGACTGGCCCTCTTCGACTGTGATGACGCCGTCTTTGCCGACCTTGTCCATTGCCTCAGCCATTTTCTTGCCGATTGCGATGTCCTGATTCGCCGAGCATGTTGCCACCTGTTCAATAAGTTCGTGTTGCTTGCTTGATTCGACTTGTATGCTCATTTTTTGCAGTTCTTTTACGATTTGTTCGACGGCCTTGTCGATGCCGCGTTTGACCTGCATTGGGTTGGCGCCGGCGGTGATGTTTTTCAATCCTTCGTTGAATATGCTTTCAGCTAAAATAGTTGCAGTGGTTGTCCCGTCGCCGGCCACCGCCGATGTCTTCGAGGCCACCTCCTTGACCATCTGTGCCCCCATATTCTCGTATGCGTCTTCCAGTTCAATCTCTTTGGCCACCGTAACGCCGTCTTTAGTGACGGTTGGCGAGCCAAAAGATTTTTCCAGAATCACGTTTCGCCCGCAGGGCCCGAGTGTTATTTTTACCGCAGCCGACAGTTTCTTTACGCCTTCCCGAATAGCTGCTCGCGCATCAGTACCATAAGCTATCTTTTTAGCTGTCATATTTTCTTCTCCTTTTTCAGCCTGTGTCCCGCACTAATCTTCAACACCAGCCAGAGGACAAAAAATATCTCTTGGGGTACCAAAGATTAGTGCGGGATTCGATAATAAATCATCAACACTTGTCCTGAGTTTTATCGAAGGAATCAATTATTCTTCAATTACCGCCATAATATCCGACTCGCTCATGATTAAGTATTCTTTGCCGTCCATCTTTATTTCAGTTCCGGCATAGCTTGTGAAAAGTACGGTGTCGCCCTTTTTCACCTGTGGTTTTCTTACGGTTCCGTCGTCGAGCATCTTGCCTTGGCCGACGCTTATAATTTTGCCTCTTTGTGGTTTCTCTTTGGCGGTGTCCGGCAGCACTATCCCGCCGGCTGTCTTGTTCTCAGCCTCAAGACGCTGAACGAGTACCTTATCTGCCAATGGTCGAATCTTCATATTGCTTTTGCTCCTTTCAAAAAAACTTCTCTTCTAATTCTTTGCTAAAATTAAAATGACTCTAAATCACAGTGTGAAGATGTCGCTGTGATATTTTTTAGTGAAAAGCCGGTTCAACTGGTCCTGCAGGACTTCCATATCCACCGGCTTATCAATCACGCTGAAAACGTCTAACTGCAGTGCTTTGCTGAGCATCGTTGCGCCGACCTCGCTTGCCAACAGTATACACGGCAGCAGTGGATAGTGCATTCGGATAATCCTTATTGTTATCAGGCCGTCGGTTTCCGAGTCCATATCCACAATTGTGGTATGAATCCGTTTTCGTTTGATAACGTCGACGAACTCACCTGCGCTGTGGGCTACCAGCAGATTGACGCCTCTTGGCTCAAATATATCGCGCAGTGCCTCCGGCCAGGCCCAGTTTGCCTCGCTGGCCAGAATATTGAACTCATCAGGTTGTGAGCGCATAGCAACCATTGTGCCGGTTAAAGTGCAAATCTCGTGCCAATGCCCGCGTCGCAGGATTTATTTGCCTAACTGCTTATCATAAATACGGTTATATTAAAACCCCCTTTTCGGCTCCCGTCTGCCAAAATTCCGCTATGTTGGTCTTTTCCTGCCAAGCTGACATATAGGTAGCTTAGCCTCTTCTAACTATCTATGTAGTTGGTTGGAGCGAACATTTTTGGGCGGAAAAGGTATAGACACGTGGAATTCCTTGGTGTACAATAAAGCAATAGACAATGCACTTTAAGGGCTGGGGTTTTCTCGCTTTTCCTCTCCCTCCGCACCCCAGCCCTGTTTTTATGCGCAGCGCAGGGCAGAACGCACCTTTTTCCAGACCATCGGGCAGCTATTAGGGTGGGCATTTTGCACAGATTGAGCGGAATAGGGTGGTGCTTAGGTATCTGTCGCCGCGGTCCGGCAGAATGACGACGATTGTGCCGCAGCGCATCTTTTCTGCTGCTTTTAGGGCACCTGCTGCCGCTGCACCGCTGGACATCCCCACAAAAATTCCTTCCTTGGCGGCAAGCAGCCTTGTTGTTTCAAAAGCTTCACCATCGCCGATTGTGATTTTTTCATCCAGCACTTGTGGATTGTATATCTTGGGCACCATTGATTCTTTCATATTCTTTAGACCCTGTATTGTATGTCCTTCGGGCGGCTCAACGGCGATAATCCTGACTTCAGGTTTTTTTTCTTTGAAGAATCTCTTTGCCCCCATTAGTGTTCCTGTTGTGCCCATGCCGGCGACGAAAACATCGATTTCGCCATTGGTCTGGGCGAATATCTCCGGCCCGGTCGTCTCGTAATGGGCGAGAACATTGTTTTCATTCTCGAACTGGTTCGGCATATAGTACTTGTCCGGCTCATCGTTGAGAAGCTGATGTGCTTTTCTGATGGCGCCATCGGTGCCCTCTTTCGCAGGCGTCAGGATAACCTCGGCGCCGAGTGCCTGTAGGATATGCTGTCTTTCTGTGCTTACACATTCGGGCATACACAGTTTAACTCGATATTCTTTGGCAGCACCAATCATCGCCAGCGCTATCCCCGTGTTTCCTGATGTCGGTTCGAGTATTATTTTGTTTTTGGTAAGTTGTCCAGCCTCTTCAGCCTTTTTTATCATATAATAAGCTGGCCGGTCCTTGACGGACCCGCCCGGGTTGCAGCCTTCGAGTTTTCCAAAAATTCTGACCTTCGGTCTTCTGTTGTTGAGGTTGGTTAGCTCTACTATTGGCGTATTTCCGATAGCGGATAGTATGCTCATAATGACTTGCCTCCGAAAACTGTGTTTAGCTTGTTTACGGTAGAAGCAAACTGATTCGGCCTGTCTAATTGATTTTAGTCGGATTATTCTATATATTGAATCGAAGAAAGTAAAGTCTGGCTTTGTCCGCCGTTAGCCCTGGCGAAGGCGGATTCAGGTGGAAAGTTACGATGGCGACGCAGAAAGAAAATCTCAAAGAAGCGGTCTTGTGGGAGGCTGGCCAGGACAAGAAGGTCCGCTGTAAATTGTGCTCGCATCGGTGCGTGATTGGCGACGGCAAATTGGGCTTTTGTTGCGTCCGCAGGAATATAGATGGCGTATTGTATTCACTTAATTACTATAAAGTTTGCTCTGCTAATCCTGACCCGATTGAGAAAAAACCCTTGTTTCATTTTCAGCCCGGCACCAGCAGTTTTTCTATTGCTGCGATGGGCTGTAACTTTCGGTGCGATTTTTGCCAGAACTGGCAGATAAGCCAGGCAGCAATTGAGGATGGACAAATCGATGGCCAGCCAATATCGCCGCAGCAGATAGTATCAGCCGCCGTTCGCACCGGCTGTAAGTCAATCGCTTACACTTATACTGAGCCGACGGTCTTTATGGAATTGTGCAGCGATTGCGGACGTCTGGCGAAGCAAAAGCATCTGCCGAATGTATTCGTCAGCAACGGGTTTATGACTCGCGAAGCAATCGATTTTGCCAAGGATTGGCTTGATGGTATCAACGTTGATTTGAAAGCGTTCAGTGAGGATTATTACAGCAGGCTTTGCAAGGCAAGATTGCAGCCGGTGCTTGATACGATTAAATATATCGCAAAGCAAACGAATATATGGCAGGAGATTACGACGCTGGTTGTGCCGGGTGAGAATGATTCGGACGATGAGCTAAAAAAGCTTGCGGATTGGCTCATTGCGAATGCCGGGCCGGATGTCCCCTGGCACATAAGCAGATTCTACCCTCAGTACCAGATGGACGATGCGGCACCTACGCCGATAAAGACGCTCGAGCGCGCATACGAAATAGGCAAACAGGCCGGCCTGCACTATGTTTATCTCGGCAATGTCCCCGGTGCAAAATCCGAGAGCACTTTTTGTTATAAGTGCGGCAGAATATTGATAGAGCGCGTCGGCTATCATATAGCGGCCAATCATCTGAAAAATTCGTCCTGCCCGGATTGTGGCGAAAAAGTGGCCGGTTTTGAACTTTGATGTGCAATGAAGATAATCGCGGATGCGAACATACCGTTTGTGCAGCAGTGCTTTTCTTCGATCGGCGAAGTCGAGGTCTTGCCGGGCAGAAAAATAACGCCCCATAGCGTCCGCGATGCGGATGTTTTGCTGGTGCGAAGCGTAACGGCAGTAAATTCACAATTGCTGTCGGCCGGCAAGGTCCGGTTTGTCGGCACCGCAACTATCGGATTTGAGCACGTTGATGTCGAGTATCTTCAAAAGAATAATATCGCCTTTGCGTCAGCGCCGGGCTCGAATGCCAATTCGGTTGCCGAGTATGTCGTCGCCGCTCTTCTTTCAGTGGCAAATAAACTGCAGATTAAATTGGAGGGTAAATCAATCGCAGTTATAGGCGTTGGCAACTGCGGCAGCAGGGTGGCGCAGAAGTGTACCGCTTTGGGGATGAAGGTTTGTCTGAACGACCCGCCGCTGCAAAGGCAAACCAAAGACCCGAAATTTCTGCCGATAGAACAGCTTTTTGATTGTGATTTTATAACGCTTCATACGCCTCTGACTTTTGAGGGGCGGGACAAAACCTTTCATTTGGCAGACCAAAAGTTTTTAGAGTCGTTAAGAACCGACTGTGTTTTTATAAACACTTCTCGCGGCGGCGTTGTTGATACGACGGCCTTGAAAAATGCCATACGTTCAGGGAAGTTGAAAGCTGTTGTGCTGGATGTCTGGGAGAATGAGCCGAATATAGATACTGAGCTTTTGCGGATGGTTGATATTGGAACGCCGCACATCGCAGGCTATTCGCTGGATGGCAAAATCGCCGGTATGATTATGATTTATAGGGCGGCGTGTGAGCATTTTGGTCTTGAGCTGAGTTTGACGCTGCATCTTTTTTGCCTGCCCCTGCGGTAAGTGAAATCAGGGTCGATTTGGATACCGCTAAGGAGCAAGACATTATTCACCAAACAGTCCAGCAGGTCTATGCGATTAACAGGGATGACTTTAACACTCGTGAGATTCTGATGATGTCCGGATCTGGCAGCGAGGCAGATTCTTTGACGATTTGCGAAAGAATTATCCGGTCCGCAGAGAGTTTCATAATACGAGGGTCTTCGTCAAAGATGAAGACAGCAGTTTGGCCAGAAAGTTAAAGGGTATCGGATTCCTGCAGGAATAACAGATGTGGCGAAAAGTAGTAACGGAAATAATATAGTTAAGTGGCCAAAGGGAAAGCTGGATTTCTCCGCGGGCTGTATTGTGATGGGGGTTCTGAATATCACGCCGGACTCCTTCAGCGACGGCGGCCGGTTTTTTGATAAGGCCAGGGCGATTGAGCATGGCCTGCAGATGGCTGCCGATGGCGCCGCCATAATCGATATTGGTGCTGAATCTACTCGGCCGGGTGCAGAACCAGTCTCGGCTGACGAGCAGATAACTCGTGCGATACCGGTGATAGAATCGCTCGTAAAAGAAACAGATGTGCCGATTAGTATCGATACGTACAGTGCCGAGGTTGCCGAGGCTGCTCTGGATGCTGGCGCTGTGATGATAAATGATATCACAGCCTTGAGCGACGAGCGTATGGGGCAATTGGCAGCAGAGCGCAAAGTGCCGGTTGTCCTGATGCATATGCAGGGAACACCGCGGACAATGCAAATTGAGCCGAAGTATAACGATGTGGTGAATGAAGTGCTGGATTTCTTGTTGGCCAAAGCTAAAAAAGCGCAACAATTTGGTGTTGAGAAGAATAGGATTTTTATCGACCCCGGCATAGGTTTCGGCAAAACAACCGGAGCATAATCTGTTGCTTTTGAAAAGCATTGATAGGTTTGTAAATAGCGGCTATCGTGTGCTCGTTGGCACAAGTCGAAAGGCTTTTATAGGAAAAATAACAGGCAAAGAAACCCCGCCGAAAGGATATTCGGCACTGCTGCCACAGTTGCTTTGTGTGTAGCGACTGGCGTCTCAATCGTCCGCGTTCACGATGTCGCTGAAATAGTAGATGTCGTAAAGATGGCTAATGCCATTCGCCGCATAGAATAACTGGTGCGACGTTATTTTGTGGTTCGACTTGTTTTTTTTGTTTGCTTGGTTTGTTTTTTGCCCAGAATCTGCTCGACCTCTTCGATTGTTTCAGGCGGCCAGTTGCCTTGTGACTGGAGTTGTTTTAGTTTATCCAGTTGGTCGTAGTTTATTATCGTTCGGCATTTGGGGAATCTGTTGCAGCCTAGAAACGGCCCTTTTTTACTTCGCCTGATGACCAGTTCGCCGTCTTTGCATTTGTAGCATTTTATTCCGGTTGACTGCGGTGCGGTTTTTGCCGGCTGGATATCCACCTTCTTTGTCAAGTTTCACGATGCCTTTGCAGTTCGGATAATCCGAGCAGCCCAAAAATGGCCCGAACCGCCATAACATTGTTTTGCCACATATGGGCATTTGTGTTCGCTTCTTTTGCTATAACATCCGTTTTGCAGGGGCAGGCAAATTTCATTGGATAGCCTGAGCATAAAATCCGTTTTACGAATTTGTAGACCAGCGCTGGGCACTTCGGACATTTGTACTTCTGTCCTGGCGTGTTTCATTTCCTTCTGTGCTGTCTCAATGGTTTCCTTGAATGGGCCGTAAAATTCTCTCAAAACGCCAAGCCAGTCGAGGTGCTGTTCTTCGATTTTGTCTAATTGCTCTTCCATATACCGCGTAAAAGCAACGTCCATTATTTTCGGAAAGTACTCGTTGAGCTTGTCGGTAACCACCTCACCAAGGTCGGTGGCGTAGAATTTTTTCTCTTTTTGCTCGACGTAGCCCCGCTCCTGTATAGTACCGATAATTGGAGCGTATGTGCTTGGCCGTCCAATGCCTTCATTTTCCAGTGCCCTGACTAATGAGCCTTCCGTATATCGAGCAGGTGGCTTGGTGAAATGCTGCTCAGCTTGTATATCGACTGCCGCCAGTGCTTGGCCTTTTTTCAATACGGGCAGTAATTGCTCTTCTGAAGTGGTTGGCCAGATTTTCAAAAAGCCGTCGAAAACCAGAACTCGACCCGTGCTTTTGTACCAGCAGGTGCCGATGGAGGTTTCTGCTGTGATATCCAGATTTGTAACGTCCCACTTGGCCGCTGCCATTTGACAGGCCACGAACCGCCGCCATATCAAATCATAAAGTTTAAACTGCTCGTTACTGAGGGACGGCTTTAACTCTGATGGTGTCAGGGCAACATCGGTTGGCCGAATCGCTTCGTGTGCCTGCTGGGCTGTTTTCTTTGAAGCATAAACGTTCACTTTTTCGGGTAGATACCCTTGTCCAAAATGTGTTCCGATGTAGTTGCGTGTTTCCTCGATAGCTTCGCCTGCGATGTGAGTGCTGTCCGTCCGCATATAGGTGATTAGCCCGAAGAATCCCTTCGAACCCAGATTGATTCCTTCATATAACTGTTGGGCTGCCATCATTGTTCTTTTTGTGCTGAATCCTAAACGGTTTGCAGCCGTTTGCTGTAGTGTCGAAGTGATAAAAGGCGGTAAAGGTCGAGAAACGGCTTGCTTGGTTTGTAAATCGGTCAATTTAAACTTCGCCTGCTTTAGCGCACTAAATATCCTTTCTGCTTCTTTCTTGTCGGACGCCTTGAATTTCTCATTGTCGACCCGCGTAAGCTGAGCCTTGAAGGCCTTGTGTTCAGCTAACCATTTGTTTTGTTCAATGGCGGTCGGCGGCTTATCCGTTTCGGTTTTGGGCTTCGCAAAATCCACCCACTCCTGCTGATAGTTGCTTTGCAGGTCCGTTGTGAAAACCGCAGGTATCAGCCAGTACTCTTCGGGTTTGAAATTGCGGATTTCTCTTTCTTTTTCGACAATCATCTTGACGGCAACGGACTGAACTCGTCCCGCTGAAAGTCCTCTGGCGATTTTTTTCCACAGCAGCGGGCTTATCTGATAGCCGACTATCCGGTCAAGGATTCGCCTCGCCTGCTGCGCCATAACCTTGTCCATATCAATCCTGCCAGGCTCGGCAAAGGCTCGCTTTATCGCTGATTCTGTTATCGCGTTAAAGATAACGCGGTAGGTCCTTTCTTCCGGCACGTTGAGAATCTGCGCGAGGTGCCACGCAATTGCTTCGCCTTCACGGTCGAGGTCTGTTGCCAGAAACAGCTTGTCGCATTTTTTTGCTGCCGCCTTTAGACTTGCCACCGTCTGTTTTTTGCCGGGCATAATCTCGTAGGTCGGCTCGAAGTCGTTTTCTATATCGACGTTGAGGTTTTTTGAAGGCAGGTCCCGAACGTGGCCCATTGATGCCTTTACTTCAAAAGCAGGACCGAGGTATTTGTTTATCGTCTTCGCCTTGGCTGGCGACTCGACAATCACCAGGGATTTGCTGTTGGACGAGGTTATTTTTCCCATAGATTCGCCAATATTTAGCCTCACATCTTATGTGGGGTTTGCGTATCCATCGGCACTTTTACGCAAAAAATTTAGAAACGGTTCGACCGTACTGAGCGGCGTCGAAGTATGGACAAATACAGATAGATATGGAAGATGTCAAGAAAAAACAATTCCTAGGTTTTCAGATTGCTTGCAAAAGTTTATCAAGTTGCGGCTTTAATTTTCTGATGGCGTCTCCGCGGTGCGATATCGCATTTTTTTCCTCACGGGTTAATTGAGCAACGGTCTTGTTTAGGCGTGGCACAAAGAAAATCGGGTCATACCCGAAACCATTTTCTCCGATTTCTTTTTCAGCTATAAGTCCTTCAAGCCTGCCTTCAGTTTCTATTAATATCTTCTTGCAGCTTGAAAGACACAGACAGCAGATGAATCTCGCCGTCCTTTCCCTCGACTTTGCTCGGGATGGTGAGCTTGTCGAACCATTTTCTTTCAGCACACCTTCAAGGAGCCTTAGTACCTTTTGCATATTTTTATGGTCGAGCAGTTTTCTGTTTTTTCCCTTTTCGCCGCCTGTGGTGAGCTTGTCGAAACCGCTGAATCTGGCTGATGTTACCCCTGGCAGGCCTCCGAGTGCGTCAACAGATAGCCCCGAGTCATCCGCTATCGTCCAAAGGCCGGTCTGCTTTGCGTAACCAATGGCTTTCTTGCGAGCGTTCTCCGCAAAAGTTTTGCCGCCCTCTTCTACTTCATTTATGTTGGGAAAATCGGACAGACCCACCCACTCAATATCAAAATCCAGCATCGCTCTTAACTCAGCGATTTTTCCTGGATTCGTAGTAGCAACCAAAATTTGTCGTCTCATCGAATCGTATCCGCGTGTTAACTTAGCAGTTTTTTCAGCAGAGCCCGCTGGAAGTGCAGCCGGTTCTCAGCCTGGTCGAACATAATCGAATTTTCCGACTCGGCAACCTCGTCGGTGATTTCAAAACCCCGATAAGCAGGCAGACAGTGCATAATCTTGACGCCGGCTGGTGCCAATTTGACCAGCTCGGAATTGACTTGAAAACCTGCAAAGGCTTCGATACGCTTTCGCTTTTCGTTCTCCTGCCCCATACTTACCCACGTGTCGGTATAGATAACGTCAGCATCTTTTGCCGCCTCAGCCGGGTTATTCGTCTGCCGAACGCTGTCGGCTGCTATCTTGTTGGCCTCCGCAATCGATTCATCGTCGAGTTCATAACCGACAGGTGAAGCAATCACCATCTTCATACCGAACTTCGCACATGCGGCCGATAGTGACCGCGCAACGTTATTGCCGTCACCAATAAATGCAATTTTTATCCCTTCCAGCTGCTTGAAGTGTTCACTGATAGTGAGCACGTCAGCCATCGCCTGACACGGGTGCAGCCGGTCGGTCAGGGCATTTATCACCGGGACCGTCGCAAACTCAGCCAGCTCTACGATGGTCTGATGCTCAAACGTCCGCACCACTATTCCGTCAACGTATCGGCTCAGGACTCTCGCAATATCTTTGACCGGCTCTCGTTTGCCGATGCCGCCGATATCTTCAGGCCTGACGTAAATCGTGCTGCCGCCCAGCTCCGTCATCGCGACTTCAAAGCTTATTCGCGTTCGCAGGCTCGGCTTCTCGAAAAGCATTGCCACCGTCTTGCCGCCAAGGCATATATCGTTGCCGCCGGATTTATATAACTCCTTTAATTTACTGCTTAGCCGAAGCAGCTCCTTTAGCAGCGTGACCGGACAACTGTTTATGGAAATAAAATCTTTCATTTTTATGGTGAGCTTGTCGAACTATTTGCACTTTTATCCGCCGGAGGCGGACTCAGTTAGAACGCCGTCGAGAATCTCGATAGCCTGGTCGATTTGGCTGCGGCTGGCAATCATCGGCGGCATAAATCGCAGTACCGTATCATTGGTACAGTTTATTCGCAGGCCCTTATCAAGACACCTCTTGACTATTTCGCCGCCGCCGCTTGTCAGTTGAATACCAATCATAAGACCTATCCCGCGGACATGGTCGATAATCGGATGCTTTTGTTTTAGTTGTTCGAGCTTATTCTTAGTATATTGACCGATTTCGACAGCGTTTTCCAAAAGGTTCTCTTCTTCTATTGCCTCGATAACTGCGATTGCTGCTGCGCACGCTAAGGCATTGCCGCCGAACGTCGACGCGTGTTTACCGGGCACGAGCGAGTCTGCAATCTCTTTTTTGGCCATCATTGCGCCTATCGCCGCGCCGCCGCCGAGTGCCTTTGCCATCGTTATAATGTCCGGCTCAACATTGAAATGCTGATACGCAAACCATTTGCCTGTCCTGCCAATTCCCGTTTGCACCTCGTCTAAAATCATAACTGCACCGTTGGCATCGCAGAGTTCGCGAATCTTCTCTAAATATTCTGCGCTTGCAATGTTTATTCCGCCTTCGCCCTGGATTGGCTCGACCATAACTGCCGCAACCTCATCGCTGAAGGCCGACTCCAGCGCCTCAACATCGTTAAACGGCACATAAACAAATCCCGGCAGCAGTGGCAGGAATCCCTCATGATGCTTCGGCTGAGCCGTAGCAGTTAATGTTGCGAATGTCCGCCCGTGGAAGCTGCCCTCCGCCGTGATAAATTTGTATTTTTCTTTTGCTGTGTACAGACGGGCCAGTTTCAGCGCAGCTTCATTCGCCTCCGCTCCGCTGTTGCAGAAAAAACATTTTCCTCCAAACGCCCGTTCGCTCAGAAGCTTGGCCAATTTGCCCTGCGGCTCGGAGTAAAACGTATTATCTATATGCAGAAGTTCCTCCGCCTGTTTGCATATCGCTTCGACAACCTTCGGATGGCAGTGTCCTATCGCACTGACAGCCCACCCGGGGAACATATCTAATATCTTGTTCCCGTCGGCGTCGAAGCAGTAGCAGCCTTTGCCCTTGACAATCACCCGCGGCAGCCGATGGTAATTGGCTATAACGTATTTATCAAACAATTCGATTATCTCCTGTGTCGTCATATCTTTTATCCGCCTCAGGCGGATTTATTCCGCCCTGTATCCATTGCCTTATGTTTTGTCTTTGTCCTTGCGTTCGTAGGGTTTTAGCTTGTAGTCTTTCATCTTCTTTGTATATTCTTCGAACGACTTTTTAACCTTTTGCAGATGCTCTGTTGACCGGTCGGGCTCTTCTTTTTCACGCTGACGTTCTTTATAGTCCCAGATGCCGTATGCTATCCATCCTGTGCCGACGATTATCGCTGCGATAAGTAGTATTATATACGCCATCGCATTTTCCCTTTTACCCGCCGTGGCGAGGCGGATTCTCCTCATAGTATACTTATACGCCTTTTATTAATCTGTGGCTTTATTCTCATCCTTTTTGCCTTCGGCCTGCATTACCACGAAGAAATAGACTATCGCTCCCAAAAAATAGAACCAGAGCGACAGAACAATCGCCGCTGCCCATATCAGCCTGTCGTACTCGCCGTTTTTTGTCAGGGGATTTGCGAATTTCCTCGCCGGCCTTCTCAGGCAGTCTATCAGCATAACAACCGAGAACACCGCTCCTGCCACCGCCAAAACCCCAAGAATAATCTTGACGCTGACTATCGGCCCCAAAGGCCAGAATCCTAATCTACCAAACATCGCAATAACCTCCTTAAAACAATTTTATTCGCCACAGGCGGAAATCTAATACATCCGACAGCCCGTGGTGAGCTTGTCAAATCTAAAAGCTAATCTTCTTTCTTGGCCTTTTTGGTCTTGGCTTGCTTTACCACGATGAAATACACTATCGTCCCTAAAAAATAGGACCACCTTATATGGAAGAAACCAATCTGGCCCCCGAATAGCGATAGAACAATCACCGCTGCCCATATCAGCTTGTCATACTCGCCGTTTTTTGTAAGGGGATGGACGAATTTCCTCGGTGGCCTTTTCAGGCAGTCTATCAGCATAGCGAGCGAGAATATCACCCCTGCTAATGCCAGCATTCCCAGAGCAATCCCGTCGCCGACCATCGGCCCTAATGGCCAGCACACCGGCCCGCAAATCATCATAATAGCCATTATAAAAACCTCCATACTTGTACGCCTCCGGCGTAAAACAATTTTATCCGCCTGAGACGGAAATCTCATACACGTCCAACATTTAAGAGGTGAGATATGAAATTATCTCACCTCCTTTATAAAACTAAATCCGCCTTTGGCGAGACCTCGCCTTTAGGCGGGAACGTTATTTTACCACCCCCTTGGCGAATAATCAATCATATTATAATGCCCTCGAACTACAAAGGATGAATATCGCAGGGCTTGTCGTTATATTTAGCCCCGCAATTTTACTGTGGCTTTCTCATAGCGGCCCCACCATTACCATAGCAGGGTTTTGCTTTTTTGTGATTTTTTCACACGGCTAATTTACTTGTAAAATAAGAGGTATAGCAATATACTTTTTTTACAGTTCCGGCGGTTCATGTTAGAGAATTGTGAGATTGCTGGCGCGTCAAAGCAGTTGTTTGAAAAATGGACAAAGAGTATGGAGTGGGTAACGACAACCCAAGTTTTGGAAGGACTTAAGGAATCCAATGATACTATAGCATGGACCAGCTTTCGTGACCATTTCTATCCTGTAATATTCAACTTCGCAAAGACGCTGGGCTTGTCGGAAACTGATGCTGAGGATGCCGCGCAGGAAACAATGCTGGCCTTTCTAAAAGCGTTTCGCAATGGCAAATATAACAAAGAAAAAGGACATCTTAGCCATTGGCTTTTTGGGGTAGCCAAACGAACAATATTGGATTTTCGCAAGCGCCTGCCTCGTGAGCATTTTGTCGCAGATAACACTACGGGCACGTCCTTCTGGGATATGGTGGCCGATGAAAATAGTGTCCGACATACGTGGGATACAGAATGGCGGTATATGGTGCTTGAAAGATGTCTGCAGCAGGCCCGCAAGGAATTGGACCAAAAGGTATTCAAGGCTTTTGAGCTTTACGCACTTTTGCAAAAGTCGGTAGAGGAGGTTTGTCAGACCTTAGGTATGTCACAAAACGCTGTATACATTGCAAAAAGTCGCGTGCTGTCAAAATTACGTCAGTTGCAACATGATTTTGAGGGATTTAGTAGGGATTCTGTCTTATGAAATGTCCTGACCCTGAGTATATCGAACATTACATGTGTGGACAATTGAACGAGTCGGAGTCGGCCGAATTTAAAGCACATTTGGAAGATTGTTCCAAGTGCAGCTCCAGAGTAGCAGAAGCTCGTGAGAATGAATCATTGCTTTCTGAGCTTCGTGAGTTTCAAACTAAGGACTTATCAGTATCTGCAAATAAAGTCACGCGTGTACAAATAGGAACTATTGAGCGGGCTCAGGAACTTTTAGGCTCTCAATACCGCGTGGTCAAAAAAGTAGGTCAAGGCGCTGCCGGAGAGGTTTTCCAGGCCATCGATACTATTCTGGATCGGCCCGTAGCGGTAAAATTCCTCAACAAGGAATATGCAGCCGAAAGCACAAACGAAGAACGCTGGCGAGAAGCCAGACTCATAGGTCAGCTTAATCATCCCAACATTGCTCAGGTTTACCATATCGGTGAGCAGGAGAAGATTAGATTCATCGTGATGGAATGGGTAGAAGGTTTGCCGCTTACCGAAGTCTGGGGAAAATCCGTTCAACAACGACTGGGAATCTACCTGCAGGTGCTGGACGCTGTGGCTGTCGCACACAGACGGGGCATCATACACCGTGACCTCAAGCCCTCGAATATTATGGTCACTTCCGCACTAAAACCTAAGGTACTTGACTTTGGCATCGCCCTTGAAACTCATTCTCTACAGAGTATTGAACAAGGATTGTATAGAGGCACACCTGCCTATAGTGCACCTGAGCAGATTTCTCCGCCAGTCAAAATTTATCCTGCAACAGATGTTTTTGCTTTAGGTATTCTGCTGTATCTGTTATTAACCGATACACTGCCTTTTCCACAAACAGATCCAAAGGAACTTTTCCAGGCCATAAGAACAGAATATCCCGAGCTTCCAAGTGCAATACAGGAAAAAGTTCCAATAGCCTTGCAAAATATTTGTCTTAAGGCTTTGGAAAAGAACCCTCACCGTCGCTATGTGAATGCACAGGGTTTGTCGGACGATATTAATCGGTACCTCAGAGGCGAAAAAGTCTGGTCCAAGCCATCCTTTTTAACTGACAAGATTCAGCAGGAAGTCTTTTATCATCGCCAAAGACTGAAAGTCTGGCGTGATAATGAGCTTGTTACTGAAAAGGAGTACGATAAGCTTGAGCATATCTATGAACGAGTAATTGCGGCGCCTGACCCCTCTATCATTGAGGCGAGGAAATTGTCGCTTTCTCAGGTTTGTTTGTATCTCGGAGGCTGGCTCTCTGTGTTAGGCAGCTTTGTGCTTTTTTATAAAACCTGGGACCAGGTGCCGATATACTGGCGGCCTACACCTGCCGTTGCAGCAACTGCATTGATAACCCTGTTTGGCATCATAATGTGGCGAAAAAAAGAAAGCAGATTGGCCGTCGGCTTCTTTGCTACAGCTAATCTGCTGATACCTATTACCATTCTTTTGACATTAGGCCAGTGGGAGATACTGTCCGCTGCCAACTATCCCTGGGGCACAGAAACAATATACCAGCGACTCAGTGAGATAGGGTCTCATCTGATTGTGGGTAATCTCCAGTTATATATTTCGTCATGGTGCTGGCTTGCGTTTTCGTTTGTTTTCCTTCGGCTTACTCGCTCATCAATCTTTGTGCTTTTCAGTATAATCGCTTTTCTCGTTTGGCTGACCACCTGTTATATAATTGCAGGGATGGAAAATTGGGCCCCGGATATAATTGCAGGCCGCTATCTGTTTGCTGGCATTGGTTTGTTTATCCTGGGGGTGGTCTTGGACCGCTGCAGGCTCACTCATTATGCCTGGTCGCTATGCGTTACCGGATTGCTTCTCATAGTTGTCCCTCTTTCTGTTATTGCTGTTTCGGAAAATACGTTATTCGGCTGGCTGTTGTCAAAACCAGCGAGTCTGACCCAATACGAACAAACTGCTTTGAGTTTCGGCTGTAACGGCCTGATGTATCTTGGTCTTGCTACTGTTTGCCGATTTCTTGGTACGATATTACAGCGCCGTCTTGCACAAATTCTCAATTGGCTTGGTCCCTTACACATCCTGGCCCCATTACGAGTGCTCGACCTCGATATCTTCACTTTATCAATTTCTGAGAGTCACCGGGTGATTTATCGAATACTTTTGCCCATTGCATCCTTTGCTTTTGTTTTTGGAAGCGTAACTCGGCAAATGAAATCCTTCTTCTTTTCAGGTCTGGGCGGCATCGCCTTTGCAGTGCACAAATTCACGGTCAAATATCTGGACAAATACTTTGCCTGGCCCATTTCACTTATCATCACTGGCATTGTCTGGATGCTTGTCTCCTGGCTTGTGCCTCGCTGGAAAGCTGGTATGGCGCTCAAAAAAAAGCGGCAACTATACCTGTAACCGTCATCAAAATCCCTGTAATTCCTAACGCATAAAGAGTGTGTTTCTTGATATTTCCCCCAAATTTCCGCCAATTCTGCAATTTTATTAAATTTTTCAGAAAGATTATCAGCCCGACAATCCAATGCTTATTAGGACTTGGTGCTGTGGTTGTTGTTAAGAACATAAAAACTGGAAAGGGATTAAAAATGAAAACAAAATTGAAAGTTATCACGTTTTATCTGCTGGCCGTTGTTTTAGGCGGCTGTATACCAGTACTATCTGTTCATCCATTGTTCAGCGAAAATGAGCTGATTTTCGACCCTAACCTTTTGGGGCTCTGGAAGGCGGCAGATTCCAACCAGACCTGGCAATTCAGCCGGATAGAAGACCCGAATGTTTATGAACTTGTTATAACAGAGAAAGATGGAAAACAAGGAAATTTTTTAGCCGGTCTTGGAGAACTGCAGGGCAATCTCTTTTTGGTTATTTATCCAAAGGAGCCCCAGAGTATGGAACAGGAAAGCGGCTTCTATAAACAGCACATCCTTAGCTTGTTTTCTTCTATGAGAGTCGAACAGATTGACCCGAACCTGAAAATCGCTATGATGGATTATGACAAGGTTAATAAAATTATTAAAGCAGACCCCAATATCCTCACGTACGAAATTCCGGATAGTAAGCTTATCCTAACAGCAGAGACAGAGGAACTTCAGAATTTTGTTATTGAATATGGCATAAATGTAGATGATGCCAACTCGATTTTTGGTGGACCGGCGGAATTTATCTGGGTCGCTGAAGATGCAAATGATATTACAACTGCTGAAAAAGAATAGATATTTCCCTGCGTAATCCTGTACGTCTCCTCATCGCCTGCCCTATGGAATGCGCCGTTTGCTATCCCATCGGGGCGGCCGCCAGCACCAACCGCCTACCTCCGTGTAGCTCTCCTTATCCGCCGAGCTTCAGCGAAGGCAAAACACCAAAGCCGAACAATCTCTCTCCATACCTTATTAAAATGTTCGTAGTCCTTTTGACTAATCAAAAGGACTATGGCACTGCCTGCCGAGTTAACCAAGACCGACCGTTCATCTAATCCGCCTTCTGGCGGATGGCCTTCGGCAGCACCAGCTACCCCGTTCCCTTTACCGCCCCCTTCCCCCATCCACCACCATCCTCTCCCCATTCTGCCGCCGTCTCTCCTGCCCCAAATCTTTTTCTATCCACAATATCCACTGGCTTATACCAAGCATCGAGTATCGAGCATCAAGTATCCGGCATCGAGCATCTGCCTTCTGCCTTTTGACTTCTGAATTCTATTTTCTATGAACTATGAACTACGAACGATGAACTTGCTGCGCACTCAAATGCGCAAGGGGGTACTTCAATCACTGCTCAAAACAGGGTCAAAACGGCGCAATTTTTGTAGTTTTCTTGTCATTTTTTGAAATTTTTGCGAATTTTTTACAATTTTTCTCGACTTTTTTGTCTGACTTGCGCATTTGATGCGGAAAACAACACACTGAAACCAGCAAGGTAGCAGATGTTAATTCGGTTGACCGCAAGGCCTTAATCTGGGATTAATATCGGCAGTATTTCAGCGATTTTACGGAACTTTGAGCGGCAAAAGTTGTCTAAATAAGGAGCGAGATAGTGCAGCAAAAGACGGCTCAAACAAGCGAGGATAGCTTCTTAGTGGAGCAGTGTCGGCGCGGCGACTCAGCGGCGATGGAGCGGCTGATAACTAAGTATCACAGCCGGATTTATAACACGATATTGCGGATTTGTGCCAATGCCGACGACGCTGCGGAACTTACGCAGGAGACGTTTGTCAAAGTAATAGAGAACATAAGTGATTTCGAGGGCAGAAGCGGCTTTTATACCGCCAATGCGAGACCGCTGTTCGGGATATGGTGGGGAAAGTTGGTCACGCGGCAGCTTAGCTCCGGTCCGTTAGGCGGCACGAAAGAAGGCTTCAATGAAAAAACCAATTCCAATCGTGATGTGTTTTTCGTGGCTTTCATTTCATTGGTTCACTTCGCGTGCAACACCGCGACGGAAACCGGGCCCGCAACCTTGGCGAAAGTCTGTGAGATTCATTTACAGTGGGCATTTAACCAGACTCCAGTAACAGTATTTGTAGATAATGCTCAAGTTTTCTCCGGTACCGTATCATCAAGTCCAATAGTCGGAGTTGCAGAGATTGTTCCAGTCGATGTTATTAACGGACTCCATTTTTTGCGAGTAACCGTGTCCAACACGGTTTCGAAAGACTCTTCATTCACAGTTCAGGACACACTTTTCATAGGGGTTACATACTCCCAACAGGATTCTCACATTGGGTACTATTACACACGCAACAGATTTGGTTATCGTTGAAGACGTTCGCTTTTGCGTGCTGCCTAACCAGTCCTTCAAGCTGACGGCTGAGGCTGGGGTACAAATTCACAACGGGCCAATGCATGG